>DBFDDV010000087.1:0-10182 GCA_048302525.1 Collinsella sp. | reverse complement strand
TTTCTATCTGGTTCCGTATTTCCTGATGCTTGCCTTTGGCCACCACGAGGTCGACTTTTTCTCGGTCATGGCCGCGAGCGCCTTTGTCCAGTTGCTGAGCTCTGCGGTCCCCTTGCCCGGTGGTACCGGCGGTGCCGAGGGCGGCTTCGCGCTGTTTCTGGGTCATTTCTTTGGGTCGGCTTCGACCGCCGGTTATCTGCTGTGGCGCCTCATTACGTTTATTGCGCCGACCATTTTGGCTGCGCCCCTGCTGGGACTTAAGAGCGCCCACAACGAGAGCATCCATGCGCGCTGGGATCGCGTGATGCGCAAGCTCGGCCGCACGCCTCAGACGCCCTCTGCGCCCACTAAGCCGCATCCCACGAATGCTGTTACCGTTGATCCCAAGAAGCACGCTCAGAAGGCTTCTGGGACCGCAAAGCCGGCTCATAAGGCCTATGTGCGTCAGACAGGAGACGGTATTCGCGTATCTCCGTCGGCACTCAATAAGAAGAAGCACCCTAAGTCGCAGTAGGGCAGTCGTGCGTTCTTCATGATGCGAGGCATATTTGTGCTGTATGGGGGATAATCCTCTTACGTAGATTATCTCTCATCTGTTGATGAATGCTCGCATATCGAAGGGACACGCCCATGGCAACCAGCAAACCGCGTCTTGACCGCCGCATCGTTCGCAGCCGTAATGCCATCCTTTCGGCTTTCGAGCGCCTGCTCATGGAAAAGCCGCTGGCAGACATTACGGTGAGTGCCATCGCGCGCGAGGCCAATGTCGACCGCAAGACCTTTTACGTTCACTTTGGTACGGTTGACGGCCTGCTCGATGCCATTGCTGTCGATGTGGTGGAGATGATTGTCGACTCGGTCGAGAAAACGCTTGCTTCTATGGACGGTGACACCAACGAGCGCGCTCTTGGCGCGGCGGCGACCTTCTTTAAAACCGTTAACGAGGCACTGTGCAACAACTTGGTGCTCAATCGTCAGCTGATTGAGAACATTCCGCTCGATGATTTCATGGCTCGTCTTCGTGCGCCGCTCGAGCACGAGATTGCCGAGCGCGATCTGCTGCCCCAAGGTCTCAAGGACGAGATGTTCGACTACTATCTGGCGTTTTTGCTGTCGGGTATTATCGGTATCTATCGCACGTGGGCGCTGTCTGACGGCTCGGTTCCTATCGAGCGCGTCTCGGAGGTCGCCAACGACCTAACTCTCAATGGCCTGTCGAGTCTGGAATCTCGCTTGGATTAGGCCTAGTTGGGCTCGTCGGCGTGGAAATTCCTGTTCCTGAGGTTCTCCGGCGCCTTGGAGACCTTGCCGGCGTAGGAGCTGTAGCCTGAGGATCCTTAAAAGAAAGTCCAGTTTATCCTTCCCACTCCAATTTTGGAATCCTCCGATGCGCCTTCGCACGCTCGCATGACCTCGATACCATGCGAGCGTGCAAACTCGACGAGCTCTGCGTTGCGGGCGTTTATGGTGCCGAAGGCGGCGGGGCACACGATAAGGCGCGCGCAGTGGACGAGGAGCTCTTTGGCGCGGGCTATGGTTTTATCCCCGATCGGCTCGAAGGCGCGCTCGGCCACGCATTCCGTCGCCAGGTCGCGCGCGAGCTCGCAGTCGATGTCCCCTTCGTGCAGAATGCCCGCGTAGAACGCCTTGCCCTGCCGGATGAGCTGGCGAAACACAGCTGACCCCGTACCTGCGCCGGCGATGACGAACGTGTGCGCATCGCCGTGCGGGCGCCCAATTTCCACGCTGCCGAAGCGCTCGTTGAAGGTGCCATGTTGAAGCCCGTAGAGCTCGCCAATCGTCTCGCGCGTGAATATGTCCTCGGGTGCGCCGGCGCGGAAGACCCGGCCGTCCTTCACGCAAATCACCTTGTCGGCGCTTTTCTGCGCGAGCTCGAGTTCGTGGATGGACATGATGACAGCCACATTCCGCGATTTCGAAAGGTGGCGAAGTATTCGCAGCAGGTCGATCTGGTAGCGGATATCGAGATACGACGTGGGCTCGTCGAGCACGAGCACACGCGGATCCTGCGCGATGGCTCGTGCGAGCATGACGCGCTGGCGTTGCCCGTCGCTTATCTGCATGAAGTCGCGCTCGGCGAGCTCTTCCACATGTGCGGTTTTCATGGCCTCATCGACCCGACTATGGTCGTCGGGCGAGAGTGTGCCCATTCGCCCGGTGTAGGGATGCCTTCCCGCCTCTACGATATCACGGCAGGTGAGGAGCTCGGTCCGGGGTCGATCTGTCAGCATAACGGCAAGGTTCCTTGCGAACTCCGCCGTCTTCCATCGGGAAATCTCCCGCCCGTCGAGCTCGACCGCGCCGGCAAGCGGTGCCAGATGGCGTGTAATGGTTTTCAAGATGGTCGACTTGCCCGAGCCGTTCGGCCCGATGAGCGCCACGACGTCGCCCGCGCGAACCTCCAGCTCGACGCCTTCGACTACGACCTTTTTGTCGTAGCCCGCCGACAGGTCGCTTATGCGGAAAAGCGGCGCTCCGTCAGCCTGCGTTTTTACCGGGGTTTCGAGGTTCGACTCCCCTCCGAGCGTTTTGGGCCGCGGCACGAATTCCCCCATCTACCTCACCCGCTTCTTCAACATGAGCGCTATAACCACCGGCGCGCCGAAGATGGCGGTGACGGCGCTGATGGAAAGCTCGACGGGGGAGAACAGCGTGCGCGCGATCAAATCACAGCCCGCGCAGAAGATGGCGCCTCCCAAGAAGCACGCAGGAATCACGCGGATGGGCTTCGACGACTTCAGCGCCGACTTAACGAGATGCGGAACCGCGATGCCTACGAACGACACCGGACCAGCGAACGCGGTCACGCAGGCGGAGAGCATGCTCGCTAGAAGGACGAGCACCACGCGGAAGCGTGCGACGTTCACGCCGACGCTTTTTGCGTAGGCTTCTCCCAGCTGGAAGGCGGAAAGGGGCTTCGATATCGCGAATACGCATGCGCTCACGGTGATCACCACGACCGCGATGACCGCGACGTCGTCCCAGCTCGAACCCGAGAAGCTACCCAAAGACCAGTTGTGCAGGTTCACGATGGACTGGTCGTCGGCGAAGGCGATGAGGAAGTTCGTCGCCGCCGAGCAGATGTATCCCACCATGACGCCCGCCACGATGAGCATGGCCATGGAACTTATGCGCCGTGCGATGAGGAGCACGAAGCCGATGGTGATAAGCGAGCCCAGAAACGCTGCGGCCACCATGGCCGGCGAGGACATGGCCTGGTTCGCGCCCAGAAGCACGATCATCGTAAGCGCGACGACGAACTTTGCGCCCGAGGAGACGCCCAAGATGAACGGGTCGGCGATGGGGTTGTTGAAAAACGTCTGCAGCAGGAACCCGGAGAGCGAAAGTGCCCCGCCGAGAAGCACGGCTGAAAGCACGCGCGGCAGGCGAATCTCCCAGATGACCTGGCTTTCCATGGAATTGGCCGCGCCGCCCGAAAGGATGCTGGGGATGTGGTCTGCGGGCACGAGCACGCTCCCGATGCACAGGTTGGCCCCGACGAGCACGATGAGGACAACAGCGAGCAGCGCCGTCACGACGCGACACCGCGCGGCGCGCCCCGATTCGTCGTATGTCATGGAAAGCCGGCTTCTCATGACGCTAGCCAAGCTTCCTCAGATAATGGAAGTCGCTCGCGTCATCGCCGGTGAACGCCCCGTGCAGCTCGTCGATAATGTCGGCGGTAGAAGTCATCTGCTGGTACATGTCGGCGCTTGTGACCCAGACGTTGCCGTTCTTCACGGCTTTGAACTGCGACAATAGCGCGTTTTTGCCTACGAAGTCTTTCAAGGTGGCAACCGATTCGTCGATGGTGCCGTTGTAGACGATGATGTCGGCATCCTTCGCCGTCGCGTAGAAGCGCTCCATTTCGAGCGTTACTGACGAACCTGACGTCGACGCCGTCTGCGCGTCATCGAGCGCGTAGTTGCCGCCTGCAAGCTCGATCATCTGCGCCACGTAGTCGCCCGCCCGCCGCGTGACGGCGGCCCCGTTCGAGTTAATGTAGAAATACGCCACGGTTTTACCTGACGACGCGAGCCCCGACGTTTGCTCGACGCGGGCCTTCTGCTCGTTGAACAGGTGCGCGGCCTCGTCTTCCTTGTCGAACAGGACGCCGAAAAGCTTAATCCACTCGACGCGCCCGAGTGCTTCGGGCTCGCTCGACGACTGTTCGGTGAGCACGACGAGTCCGAGCTTCTGCAGCTTTTCCTTCACATCGGGTGTGTGGTTGATCATGGTGTTCTCGATGGCGAGCGTGCAGCCCGAGGCCGATATTCGCTCGTAGTCGGGCGCGCTGTACTTGCCGCCATAGGCGATCGCCCCACTTTCGAGCGCGCTTTTGAAGCCCGCGACCGAGCAATCGTCGGCCTTCGTGCCCGACATGAAGATATTGTCGTTCGCATCGAGCGCGTCGACCAGGCACATCGTCGCCGACGACACGAGGTACACCTTGTCGGCGGGGCGCCTTATGACCGCGATGTCAGAGCTCAACCCATCAGGTACCTTCGCATCTTGCGGTACCACGAGGAAGCGCTCCCCGTTCGAAACGCAGATAAGCCGCAGGCCGCCTTCGAACTCGTCGACAGTGAAGTGCTTGGCGTATTCAAGCTGAAGCGTCCCCGTCGGCTCCCAGGCGCAGCCCAAATCTGGGTTGTGGAAGTCGGCCGCGGCGCTTGAAGCCGTTCCCGCGGGGGAGTCGCCGCTTGCATCGTCGCCCGATTTCTCCTTCATGGTGGATGAGTCGAAGTGGAGCGTGTAGTCGATGGTGTGCGGCGTCGACATGGCGACGGTCTCGGCCGACACGGCGATGTCCTCGTCGAGCGTGACGGGTATCTCGAACGTGGAGTTGCCGCCGTCGTTTATGGGCGCGTAGTCCACGCTGTCGATGGTCATCTTGTCGTAGTTCGAACTCGACCAGGTGACCGTCGCGGTGTAGGTGTCGCCATCCTTCACAATTGTGGTGGGTGAGGCGATGCTTGCGCGCCCTGACCCGCCGGAAAGCGAGACGCTCACAGTGTATTCCTGAGAGCCCGTCGTGGCACCGGTCGCGTTCGGGCTCGCACTGCACCCCGCGAAGGGAAGCGCGAGCAGGGCGACGAGAACGCAGGCGATCGCGCGCGCCGCGATGCTGTGGCGCTTCCTGTTTTCCCCCTTGGGAAGAATCGACCGCATGGCGTTACTTCAGTGCGTCGGCGCGCAGATCGACGCCGGCGGATTCGAACACGAGCGTGCGGTCGTACCACTGCTCTTTTCTAATACTCCACGCGGCGCAGGCGGTGTCCTCGTCGAGCGCTTCAACGGGCACGTCGTAGGTGTACTTGCCTTCCGCGTTTTCCACATAGGGGATGAAGTCGGCCTCGCTCGCGGCGGCAGCCTCGTCACCCGTGCCCATGAAGAGCTTGCCGTAGCCCGTGCCGGAAAGTGTCATCACGCAGTGCATGGAGCCGTTTTCCACGATGAGCTGGGCGTCCACAATCCTGAACATGTTCGAGCTGGAATCTACGGTGATCGGATAGGTGCCGTCGGCCACCTTGTCGGCGGTGATGGGGGCAGCGCTTGCGCCCTCGGGCGCATCGGCCGCCTGTTCGGTCTTTTCCTGGGAATCGGCATCGCTTGCCTTTGCGCTGTCGATTGAATTTCCGCCGCAGCCGGCGAGCGAGAACGCGAAAAGCGCCGCCGATAGGGCGAAGGCGAGGGTTTTCTTCAACATGGAGGGGTTCCTTTCAATCGCTTCGACCGCCCGCGCCGTGCTGTGGGTGGGCGGGATGCGAATGCAACGGGCATGCGCCGTCAGTCGGGGAAGGCGCATGCCCGTTGCACGGGGACGCGACCGGCGCCCCCGTGCGCGGCGAGTTTACAGCTTGGCGATGGCGTCGTCCACGTGTGAGACGTAGATGTCGTCGACCGCGACGTTCTGTCCCAGACCCTGGAGCAGGCACGTCACTTCGAAGCCGGCGGCCACGAACTTCGCAGCCCAGCTGTCGGGGTCGGTCTCGTCTGCCATGTCGTTGTTCGCGTGGTCGCCCGCGACCACCATGAACGGCGCGAGCACGGCCTTCTTGTACCCTGCGGCGCTCGCGGCGGCGATAACATCCTCGCAGGTCGGCTCAGCCTCGACGGTGCCGACGAAGAACTGCGTCAAGCCCTCGTTCTTAAACACTTCCTGCATCTTGGCATAGTCGGCGTTGGAATCGGCTTCGGTGCCGTGGCCCATGAGGCACAGCGCCGTCTTGCCGTCGTCGAAGGACGCCATGTTCTCCTTAATAGCTGCGGCCACCTTCTTGTAGTCGTCGTCGGAGGTGAGCAGCGGGTCGCCGAGCGAGATCTTGTCGAACTTGTCGGCGTACTTGTCGAGCTCGTCTTTCACGTCGGCGTATTCCAGGCCAGCCATGAGATGCGTCGGCTGCACGACAATTTCCTTCACGCCGTCTTCCACGCAGCGGTCGAGCGCCTCGGTCATGTTGTCGATCGTGATGCCGTCGCGCTTCTTCAGCTTGTCGATGATGATCTGCGCGGTGAAGGCGCGGCGGATGTCGTAGTCCTGCCAGTACTTCTCGCGGATAGCGTCTTCGATGGCGCCGATGGTGATGTGGCGCGAGTCGTTGTAGCTCGTGCCGAAGCTCGTGACGAGGATGACCGGCTTCACGGCCTTCTCCTTTTCGCTCGATTTCTCGGAACTCGCGGAGGTGCTGGAGCAGCCCGCGAGCGCAACTCCGGCGAGCGCGAAGGCTCCGGTTGCTGCGGCGCCCATGAAGCCGCGGCGTGACATCTGGTCGGACATGGTTTTTCCTTTCCTCGGTTTGCCGGTCCCCCGGCGACAGTTGCTTGTCGGCACAAGCGAAAGAAAAGCGCGCCCCTCGGGGTTCACAAGGAGCTAACGCCACGGCGATGCCGTGAGGAAAAGGCGAAGCAGTCTGGCTTGGGGCGCGAGGCAGTTCGCCCGCGCGTCCTATACAGTAATGTCCCTTGCCCAGGATTCCCACCTGGTTCCCTCCGCAAGCCAGCGCGGGCTGTGCGGGCGCCGCGCCGGTCATTTCCTTTTATCCGATTGTCATATGCTCGTTGCCGAAACTTTTACTATGATAGTGGGCACTTGTGAACGTGTCAAAGCCAGGGCGGGCGGCATTGCGCCTCCTGCCTGCGTATTTGCGCCGATTGCCGCTGCGGGCGCCGTGTTTTGCCCGCTGTGCGAAGGGCGGCGTAAACGGTTGCTATGAGAAACGGGAAGGGAAGGCTCGGATGATTCATATCGTTGGCGCAGGCTCGGGCGCCGCCGACCTTATCACGCTGCGCGGGGCGCGCCTTCTGCGCGCGGCCGACGTGGTCGTTTGGGCGGGGAGCCTTGTGAACCCCGAGCTGCTCGCCGATTGCAAGGAATCCTGCGTCGTCTACGACAGCGCGCACATGACCTTGGAGGAAGTGCTCGACGTGATGTGTGCGGCGGATGCGCGGGGCGAGGAAGTGGTGCGCCTGCACACGGGTGACCCGTGCCTATACGGCGCCATCCAGGAGCAGATGGACGCACTCGACGCGCGCGGCGTGGACTACGAGGTGGTGCCCGGCGTGTCGAGCTTTTGCGGTGCCGCGGCGGCGCTTCGCCAGGAATACACGCTGCCGGGAATCAGCCAGTCGGTCGTGATCACGCGGCTTTCCGGGCGCACCCCCATGCCCGCGGGCGAGGGCATGCGCACCATGGCGGAAAGCGGCTCGACTATGGTCATCTTCCTGAGCTCGGGTATGCTCGCCGAGCTTTCCGCCGAGCTTTTGGCCGCGGGCCGCAGCTCCGACGAGCCGGCGGCGCTCGTGTACAAGGCGACCTGGCCTGAGGAGCGCGTGGTGCGATGCACAGTGGGCACGCTCGCCGACGCGGGCGCGCGAGAGGGCATCGACCGCACGGCGCTCGTGGTGGTGGGCCGCGTGCTCGGAGCTCGCGGCGGGCTTGCGCACGACGGCGCGCAAGCGGAGTCGTACGAGCGCAGCAAGCTTTACGACCCTTCGTTTGCCACGGGGTATCGGAAGGCGAGCAGCTAGCGTGGCCTTCGAGCACTACATATATACCGGGACGACCCGCCTGCGCTGCGGCTATACCACGGGGAGCTGCGCCGCGCTCGCGGCGAAGGCGGCCTGCGAGATGCTCTTGTCACGAAAGCCCGTCGGCCGCGTGTCGATCGTCACCCCCGGCGGGCTGCCCGTCGAGACGGACGTGGTCGATGCATACATCGGCGAGGGGTGCGCCCAGTGCGCCGTGCGAAAGGATGCAGGCGACGACGCCGATGTGACCGACGGCGTGCTCGTGTACGCGCGCGTGGAACATGCGGGGTCGGGCACGGGTACTGCGGGCAGCAAGGACGTGCCCGCGCACGAATCGGAAGTTTCCGTCGATGGCGGCGTGGGTGTGGGGCGCGTGACGTTGCCCGGGCTCGAGCAGCCGGTGGGGGCGGCCGCCATCAACGCGACGCCGCGCGCGATGATTACTTCGGCGGTGCGTGAGGTGTGCGCCGCGCACGGCTTTTCTGGAAACATTGCTGTGACGATTTCGGTACCCGAGGGTGTGGCCCTTGCCGAAAAGACCTTCAACCCGCACCTGGGGATAGAGGACGGCATCTCCATCCTGGGAACGACGGGCATCGTCGAGCCGCGCAGCCTCGCTGCCTTGCGTGACAGCATCGAGCTCGAGATTCGGCAGCATGCGGCTATGGGGCGGCGCGGAGTCGTGCTCACGCCCGGCAACTACGGCGGGCAGTTCATCTCGGGGCATTTCCACCTAAACGGTGCGCCGGTGGTCTTCATCTCCAACTTTGTGGGCGATGCGATTGATTGCTGCGTTCGCGAGGGATTCACCAATGTCCTTCTTGTGGGACACATCGGCAAGCTGGTGAAGGTCGCTGGCGGCATCATGGACACCCATTCGCGTACCGCCGACTGCCGCGCGGAGATTCTGGCCGCCCACGCGGCCTTGGCCGGCGCGGGCGCGAAGACCGTGCGCGAGATCATGTCGTCGGTCACGACCGCGGCGGCGCTCGAGGTAATCGAGGCCGCCGGCGTGGGGGACGCTGCGCGCGCTTCGCTCGCTGCGGCAATCGAGGACAGGTTGCGCCGTCGCGCGGCGGGCGCATGCGACATCGCCGCGGTCGTGTTCGACGCCGAGCGCCGCGAGCTTTTCCGCACGTCGGGCGCCGATGCAGTCATCGGGGAATTGGGGGCGACCTATGAGTAAAGGCGTGCTGTACGGGGTAGGCCGCGCAATCGGCTGGCCGGGGACGAAGGTGGTCATGAAGGCGCGCCGCTCGCTTGCGGACATGAAGCGCATCCTTCGCGAGGAGGGCGCCTTCGACGGTGCCGAGCTCGTAGAGGACTGTGGGCTTCCGGGCGAGCGCGTGTACCGCCTGCTCGACGATGTGCCCGATTGGGGCAGCTACTTCTCGACGATGGTGGTGCGCTAGATGAGGATTTCCTGCATAGCGTTCACTGAGAGGGGGTATGCGTTGGCGGAGCGCACCGCACGCGCGCTTTCTGATTGCGCGCAGACAGGTGAAGATGACCCTGGCTGGGACGTTTCCGTTTCGCGCGGGTTCGGCGAGGGGAAGGCCGACCTGCGCGCATGGACGGCGCTCGCGTGGGAAGCGTCGGACGCGCTTCTGTTCGTGGGCGCGGCGGGCATCGCCGTTCGGGCGATCGCGCCGCATGTCGCCTCGAAGGCAACCGATTCCGCGGTTGTGGCGATCGACGAGGCGGGGCGCTTTGCCGTCCCGCTTTTGTCGGGGCATTTGGGCGGTGCAAACGAGCTTGCGCAAACTGTGGCACGCGCGGCAGGGGCCATCCCCGTCATCACCACGGCGACCGACGTCCGCGGCGTGTGGGCGGTGGATACGTGGGCGCGCTGTGCGGGGCTCGCCGTTTCGAATCCCGAGGCCATCAAGCGAGTGTCGGCGCGGCTGCTTTCTGGCGGGCGCGTGGCGCTCTATTCCGACATGCCGATTTCGGGACAACCGCCTGAGGGAGTTGACATTGCGTCCGACCGCGCTCGGGCCGATATCGTCGTGTCGCCGTTTGCTGGCGCGAATGAAGGTGCGTCCGTTCGCGTGGCGGAGACAACGGGCAAGGTCGGGCCCGCCGGTGAGACGGGGAAGCCGGCGGGCGTGCGGGCGCAGGCGCCTGCGC
>DBFDDV010000086.1:0-4074 GCA_048302525.1 Collinsella sp. | reverse complement strand
GGCGGCAGCGGCGGCAGGCTCTGCGTTCTCGGCCTCCTCGGCAATACCTTCGTCCTCGGTGGCACCCTCGCTCGCGGCCTTCTCGGCGGCAAGGCGGGCACGGCGCTCGGCAAAGGTCTCCTTCTTTGCGGGTGCAGCCGTCCCGGCGGCATCCTCGTCCGCATCGGAATCGTCATCGACGGCAGCCTTCTTGGGCTTGACCGGAGCCGAAGCAGCCTCGCTTACCGGATCGATGATCTCGGACTGAACAACGGCCGTCATCTTTTCCTGCGTCTCGCGGAACTGACGAATGGCACGGCCGATCGTGCGGCCCATCTGTGGGAGCTTATCCGGGCCAAACAGCAAAAAGCCGAAGACCACGATGATCGCGAGCTCACCCTCTCCAATACCAAACACACATACCTCCAAGGCTCGATGTGAGTCGAGCCCGCACCGCGCCATTCGGCCGGAACTCGTCTATTCATTCGGTCAAGTATAGCGCCCGGACGCCAAAACGTCCGAGCGCATCACAAACATATGCCAAACGGCACGCCCTTTTGGGGGCAAAGATTATGCAGCGGTGATCGAAATCTCCTGGTCGACACCCAACAGCTGAACCACGCGCATCACCGGGGGCTGCACATTGGTGCAGCTAAAGCGCTTGCCGTGGTCGACTGCGTGGTGCGCGGCGCCCACGAGCACGCCAATGCCCGTCGAATCGATGTAGCTCACCTGGGCAAAATCGAGCTCAACGGCCTCAGTGGGCTGCTCGAGCGCCAGGTCGATGGCATTGCGCAGGCTATCGGCGTTAGAGATATCGATCTCGCCGGTTACCTTAATGGTGTAGAGCTCTGGCGTGGGGTTGGTGGAAATACCCAAATCCATGTATATGCTCCTTTACGTATCGAAGGTGCGGATAGTACGGGAAGCCGCGCGTTAGGCGCGCTCGGCACGCGCAAGCTCGGCAGCGACAAGCTTAACGACCAGCACCAGTACATCGAGCGCGGCCTCCAGGTCCTCGACCGTGGGATAGCTCGGCGCGATGCGGATGTTGGTATCGCGCGGGTCCTTGCCATAGGGCCAGGTAGCACCGGCCGGCGTGAGCTTGACGCCCAGGTCGGCGCAAAGCGCAGCAACCTTCTGGGCCGAGCCCTCGGGACCATCGAAGCTTACAAAGTAGCCGCCGCGGGGGTGAGTCCAGGTGGCGCAGCCCGTCTCGCCCAGACCCTCGGTGAGCTTGCGCTCGACGGCCTCAAAGCGCGGGCGCAAGAACTTGGCATGCTTTTTCATGTGCTCCTTGACCGCCTCGATGGTGGGAAGGAAGCGCACGTGACGCAGCTGGTTGAGCTTGTCGGCGCTGATGAGGCCGGCCTTCAGGCGCTTGGAGAACTCCGCGATAACCGCGGGGCTCGCACCGATAAAGCCGATACCGGCACCCGGGAAAGTGATCTTGGACGTCGAGGCAAAGGCCACCACGCGGTCCTCGGTGCCCGCCGTGCGGGCAAGATCGAAGATGTTGGCGAGCTCGTCGGTCTCGTCGTACAGGTCGTGCACGCAGTAGGCGTTGTCCCAGAAGATGCGGAAATCGGGTGCGGCCGTGGGCATCTCAATCAGGCGGCGCACAGTGTCCTCGCTAAAGGTGATGCCCGTGGGGTTGGAATACTTGGGCACGCACCAGATGCCCTTGATGGAATCGTCGGCGGCGACGAGGCGCTCGACCTCGTCCATGTGGGGGCCGTTGTCGGTCATCGCGACGGGGACGTTCTCGATACCCAAGTCGGCGGTAATGCCAAAGTGGCGATCGTAGCCGGGAACCGGGCACAGGAACTTGACCTTCTTGCCGTCGTGCGCTGCCTCGTAAGCCTCCCAGGGCTCGCTGCCGCACGAGCCGCAACGCCAGAACATGCCGGCGATATCGTGCTCGATCAGCAAACTCGACGAGCCCAGCACGAGCGTCTGCTCGGCGGGGCAACCCAGGAACTCCCCCGCTAGCTTGCGTGCCGAGGGAATGCCCTCAAAACAGCCGTAGTTGGAACAGTCGACGTTGCCGTCGTGCAGATCGGCATCGGCATTGAGGATATCGAGCATGGGTCGAGAGATGTCCACCTGGGAGGGCGACGGCTTGCCGCGGGCCATGTCGAGCGCCAGGCCCTTGGCCTTGACCTCGGCGGCCTCGGCCTTGAGCGCCTCGATGGCGGCATCGAGTTCGGTGGTTTCCATCTTCTGGTAGATCGTCTGCATGGGTGCGACCTTTCACGAAGCGGTACGTTGCAATTTTTCTAAGTATAGACCGCCACCGTCGCAACGTTATGAAGCCGTGATAGATTAAGTCCATCGCAATGAATTACGAATCGCCGCGCATGCCGGCGTGGAGCGCCCAAGGAGGCACTATGGAGTACGGATCGTTCCAGGCCGAGGAATTCGGCGACCTGCAGCGCCTGGTCGACGGACTGTTTTACGACCGCCACGCCATCGACCGCCTGGATCTGATCGTACAGGCCGAAATCTTGGACCTGGCGCCCGATCTCATGGAAATCGTCAACCTGCTACCGCCCGGCTATTACGACCGCCAGTCACTTTGCGACCAGCTCAACTCCGCCTTGGCCGCCCACGGCTGGGGCGCCATCTACGGCACCGTGGAATAAGCCTCGAGGCCGACGATTTGGCCCGTTTCCCGACCCTGGCGTAGCTTGTTTTAGGGCTTGTGGCCAAAAAAGGGCAAATATGAGTACTGTTACTTTTTTAGTAGCAGCGATTTTTGGTCGAAATCGGCAAAACTGGACTTGAAACTCCCTAGTCACCGTCAACCAGCGCCGAATTGGAAGTCGATGCTCACTCATTAACGTACAGTTCTTATAACTTTGTTCATTATTTTCCACACCTAAAATGAAACGCCGTTTGTAACAGTACTCACAAACGGCGTTTTTTGACCACGGGGGTGTCTGGCAGAGGGCCAGTAGCACCCGGATCCGAGTTTCGAACGCATCCAAACCGGTTCTGGTGTCTGTTTTCGAGCTTTTACTCGCCCTTGGGCGCGGGGTGTTTGCAAACCACGCTCATGTAGATCATGCCGAGCACGGCAGCGGTGACCGAACCGGCAAGGATGGCGGCCTTGGCAGCCAGAACCTCAAACTGGGCCGTCGGGAAGGCAAGGCCGCTGATGAGAATCGACATGGTAAAGCCGATACCGCCCAGAATGCCCACGCCGGCAATCATGTGCCAGTTGACATTGTGCGGCAGCTCGCAGGCCTTGAGCTTGACCAAGGCGAACGTCATGCCAAAGATGCCGATCGGCTTGCCCAGCAGCATGCCAAAGTACACGCCGAGCGTCACCGGGTCGGTGAGCAGCGTGCTCATGTCCACGCCCACCAGGCGAACCTGTGCGTTGACGAACGCGAAGATCGGCAGAATCACAAAGTTGACCGGCGTGGAGATCAGACGCTCCATGCGGATGAGCGGCGGGGTCACGCGGTGCATGACGCGCTCGACCTTGGTTGTCGAGACGGTAAAGTCATGCTGGCCCAGGATGTGCGCCTCGTCATCGTAACGGTCGTCGAGCAACGGCAGGCACTCGCCCAGCCAATCGGTAAGGCTATCGAGCTTAACGCCGCACTTGGCCGGAATGGTGAAGGCCAGGATGACGCCGGCAAGCGTAGCGTGCACGCCGCTCTTGAACATGCAGAACCACAGCAGCAGGCCCAGCACCGAGTACGGGGCAAGGCGGTAATGCTGCGTCTTGTTGAGCCACACGAGCGCGCAGGTCACAAGTGCGGCGGCGCCCAACCAAAACGGATTGGGGCTCTGACCGTAAAAAATGGCGATGGCGGCGATGGAGATGAGGTCGTCGGCAATAGCGAGCGTCGAGAAGAACACGCGCACGCCGTTGGGAACGCGATTGCCCAAAAGCGACAGCACGCCCAGCGCAAAGGCAATATCGGTTGCCATGGGGATGGCCCAACCGTTGCGGGCACCGGCATGGTTAAAGATCAGATAGATGCAGGCGGGAACGACGACGCCGCCCACGGCCGCCAGCATGGGAAGCATAGCCTGGCGCGGGTTTTTGAGCTCGCCGACCGTCATCTCATACTTGAGCTC
>DBFDDV010000085.1:0-4857 GCA_048302525.1 Collinsella sp. | reverse complement strand
CGAAAAGGAGGAGGCAAGATGAATCAGATCATTCTCGCATCTCATGGCGGCCTGGCCGCAGGCGCCAAAGACACGCTCGAGATGGTTCTCGGCGACGTGTCGAACGTCCACGTCGTGTCACTTGCTCGTGACGACAAGGAGCCCATCACCAATAAGGTGGACGCCATGATCGCCACGTTCAACGCGGACGACACCGTCTATGTGCTGACCGATATGCTCGGCAGCTCGGTCAACAACAACATGGTCGAGCTTTCCAAGAACGGCACGAAGTTCACGGTTGTCAGCGGTTTCAACATCCCGCTGGCGCTCACGCTCGCTATGAGCCCTGTCCCCGTCGAGGGCGCCGAGCTCGCGGCCCTCATCAACGAGGCCCGCAACGGTCTGACCAACCCCAACGCACCGGCCCAGCCCGCCGCGGCTCCCGCCAAGAAGGCCAAGGCGTCCCGTCACAGCTCCGGTCCTGCCAAGATCGTCCTCGCACGTCTTGACTACCGTCTGCTGCACGGCCAGGTCGTCTTTACCTGGACCACCAAGGTTCAGGCCGAGCGCATCATCGTCGTCGACAACGCTGCCGCCAACGATGACATCAAGAAGGGCGCTCTTAAGCTGGCCAAGCCCCAGGGCGTGCGCCTGAACGTCTTCACCGTCGAGCGTGCCCTCGCCAAGATGGACAAGCTCAACACCCTCGGCGAGCGCGTCATGTTCGTCTTTGGCAACACCGCCGAGATGCTGCAGTTCTGCCAGGGCTACAAGCTCGACGCCATCAACCTGGGCGCCACCGCCAACCACGACGGTGCCGATCAGGTCGGAGGCAAGGACAGCTCCGTCTTCCTCGACGCCACCCAGAAGGCCGACGTCAACCAGCTGCTCGACATGGGCATCAAGCTCTATGTTCAGCAGACCCCTACGTATCAGAGCGTCGACATCGACGCCAAGCTGTAATCAACCAGGCTTTTGCCTGACTGAAAGGAGAAGGGTATGAATACGTTCATCAGTGCGGTGCTCGTCGGCCTCGTCGGCGTGTTCTGCATGTGGGACTCCCGCCTGCTCGGTCGTCTTAACTTCGAGCAGCCCCTCGTTGGCGCCACGCTCGTCGGTCTGCTGCTGGGCGATGTGCCCACCGGCCTTGCCGTCGGTGCCGCCGTCGAGCTCGTGTCCATGGGCCTGGTGCAGGTCGGCGCCGCCGTTCCGCCCGATATGGTCCTGGGCGGCATCGTGGCCGCTGCCTTTGCGTGCCTGACCGATGCTTCCGCCGAGACCGCCATGACGATCGCCATCCCGGTCGCCGTCCTGGGTCAGCTCCTCGGCATCGTGTTCCGTTCCATCATCGCCGCCCTCACCCATGTGGCAGATAACGCGATCGATAACGGAAAGTTCAAGACCGCCTACCGTATGCACATCTGCGCCGGCTCCGGTCTGTACGCCGTCATGTACTTCCTGCCGATCTTCCTCGCCGTCTTTGTTGGCACCGACCTGGTTCAGGCCATCGTCAACATGGTTCCCGAGTGGCTGTCCACTGGTCTTAACGTTTCGACCAAGATCATGACCGCCTACGGCTTGGCCCTGCTGCTCACCATGATGATCAAGAAGGGTATGACTCCGTTCCTGTTCATCGGTTTCCTGCTCGCCGCTTACCTCAACCTGTCCGTCATCGCGGTCGCTCTGATCGGTGTGTGCCTGGCTGTCGTCTTCATGGGCTTCAAGTTCAACGGTTCCCATGCAGCCGCCGGTGTCGATTCCGACTACGATCCGCTCGAAGACGACGAAGACTAAGGAGGAACACACTATGGCAACCGCAACCAAGGACGTGTCCCTGAACAAGAAGGTCAGCCAGTTCTTCTGGCGCTCCTGGGCCATCCAGGCCTCTTGGAACTACGAGCGTCAGATGAACATGGGCTTCCTCTACGGCATGGTTCCCACGCTCGATCGCCTCTATCCGGATGAGTCCGACCCCAAGCAGCTCGCTGCTAAGAAAGAGGCTTACCACCGTCACATGGCGTTCTACAACTGCACCCCGCAGACGAGCGCTTTCATCCTGGGCCTCTCCGCCTCCATGGAGGAGGAGTACGCCAAGGATCCCGAGAACTTCGATCCCGATTCGATCAACGCGGTCAAGACCTCCCTCATGGGTCCGCTTTCCGGCATCGGTGACTCCTTCTTCCAGGGCACCATCCGCGTTATCGCCTTTGGCCTGGGCGTTCAGCTGGCTCAGCAGGGCTCCATCATGGGCCCGATCCTGGCCATGCTCATCTCCATCGTCCCCTCTGTGCTGATCACTTGGTTCGCAGCCAAGATGGGCTATCAGGGCGGCCACGAGTACCTGAGCAAGCTTCAGGGCGGCGACCTCATGGAGAAGCTCATGTATGTCTGCGGCATCGTGGGTCTTATGTCCGTGGGCGGCATGATCGCTACGCTGATCGGCGCCACCACCCCGCTGCAGTTCGCTGAGGGCACCGTCGTGATCCAGGACATCCTGGACGGCATGATGCCCCAGATGATTTCCCTTGGCCTCACTGGCCTTATGTACTGGCTCATCAAGAAGAACGTCAACACCGGTTGGCTTCTCGTGATCGCCATCGTGGGCGGCATCGCCCTCTCCGCGGCCGGCATCCTGGCCTAGTCGCGACCAAGCGCCTAATCGCTTTCCCCCGGGGGCCTGCCTGGCATCCCATACCCCAGGCAGGCTTCCATCCCTAAATGTGTCAAAGGGACAGTTCCTTTGACACTTCCTCAACGGGCCGGCGACTCGGTCCAAATCACGGTAACCCTGCGAGCGCCCGGCAATGTGGCGCCGCAAAAATCGAAAGGAATGTGTCAGATGTACGAGATCGACCTTAACCTCCCTAAGCAGATCGTCGCTGACGTCCTGTCCAACCACGAGATCCACAGCGTCGCCTTCGTCGGCTGCGGCGCTTCCATGTCCGACCTGTACCCCGCCAAGTACTTCCTGGCCAACAACACGGACAAGCTGAACGTTCAGATCTTCACCGCTAACGAGTTCAACTACGACACGCCTTCCTGGGTCAACGAGCACACCTTCGTGATCACCTGCTCCCTCGGTGGCTCCACGCCCGAGACCGTCGAGGCCAACAAGACCGCCAAGAAGCACAACTGCCCGGTCGTCTCCCTCACCAACAAGGCTGGCTCCGCTCTGACCGTCGAGGCCGACCACGTCATCGTTCACGGCTTCCACGCCAACTATGCTGCCAAGGCCGAGAAGCCTGCCTACGCCATCGCTCTTGCTCTCGAGATCCTTCAGCAGACCGAGGGCTATGATCACTACGAGGACATGATCACCGGCCTCAACAACATCTTCGAACTGATCGAGAACGCTGCTCAGTCCTCCAAGGGCCTGGCCAAGCAGTTCGCTCAGGACTTCAAGGACGACAAGATGATCTACTTCATGGCCTCCGGTGCCTCCGAGAAGATGGCTTACTCTAACGCCGCCTTCCTGTTCACCGAGATGCAGTGGATCGACGCCGCCGCCTACAACACCGGCGAGTACTTCCACGGCCCGTTCGAGGTTTCCACCGAGGGTAAGCCCTACGTCTTCCTCATGTCCGACGGTGCTACCCGTCCGATGGACGCTCGCGCCCTCACCTTCCTGCAGCGTATGGGTGCCAAGGTCGCTCTGATCGACTCCAAGGACTACGGCCTGGCTGACGCCGTGCCCGCGAGCGTCGTCACCTACTTCAACCCGCTGCTGCACCTCGCCGTTATGCGCGAGTACGGCAACCAGATCGCCGAGGCCCGTCAGCACCCGCTGACCATGCGTCGCTACATGTGGAAGCTTTCCTACTAATCACAAGTAAGTAGACCTTACGGGTTGATTGAGAGGGGATGGGGTTTGCGCCCCGTCCCCTTTTTTGCTCTGGGGAGGGCGTGTCTGTCGCGTCGCAAATCCCAGATAAAACCTACCAAAATAAACCTGTCCCTTTTTGGCAGGTGGGAGGAGATGCGTATGATCAAGGCAGTGCTGTTTGACATGGACGGCGTGCTGGTCGATACCGAGTGGTTCTACAACCGTCGTCGCGTGGCGTTTATGGAGGAGAAGGGCTTCCACTTTGATGAGATTCCCGATCTTTCGGGGTCTAACGAGCCTGCCATTTGGGAGGCGCTGGTGCCCGACGATGTTGAGCTGCGCGAGCGTCTGCGCGTGGAGTACAAGCAGGTCTACAGCCCGGACCATCCCGTTCCGTATGCCGAGTTGCTCAACGAGCAGACGGAGCCGGTGATGCGTGAGCTGCACGAGCGCGGCGTGAAGTGCGCCATCGCGAGCTCGTCCTATCGCGAGCTCATTGACGAGCTGGTGGAGATTGCCGGCATCGCCGACGTGCTGGACTACACCATCAGCGGTCACGAGTGCAGTGCGTTTAAGCCCGACCCCGAGATCTACCTGCGTGCCATGGAGGCACTGGGGGTGGAGCCTGCCGAGTGCCTGGTTATCGAGGATTCGCCTTTGGGCATCGAGGCTGGTAAGCGCTCCGGCGCCCGCGTCCTGGCGCTGCGTCCGCACGAGGGTGTCAACCTCGATCAATCGCGAGCCGATGCCGTTATCGATAATCTGACCGACATTTTGGCCGCTTTGTAGCGTCAATCCGCCGCGAGAAGCACTGATTCACGTGTCTTTTGCTGCGGATTGGCTTAATTTGTCATCTATTTGGATCCGTTTGGCTTCGATTCGGACTAAGTGAGTAGACTTTTTGGCGCAGGCCGAGCACAATGCATATCTTCCTTTGTAAAACCGACGCTCCTATAAGTTGTCAATAGGCAGTTTGCGGGAGCGCTCCCTTCAATTCGCACAGGAGCTCGTAATACCTCCTCTCCAGTTTCGTCGACCGCCGTCTCCCATGTTCC
>DBFDDV010000084.1:0-19187 GCA_048302525.1 Collinsella sp. | reverse complement strand
ACGGGTCAATCTGCAGTGCGGCCCGAACCCCGTGAGGGCCGGCGCCTTTAGACGCGTGCCGGAAATCCAAGGGTTATACCCTAAGAGCAAACCACCCCTTTTAGGGGTGGTTTTGATTTTAATAGGCCCTCGATCTTATATGCCTCTTTATCCAAATCACCGCATTTGCAACGAGCGAGCCAGCCTCTACTGATATATGTGTTCAAACAGGGGGTTTGTTGCGCAACATCTGTTCAATGAAGCAGGGGGTTCGGTTATACTAAATTGCACTTTAGGCCGTACCTGATTCAGCTAGTCTTCAAGTGCGGCATTCAGTGAACACCCATTTTATAATTTGGTTGTTCAGGCGGTCATTTGGCGTCTCGACACAAGCTCGGCCCCGGAGCTCGTTCGAGCTGTTCGTATTCCTTGAAAGGGGAAACATGGACATATCGAGGAAGACTGATTATGCCCTTCGCATGCTTGCGATGCTTGCCGAGGAGCCGGAGCGGTTGCTTTCTGTTCGCACTGCTGCCGAAGAGGTCAATGTTCCGTATTCGTTTGCCCGTTCGATTCAGCACGGCTTGGTTCAGGCCGGCATTGTGGAGAGCCTGCGTGGTGTTCATGGCGGCATGCGCCTTAAGGTGAGCCCCGACGATGTCACGATCCGTCAGGTCGTAGAGGCCGTTCAGGGCCCCATGGTTATGAACGATTGCACCGCGCCCGATGGTGACTGTGCGCGCATGGGCGCGTGCTGCTATCATCCCCTGTGGGCCGGAGCCCAGGCGCTGATGCGCGACTATCTCGATTCCGTTTCGCTCGGCGATATCGTCGCCCATCGCCAGTTTCCGGCTGTCGATCCCAAGTTCGCCGACCGCGATGCGTTTCCCGAGTACGCCGCTTGCGCGTATGCTTGCCGGGAGGAATAGCGCCGCATAAGGAGCATTGTCATGATTCAGGACCCCTTTCGTTCGATGATTCGTTCGGAAGGGGTCCTGCGTTATCGCGACCTTCCGTGGCGCCGCACGCGCGACCCGTATATCATCTGGCTTTCCGAGGTCATGCTGCAGCAGACGCAGGTGCCGCGCGTGGAGACGCGCATGCCGGCGTGGCTCGATCGCTTTCCGACTGTCCGGGCGCTTGCTCAGGCCGCCCCTTCCGATGTCTTGGATGCGTGGCAGGGGATGGGCTACAATCGCCGCGCCCTGGCGCTTCACAGGGCTGCACAGTGCGTTGTGGAGGACTGGGATGGGGAGTTTCCGCGTGAGACGCACGATCTGGTCGCGCTGCCCGGCATTGGCCCGGCGACGGCGCAGGGCATCCGTTCGTTTGCATTCGATCTTCCGGGCGTGTATCTGGAGACCAACGTGCGCACGGTCTTTTTGCATCATTTCTTTCCCGATGTGCCGGCCGTTCCCGATCGCGAGCTGGTGCCGCTGATTCAAGCTGCCTGTCCGGCGGCCCCCGGTGCGGCGGCGGATGAGATTGCGCCCTTTGCCGCGCCTCAAGACGATGCCGACACGCCGCGCGCGTGGTATTACGCGTTGCTGGATTACGGCGCGTATCTTAAAAAGACGCTGCCCAATCCGTCCAGGCGGTCGGCGGGCTATAGTCGTCAGTCCAAGTTTGAGGGCTCGCGCCGCCAAAAGCGCGCCCACATTGTGCGCATGCTGCTGGCAGCGCGCGATGGGCAGCCGGCAGGTATTACGCTTGATGAAGCTGTTGCAGGCGTTAACGAGATGGAGACGGCAGCCGGCCGTGAGCCGGTCGAGCGCGAGCTGGTCGCAAGTATTCTTGCCGATCTGGAGCGCGAGGGCTTTTGCCGCTCCGAGGGCGATCGTTGGTTGAGCGTGTAGCCCGCTCAAATCTGAAGAACGGGATTGTAAGGTTTAAATTCTCGGCTTGAGGGCATCCTAAAGACAGGGCCGCTCAAAGCCTATGGGCGGCACGTGTTGAAGGGAAGTACACCTATGGATTTTGAGAACTCTCAGACCAAGAAGAACCTCGAGACTGCTTTTGCCGGTGAGTCCCAGGCACACACCAAGTATCGCTACTATGCATCCAAGGCCAAAAAGGACGGCTACGTTCAGATCTCGAATATCTTTGCCGAGACGGCGGGCAACGAGTCCGAGCATGCCAAGCTGTGGTTTAAGTACCTGCACGACGGCGCCGTTCCGGGCACTCTGGACAACCTGCGCGACGCCGCCGCGGGCGAGAACTACGAGTGGACCACGATGTATGA
This sequence comes from Collinsella sp., assembly GCA_048302525.1. Taxonomy (GTDB): domain Bacteria; phylum Actinomycetota; class Coriobacteriia; order Coriobacteriales; family Coriobacteriaceae; genus Collinsella. The sequence goes on along the minus strand of DBFDDV010000084.1, from coordinate 16,966 downwards.
CGAGTTTGCCAAGACCGCCGAGGAGGAGGGCTTTGCCGAGATCGCCGAGAAGTTCCGTGGTGTCGCCGCTGTCGAGAAGGCTCACGAGGAGCGCTACAACAAGCTCGTCGAGCGCATCGAGTCGGGCGAGGTGTTTGAGCGCGAGGGCGTAAAGGTGTGGAAGTGCCTGAACTGCGGGCACCTGCACGTTGGTGCCGAGGCGCCTGAGGTGTGCCCGGTGTGTAACCACCCGAAGGCGTACTTTGAGGAGCAGGTGGTGAACTACTAGCGCTTGGCGCTAGCGTGAGCTGGGCCGGGAGGGCCGGACTACCTTCCCTCCTCGCTCACGGCTTCGCAGGGTCGCGTTGAGGGAAGGTAGTCCGGCCCTCCCGGCCCGCTTTGGGTCGTCGCGTGCTCGCTACAGAAAAGCTGATAAAAAAGTTTGTGTGCCGCCCCTTATGGGGCGGCACGTTTTTGTGGGGGCCGGTTGGGGCGGTGACGTTGCTTAGAGGGTACACTGGGTAGCGTTGGCTATTCGTTTCCTCTTGTGAGGTGTTGGTTATGGGTAAGAAGTCTCGGGCTCGGGTTGCTGCGGCGGGAACTCGCAAGGATCCAGGTCGTCGGGTTGCCGAGGGTGAAAAGGCCAATCGTGCTGAGAAGGGCAAGAAGGTCGGTGCGCATGCTCATCCTGAGTGGGCGCCCCATTTGAATTCGGCTAGTGAGGACTTGACCGCCAAGCTGTTTACGATGGTCGAGGTCATCTTGGGCGTGGTGCCTGTGGGGGTCATTGGCCTGTTCCTGGCCTCTAAGGATGCCACGAGCGTGGATAAGCTCACCGAGGTCTTTTCGCAGGAGCCCTCGATGGTGGTTACGTTTATTTCTGCGTGCTTGCAGCCGTTTGTGGCGTACATGCTGTATATGGTCTACCGCAAATACTGCGAGGGCGATGCTGGTTTTGTTGCCGGCAACCTGATCGGTCTTTTGTGCTCCGAGATCCTACTGCTCAATATCCCGGGCGTCATCGGTATGGGCATCTTGCTGTGGCGTGTTTGGCGCAACGTCGCCCCGCACTTTGAGAGTTGGCTGTTTGAGCGCCGCGTAATGGGCGTGCTGGCAGACATCGCCGGGTCGCTCGTGATTCTCGTCTTGGCATTTATGTGCGCCACCGCCGCCCGCGGTCTCGCGGGCATGTAGTCTGTTCTCACCGACCACGGGGCGCAGGGCGGGGAAACCTTCCCCTCTCGCTCACGGCTTCGCAGGGTCGCGCGAGGCAAAGGTTTCCCCGCCCTGCGCCCCGGCGTTGAGTCGTCGCATGCTCGTTACAGAAAAGCTGATAATAAGTTTGTGTGCCGCCCCTTTGGGGCGGCACTTTTTGTGTGGGGTCCCGGTCTCCACAATTTTCGTCAAGCTATTGGTTAGATTTTGGTCAGTTGGCGTAAGGGTGGAAGGCCAAAAGATTGTTGGCGAAAAAAGCTCAGAGAAAGTGCTGGTAGGGGAGTTGTTGAGCTTTTCGACAGCTTTTGAGCAGAAGAAACTTTGTGGCTATTGCCGGCGATTGCGTTGTCGCGGTCATGGCGGTGCGGGATGCTGGTCGTAAGCGTCGAATGCTCCGATTTTGGAGGCCAGCATGGATCTGTTTCTTGAGACTCCGCAGCAACAAGCCGAGCGCATGTTGCGCCAACAGCAACGGCTTATAGAGATGCAAATGCAAGGGGCGGCAGCCCAGCCCTTTGCGCAAAATGTCGTGCCCGCTGCTGTACCTGCAGCTGTGCCCGGGTGTAAATCGGCGCCAGAGGCCTATTCCGTACAGCAAGATTCATATGCGCAGGAGCTCGCGTTCGACAAGCGTCGTGCGCGTCGTCGCCGTGTGGGCCAGCGCTTGCGCATATTGGCGATGATCGTGCTCATCCCGTTAGGGCTTGCGGCCATCTTTCTGGCGTCGTATGCCCTCACGTGCATCCTCAACGGCGCATCGCCCAACGAGGTGCTCCAACATCTGTCAGCCCTCGGCCAGCGCCTAGGCGATGTCATAACAACAATCCGCGCCGGCTGGGAGAGTTAGCGTTTGTCACATTAGGACTTCTAGGGTGTAGGGATTATCGCCATGAGTAGAATCCTCGCATCCTGTGGGTCCTGTCATGCGACTTAATAGTATTATTGAAGATGAATAATAATAGGATTTGTTATGTATAAGCAGGATTTAGAACAGACTCTTTTGGGCATTGACGAAGAGGCGGAGCTGGAAATAGGTCCAAGAGACGACAGGCCGAACGTTGTATTGGTGGGAGGAAGCGCCTTCATGCTAAACGATGTGACGAATCGTTCGGTTACACATGACATTGATGTGTTTGAGGCAGATAGGTGCCTCCGCGAGATCATAGCTCGATACCCCGAGGTGAATGGTATGGCGGTGGCATATTGTAATCAGATGCCGTTCAATTACGAAGATCGTTTGATTCCCTTGGATATTGGGGCGCGTTTTATCAGGTACTTTACGCCATCCTTGGAGGACCTGGCGGTAATGAAGCTCTATGCCTGTCGTCCGAACGACATCATCGATCTTCATAGTCAGGCATTCGTCGACCGACTTGATTGGGGGTTGCTCGAACGGCTTATATTCGACGAGGGAGAGGCGCTGGCGTCGTCGCCTTCGGAGCGGAGTTATCAAGAGATGGTCTGTGCATACAGGCAATACAAAAAGGAGGTGCTCGGTTGAATCTGACCTTTGAGGGATTCTTAAAAGGCTATTGCCGAGAGCTATCCGGACAGCGGTCGCTGAGTTTTAGAAAATTGGTTGAGCAGGCGACGACGGATGCGCCGCGCGTGGCGGAGCCTCTGTTTTTGCTCGCTTTGGCGCAAGGAAAAGCCGAATACGTTCTGGGTTTATCCGAGGGCTCGTGGATGGAACGGGATTACCGAGACGTTTTATCCTTGTACGGTCAAGCGGGTAGCATGGCGTCTCTATGCGCCAAAAGTGAGCTCCCAAATCGTTATGCCAACGTTTGGCGTGCGTATAGAGCGGTGAAGGAAAAGCCGGCGGCCGATAGAAGGGTGAACGCCCTGATGAGAAAGAAAACGCTGGAAGCATTGGAGGAATCGGGTGTAACGCGCTATGGCCTCTGCCGTGCTCTGCGCCTGAATAAAGGAAACGTATACGCATACTTGGCCGGCGATGACTCAAAGGTGAGCAGGAAAACGGCGCGCCGCATTATGGAATATGCGGAGGAGAGGGGCACCCAAGAAGGGGCCGGGCGCCCGGTGTGTGTGGCGGGGTAAGATTGATCGCGGTTTTGATTGGTGCTCGATTGGGTTTGTTGGGCGGAGATTATGTCTGCTATTGATATTGTGCTTGTTGCGATCGCCTTGGTGGCGGTGGGGGTTGCTGCGGCTTGCGCCCTTCAGCTCAAGAGCCTGCGTGCCGAGTTGCGGGAGCGTGGCGACAGTAGCGCGGAAACGCTGGCAGCGCTCGAGCAGGCCAACAACGCGCTCGATGCCCTGAACGTTACGCTGGCCGAAACCCGCCGCACGGCAAATGCCATCGCGCAGCAGCAGACGACCGACGCCGCCGTGGAGCAGCAACGCTACCTGACCATTGCGCGCGAGTTCTCGCAGGCTGGCGACCGTATGGATGACCTGCGCCGTGAGACGGCCCAACAGCTCGGCGCCAACCGCGAGGGCATCGAGCACCGCCTGGACAAGGTGCGCGAGACGGTCGATGCACAGCTGGGCGCCATCCGCAAGGACAACAACGTGCAGCTCGATCAGATGCGCGCGACGGTGGACGAAAAGCTTTCCCGTACGCTCAACGACCGTCTGTCTGCATCGTTTAAGCAAGTGAGTGACCAGCTCGAGGCCGTGTACAAGGGCCTGGGTGACATGCAGTCTATCGCCACCGGCGTGGGCGACCTTAAGCGCGTGCTGGGCAATGTGAAGGCACGCGGCATTTTGGGCGAGGTGCAGCTGGGCGCAATCCTGGCGGACATTCTTACGCCCGACCAGTATTTGGAAAACGTGGCCACCAAGCCTGGCGCCTCGGAGCGTGTTGAGTTTGCCGTCAAGCTGCCGGTAGACGAGGGCGACCCCGTGCTGCTGCCGATTGACTCCAAATTCCCGGGCGATGCATATGAGCATCTGCTCGACGCCCAGGAGTCGGGCGACGCGGAGGCCGTTGCCGCCGCGCGCAAGACGCTCGATATGATGGTGAAGCGCGAGGCAAAGGATATTTGTGAGAAGTACCTGAGCGTGCCCGCGACGACCAATTTTGGCATCATGTTCGTGCCGTTTGAGGGCCTGTATGCCGAGGTCGTCAGTCGCCCCGGGCTTATCGAGACCCTGGGCCGCGACTATCACGTCAACGTTGCCGGTCCCAGCACCATGGCCGCCATCCTCAACAGTCTGCAGATGAGCTACCAGACGTTTAGGCTGCAAAAACGCACCGATGACGTGCTGCGCGTGCTTTCCGCCGTCAAGGCCGAGCTGCCGCGCTATCAGGCGGCACTGCGTCGCGCGCAGCAGCAGATCGAGACCGCGGGCAAGACGGTCGAGGGCATTATCACCACGCGTACCAACGTTATGGAGCGCAAGCTCAAGGACATCGACGCGCTGGAAGACGCGCGGGAGGCCGACGAGATTTTGGGCTTGGAGTCCGCGGGCCTGCTCGCAGACCAAGAAGACAAGGACTAGCTGCACCTGACGGCGGGGCGTCTGCGCAAGCGCGGAGCGCGAGCGCTTTTCGCGTCGCACGTGCCTGAAGCGCGCTTCGGTGTGCAACAATGGCGTTTCGCCCTGCCAGACGCGAAAGGAAGCCCATGTCTCAGAGAAGCACCAGTCCGCTCAAACGCTCCACCGTGCGCCGCACGCTGCAGCGTTTTTGGGATGTCACGCGCACGCAGCCGCTGATCGTCTTTCTCTCGGTATTTTCGTCGGCGGGCTATATCTTTTTGCTCACGTTTGCCAACACCTACGTGATGGCGCTTATCGTCGATCGCGTCCAGACCGGCCCCGTGGCGGGCGACCAGGTGCTTGAGGTCTTTGGCCCCTACATTCTGGCGCTCGTGCTCGTTAACCTAGTGGGCCAAATCCTCTCCAAGCTGCAGGACTACACCGTCTACAAGCTCGAGATTGCGGGCAACTATCACCTGGCGCGCCTGTGCTTTGACACGCTCTCCAATCAATCCATGACGTTCCACACCAGCCGCTTTGGCGGATCGCTTGTGAGCCAGACGAGCCGTTTTATGAGCGGCTACACGGGTCTGGTGGACGTAACGGTGTATTCGCTCATCCCCACCATCACCTCGGTCGTCTGCACGGTGGCGGCGCTCGCCCCGGTGGTGCCGACGTTTACCGTGATCCTGGTGGGCATCATGGTCGTCTACATTGCGTTTGTCTGGCTTATGTACAAGCGCATCATGCCGCTTTCGGCCGCGACGTCCGCCGCGCAGAACAAGCTGTCGGGCGTGCTTTCCGACGCGGTCACGAACATCCTGGCCGTCAAGACCTGCGGGCGCGAGGACTTTGAGCGCGACCTATTCGATACCGCCGACCGCGCCGCGCGCGATGCCGAAACGGTTTCGATGCACGCCATGATGCAGCGCAACTTTACGACCTCGGGCCTTATCGTCATCACCATGGCTGTGGTGAGCGTGTTCGTGGCGGGCGGCAACGCATGGTTTGGCATCTCGGCCGGCGCGCTCGTCATGATCTTTACCTATACGTACAACCTCACCATGCGTCTGAACTACGTAAGCTCCATGATGCAGCGCATCAACCGCGCGCTAGGCGACGCCGCCGAGATGACGCGTGTGCTGGACGAGCCACGCCTGGTGGCAGACGACGAGAACGCCCCCGAGCTCAAGGTGGGCGAGGGCGCGATTGATTTTGAGCACTTGAGCTTTGCATACCGTGATGCCGCGGCGGGCGAGAGTGTGTTCAACGACCTGACGCTCCATGTGGCGGCGGGCCAGCGCGTGGGCCTGGTGGGCAAATCGGGCTCGGGCAAGACGACACTCACCAAGCTGTTGCTGCGCCTGGACGACGTACAGGGCGGTCGCGTGCTCGTGGACGGCCAGGACGTCTCGCGCTGCACGCAGCAGAGCCTGCGCCGCCAGGTTGCCTACGTGCCGCAGGAGGCGCTGCTGTTCCACCGCTCCATTCGCGAGAATATCGCCTACGGCCGCCCCGACGCCACTGACGAGCAGATTCGCGAGGCAGCGCGCCTGGCCAACGCGACCGAGTTTATCGATCGCTTGCCCCATGGCTTTGATACCATGGTGGGCGAGCGGGGCGTTAAGCTCTCGGGCGGCCAGCGCCAGCGCGTGGCCATCGCCCGTGCCATCCTCACCGACGCGCCGATTCTGGTGCTCGACGAGGCGACCTCTGCCCTGGACAGTGAGTCCGAGGCGCTGGTGCAGGAGGCGCTCGAGAACCTGATGCGCGGCCGCACCTCCATTGTGGTGGCGCACCGCCTGTCCACCGTGGCGGCGCTCGACCGCATCGTGGTGCTGGCAGACGGCGAGATTGTCGAGGATGGCACGCATGCTCAGCTCGTCGAGGCGGGCGGCGAATACGCAAGCCTGTGGAGCCGCCAGACCGGCGCATTTTTGGAGGCGTAAAGACCCCATACGTGGGACAATCGTGCCCATAGGTTTGTTATGCCGCTGAGCCGAGGAGTCGTTATGCCACGCGAGACCAATGCCGCCAAACGCGAGCGCGCCATCGAGGTGTGCGAGCGCCTTAACCGTCGCTATGGCCCGGTTGAGTGCTTCTTGGACCACGAGAATCCCTTTAGGCTGCTCATCGCGGTACTGCTCTCGGCTCAGACGACCGACGCGCAGGTCAACAAGGTGACGCCCCAACTGTTTGCCCAGTGGCCCACGCCCGAGGCCATGGCCGGGGCAAGTGTGACCGACGTGGCGGACACCATTAAGTCACTCGGCTTTTATAAGAGTAAGGCCAAGCATGCCGTGGAGGCCGCGCGGATGATTGTTGCCGACTACGGCGGCGAGGTGCCGGCCGACATGAAGGAGCTCGTCAAACTGCCGGGCGTGGGGCGCAAGACAGCGAACATCGTGCTCAACGTAGGGTACGGCATCGTGGAAGGCATCGCGGTGGATACGCACGTCAACCGCATCGCGCACCGCCTGATGCTGAGTCCCAAGACGCACGCCAAAGAGCCGCTCAAGACCGAGCAAGATCTGCTCAAGATCTTGCCGCACGAGTATTGGGAGTCGGTCAATCACCAGTGGATCACCTTTGGCCGCGAGATTTGCGATGCCCGTAAGCCCAAGTGCGACGAGTGCCCGCTGGCAGACCTTTGCCCCAGCGTGCGTGTGACGGGATAGGGCCCGGCACGTTTTGCCGGCACTCGAAGACGGCGACCAATGTTGCGCAACACATTTGGGCTGCGAAGGCTCAATATGATGGCGGCAGATACCGTTTGTTGTGAGGGGATGCCCGAATATGTTTTGCACCAAGTGCGGCTCCGAGATGCCCGACGGAACCGTTTTTTGCACGAACTGTGGGGCGCGCATGGGCGCTGCCTCTCCGGCGGCCGCGCCCGCCGAGCCCGCGTCGATGCCGGCGGCAGGGATGCCTTCCGTGCAGAAGAAGTCACATAAGCGCGCGGTGATTGCCGGCATGTGCGTGGTGGGCGTGCTCGTTGCCGGCGGTGCCGCTCTGGCGCTGACCGGCGTGCTGGGTCCGCTTGGGCAGGGCAATTCATCGCAGATTACGGTACTGGGGTCCGACGAGGGTTCAGCCGAGCACAAGGACAAGGGAAGCGCCAAGGAGAAGCCTGCCGATGAGCAAGAAGAGCCGGAAGAGACCGAGCAGACGAGCAGCAGCGTAAAGGTCGACCTTAACGACCAGGCAACCTATGCCGCCGCAAACCTGTTCCTGTCGAACTTTACGGAGGAGCACTTCGATCGGGACTGGTATCAGGCGGGCGGCTTCGATTCGACTGACGGACTTTCTGATGACGAGAAATACAAGCTGGTCAAGTTTATCTGGTGCCATTTTATTGACAACGCGCCGTATCGAATCGAGAAAGGCGACTATGACAACGGTCACTATCAGCGCATGGCGACCGATGTGATCAATAGGGAACTCAATCGCCTGACGGGTCTGACGCTCTCGGATGCTGACATGACCTTTGATAAAGGGTCGGGTGGGCAGATGCTTGCCGATTCGGCCGAAGCACATGACGGGTATTTGTATCTGAAACAGGAATACGGCCAGGGAAATTACAACCCGCCGTGTGCCATCGTTACGGGTGCGACTGACCTTGGCGACAACATCTACGAGCTCACCTATGAGGTCTACAGCGCTGGCGGTGCGCTGCTGCCCTCCGACATCCCCGAGAGCACCTATGGTCTGCCAAGGGACCAGTTCGTCGCGGCGATTCAGGCCGATGCGTCCGAGTGCCGTACCGAGACTTGCACGGTCCGCGTCGCGCAGGGTGACGGCGCTCCGACCTTCACACTGCTTAAAATGGGCGTCTACGATTAGACTCGGCGTATAGCTCACTCTGATAGCGCCAGACGGCTTGCCCGTCTGGCGTTTTTTGCGGGGCTGTGCATGCGCTTGAGCAGGAGTATATGTCGCCGCCTGCCGTCCCATGCAAAAATGTGTTGCTAATTTAGAAGCCTATTCAAGCGCGCCGAAGTCGTGCGTGCTGGCGTAGCATGAGCAAAAAATCAAGCAATGGAGGACAACGTGGCAACATTGAAGACGCGAGAGCTCGAAGATTATTTTGAACGCATCGTACGCACGCGCGAAGGTGACCTACCTGGTCGTCGCAAAGGCGACGAATACTTGTCTCAAACCCATGCGCTCTACCATGGTGATCCTGCGCCCTGGGCTCTGACGCCAAAGATATTCGACAAGGATATGACGGCGCTTCTTAAGGAGGCCGCCGAGCGCATGTACGGCATTATGGACAAGGTGACGCGGGCGTTTTGTTCCGATGCCTCCGTGCGTGCGTGGTTTCGCATGGATCCGGCTTTTGCTGACCTGTGCGCTATGGATGCCGGCTATGATTGCCAAATTCCCCTTGCGCGTGTTGATATCTTTCTTGACGAAGATGCCGGTTCGTATACGTTTTGTGAGCTCAATACCGACGGCAGTGCCGGAATGGTAGTGACCGATGCGGTCTGTCAGGCAGTGCGAATGACGCCTTCCTTTGAGGAGTTTGCATCCGACCACCCCGGCTTTCGGCAGTACGATTTGTGCGGTAGCTGGATAGACGCATTGTTTGAGACCTATGCAGAGTGGAAGCTGGCCCATCCTCGCCGCACCGAGGATAGTGCACGATCGGACGACGGGGCCCGCGTTGACGAGGGGCTCTATGCACCGCAATCAAAGATATATCCCGCTTCGGTGGCAATCGTCGACTATTCGGAAAGCATCGACTTGGAAGATGCGGCTCATTTTGTCGACCTTATGAGGCGACGGGGTGTGGTGGCGCGCTTTGCGGATGTGCGCGACCTGCGGATTGGCGAAGACGAGAGCGGTGCTAGGCGGCTGTGCGATGCCGCCGGTCCTATTGATTGCGTTTGGCGGCGCGCGGTGACCGGCGAGCTGTGGGATAAGCCGTGCGACGGACGCTCGGCCTTAATCGAGGCGGCTCAAGAAGGGCTCGCGTGCATCGTTGGTGGTTTTAGAACGTGGCCGTGTGCGACTAAGACCGTATTTGCATTTCTGTGGTCTCGGGCCGGTCAGTCCTTGTTGAGCCCGGAGGAGCAATCGTTTGTACGGGAGCATGTGCCCTATACCGAGATTTTGGACGAAAGCGCCCAGTTGTCGAGATTTGCCGAAAAGGATCGATGGATTGTCAAGCCGTGCGGCGGCTACAACGCGGTTGGCGTTGTCGCCGGTTTGGATGCCACAGAACAGGAATGGTCCCAAGTGCTTGCTCGCGCTGCGGCCGTTGGGGCGATTGTGCAGGAGTATGCTCAGCAGTATCAGACTCCCTGCTTGCGTGGAACGCTTGTCGATGGGCCGCATCGAGGAGAGGCGCCCAAAGGACTTGTGGATGATCTTGGTTTTGCGCCCGCTTCTAATATGGAAGGCCTGTACCTGTATCGCGGCCGTTTTGCGGGCGTGTACACACGCGTCGGTTTTGCCAACACCATAGGTGAGTGGACGAGCCGCTTGAACGTCGCAAGCTTTTTTGAGGAATAGCCGTTTCTTGGGGAGCCTTCCGTGGTTGCGGCGTTCGACGTGACGGGGAGATTTTGGCGAAGCCGGTGAGTCCAGTTCTATCTGGCGTTTTTGTTGCGGGGCTGGGCGTACGCCTGAGCTGGAGTCCTCTTCATGCGCTACCATGACAGACAACGAATTTGACGAACGACCCGCCGAGCTTGCCTCGGCGGGCTTTTGGCGTTGCAATGCCGGAGGAACAGCATGCTCATTCACCGTATAGCCGCGCAGCTCTACACTGCCGAGGCGCTGCAGACCGTCGAGGCCGGGCTCGATTCTGGCGAGGACGTGACGCTGGCCGTGTCTCAGTCGGGTCGAACGCTTATGGCCGCCGCCCAGTTTGCGCGCCGCCCGCGCCCTACGGTCTACATCGTGAGTGGCGAGGATGCAGCCGATCGCGCCGCGCGTAGCCTTGCCGCCTATGTGGGCCTGGCGCACGTGTGCCGCTTTCCCGAGCGCAAGGACTATCCTTGGCGCGAGCAGGCGCCCGACGACGCCGTGGTGGCCCAGCGCTGCGAGGCGCTCGGGCGCATCGTGCGCGGGGACAACTGCATCATGGTCGCCTCGGCCCGCGCGCTGCTGCGCTGCGTGCCGCCGGTCGAGAGCCGCTACTGGGAGTCCACTACTTTTGCGGTGGGCGAGGAGATTCCCTTTGACGAGGTGCCGCAGCGTCTGGTGGGCATGGGCTACACCAATGCCGGCGCCGCCGACGCGCCCGGCCTGTTCCGTGTGCACGGCGACACCGTCGAGGTGTTTCCCGCGCAGGAAAAGGCGCCCGTGCGCATTGAGTTCTTTGGCGACGAGATCGACCGCATCCGCCGCATGGTGAGCTCTACGGGGCAGACCATCGGCAACGAGGACAGCATCGAGATCTTCCCCTGTCGCGAGCTCGCACTCACCGACGACGCCGTCCACAACATGCATGTGGCGCTCTACCGCGCCAGCCAGGACGACAGCAAGTTGGCGGCGCTGCTCGAGATGGTGGATGCGCGCATCGTCACGCCTGAGCTCGACCGCTTTTTGCCGGTGATGTACGGCCAGACCGTGAGCCCGCTGTCGCATGTGAGCGGCAAGGCGCTCGTGGTTCTGTCCGAGCCGCGCTCGCTGTTCGACGATTGCCTGCGCGCCTACGAGGATATCGAGGCACGTGCCGGCGAGGCGGGGGTCGACCGTTTGGACGGCCTGTACGTGCGTGCCCAGCAACTCGACTTTGGTTCCCAGCAACGCCTGAACTATGTGAGTCTCATCCGCGCCGGCGGTGCGGTGACGGCCGAGCTCAAGATTGAGCAGCCTGCCATCGCAGGCTCGGACAACCGTTTTATGACGCGCATCCAGGAGGTCGTGGGCAAGCGCTATGCTTGCGTGTTTGCCATCCCCGACCGCGGCGCGCGCGAGTCGATGGAGCTCACCTTTGGCGACGAGGGCATTACCTTTGAGGAATCGCTGACCGCGGCGCCCGAAAACGCCGGCGCTATCGGCGACCGCGTGCGCGTGGCAGCGGCGGATTCCGCCGACCGTGCCGCACGCCAGGAGGCCCATGCTTCCATTCGCGAGCGCAAGGCCGATGCGCTCAACGCCCGCTCGCTCGAGGCGGGCGCCGCGCAGGCTGCCGCCGGCGCCGCCGTGCCCACCATCTCGCGCGGGCGCGTGACCTTTGTGGACGCTGCCCTGCCGCAGGGCGTGGTGGTGCCCGATGCCAATTTGGCCGTGTTCTCGATCGCCGACCTCAACGCCCGCATGGATGCCAACCGCGCGCGCAGCCGCCACAAGGTTGACATTACGCAGATTACCTTCCCGTTTAAGCCGGGCGACTACGTGGTGCACGCTACCCACGGCATCGCGCTCTTTAGCGAGATCGCGCGCCAGGAAGTGGGCGGCAAGGAACGCGACTACTTTTTGCTGGAATACGCCGATGGCGACAAGCTCTACGTGCCGCTGGAGCAGGTTGACCGCATCACGCGCTACGTTGGTCCCGACGGCGATAAACCGCGCTTGACCAGGCTCAACACCGCCGACTGGACGCGGGCCACCAACAAGGCGCGCAAGAATGCCAAAAAGCTGGCGTTTGACCTGGTCGACCTGTATACGCGCCGCTCGTCGATTACCGGTATCGCCTGTCCGCCCGATACGCCCGAGCAGATCGAGATGGAGGAGAGCTTCCCCTACGACGAGACGCGCGACCAGCTGGAGGCCATCGCCGACATCAAGGCCGACATGGAGGCGCCCAAGCCCATGGACCGCCTGCTGTGCGGCGACGTGGGTTTCGGCAAGACCGAGGTCGCCCTGCGCGCGGCTTTTAAGTGCGTGGACTCCGGTCGCCAGGTCATGGTGCTCTGCCCCACGACCATTCTGGCCCAACAGCACTACGAGACATTCTTTGAGCGCTTTGCCCCGTTTGGCCTGGAGGTCGAGGTGCTCAGCCGCTTCCGCACTCCGGCGCAGCAAAAGCGCGCGCTCAAGGCGTTTGCCGAGGGCACGATTGATGTGCTGATCGGCACGCACCGCTTGCTTTCTGCCGATGTGAACCCCAAGAACCTGGGCATGGTGATCATCGACGAAGAGCAGCGCTTTGGTGTGCAGCACAAGGAGCAGCTCAAGAACCTGCGCGAGCAAATCGACGTGCTCACGCTCTCGGCAACGCCTATTCCGCGAACCATGCAGATGGCCACGAGCGGCGTGCGCGACATGAGCCTGATCACCACACCGCCGACCGGGCGTCGTCCCGTGATCGTGCACGTGGGGGAGTACGACCCCGACGTAGTGAGTGCGGCGATTCGCCTGGAGGTGGGCCGCGGCGGCCAGGTGTACTACGTGTCCAACCGCGTCAAGACCATCGACGATGCCGTGGCGCGCGTGCACGAGGCCGCGCCCGAGGCGCGCGTGGGCGTGGCACACGGCAAGATGAGCCCGCGCGAGGTCGAGGACGTGATGATCGAGTTCGCGACCAAGAAGATCGACGTGCTTATCGCTACGACCATCGTGGAGAGCGGTATCGACAACGCAACGGCCAACACGCTTATCATCGAGGACTCGCAGCGTTTGGGTCTGGCGCAGCTCTACCAGCTCAAGGGCCGCGTGGGCCGCTCGGCCACGCAGGCATACGCGTACTTTATGTTCCCGGGTGAGCTGCCGCTCACCGAGGAGGCCACGGCACGCCTGACCGCGCTTTCCGAGTTCCAGGACCTGGGCAGCGGCATGCGCATCGCCATGCGCGACCTGGAGATCCGCGGCGCCGGTTCGCTTATGGGCGCCGAGCAGCACGGCAACCTGTCGAGCGTGGGCTTTGACCTGTTTACGCAGATGTTGGGCCAGGCTGTGGCCGAGGCGCGCGGCGACGACGATGCCGGCGTGGAGGCGGCGAGCGTGGGCATCAACCTGCCGGCCGACTACTTCTTGTCCGAGGAGTATATGCCGGCGGTGGACCAGCGCGTGCTCGTGTACCGTAAGCTCGCGGCAGCCGAGGACCTGGAGAGCATCGACGAGGTGCAGGAGGAGACCGAGGCCGCGCACGGCGAGCTGCCGTTGGCGGGACTCAACCTGTTCAACCGCGCGCGCATCCGTATTCGCGGCGAGCGCCTGGGGCTCGAGAGCGTCACGCTCAGCGGCAGACGCATCACGTTTTTGGGCGTCGAAGTGCCCAAGAAGGTGGCCTTTGAACTTAAGACTCGCTACGGTGCGGTGAACTTCCCCAAGAGCCGCAAACTGTCGGTGCCCTACAAGGCGGGCGCCGGCGCGGGCAGCGGCCTGGGCCGCGGTCTCGACGCCAACGACGGCACCGGCCCCGTTGCCGCGGCACTCATGCTGCTGCAGCAGCTGGGTGCTAGTGATGATGACTAGCAAGTCGACGCTGCAAACACCCCATTTGGGCACTCTGGCTCCATCGAAAGGAAAGCATGTTCGGATACATCTATAAGAAAGATGTCGCTATTATCGCGGCCGTCCTGTGCCTTTGTCTGGGCGTGGGCAGCTTCTTTGATTATCAGATCTCGAGTGTGCTGTTCAACATCGGCAGCATGTACGGCCGCTTTATCGAGGCGGCCGGCGAGCTGCCGTTCGAGCTGACGGCGAGCATCGCGGGCGTCATGCTCGTGCGCTCGGTACGCCCCGATTCCAAGGCGAGCAAGTGGCTCGCTGCGCTGGGCGTTTTGATCAACGTGGGTCTGGTCGGCTACGAGATTATCGGATCGCTGCGCGTCGGCGGCAAGCTTATTGCGTTTCAGCTGGTTCTGACGTTTGCGTTGGTCATCGCAGCCAACTTCATCGCCTACCGCCTCACGCGCACGACCGAGCCCGACGAGCTTACGCGCTGGGCGTTGATGGTGCTGGCCGTGTGGGTCGCTCAGGCCATCATCCTCAACGTCATTGTTAAGCCGTTATGGTCGCGCCCGCGCATGCGCGTGATCGAGGTCACGCCGGGGCTCAATTTTCAGCCGTGGTGGGTGATCGGCAACCCCGACAAGTGGGCTTATATCGCCGCCGGCGTGATCAAGGACGGGTTCAAGTCGTTTGCGAGCGGACACACGGCGCATGCGGCGATCGGCCTTATGCTCGCCGGGCTTCCCGCGGCAGCCTTTAAGGAAAAACCTTCGCGTCGCCGCGTGATCTTTTGGGCGGCGGTTGTTGTTGCAGCGTTCGTCGCCTTTGGGCGCATCGTGATCGGCGCGCACTTTTTGAGTGACGTGAGCTGCGGTTTTGCCCTGGTACTGGCACTTGAGTGCCTTGCCGCACGCATTGCCTATCCCAACGGCGTACAATAGCTCCGTTTGAATCATCTGGCCGATACCCGGTAAGAGAGGATTGCCATGCTCGCGTTTAACAACGACTATTCCCACGGCGCACATCCGGCAGTGCTGCAGGCGCTCGTCGACACCAATATGGAGCCGCAGCCCGGCTACGGTACCGATGCGCACACCGAGCGTGCCAAGCAGCTTATCCGCGAGGCCTGTCAGGCCCCCGATGCCGACGTGTTTTTTCTGGTGGGCGGCACGCAGGCCAACGCGACGGTGATCGACATGCTGCTCGCGCCGTACGAGGGCGTCGTTGCCGCCGAGACTGGCCACGTCGCCTGCCACGAGGCGGGCGCCATCGAGTTTGGCGGCCATAAGGTGCTCACCATCCCCGGCTACGAGGGCAAGATGCACGCCGAGGACCTCGAGAACTATATCCAGGTGTTCTACGAAAACGAGAGCTACGAGCACACGGTGTTCCCGGGTGCCGTGTACGTGAGTCTATCGACCGAGTACGGCACGCTGTACTCCAAGGCCGAGCTCGCGGCGATCCATGCGGTGTGCCAGAAGCGCCAGATTCCGCTGTTTGTGGACGGTGCCCGCCTGGCCTATGCGCTGGCGGCCGATGAGTGCGACATCACCCTGCCCGAGCTGGCGCAGCTGTGCGACGCGTTCTACATCGGCGGCACCAAGTGCGGCGCTCTGTGCGGTGAGGCCGTGGTGTTCTGCGGCATGCATGCTCCGGCGCATCCCATTCCGCGTATTAAGCAGCATGGCGCACTGCTTGCCAAGGGCCGCCTGACGGGTGTGCAGTTCGAGGCCCTTTTTACCGATGGCCTGTATTTTGAGATTGGTCGCCAGGCCATCGAAACCGCGCAGGCGCTTCGTCGCGTGCTGCACGAGCGCGGCTACCAGTTCTTCTTGGAGACGCCCACAAACCAGCAGTTTGTGATTCTGCCCAACGAGGACATGGCCCGCATTCGCGAGCATGCCTCGGTCGAGTACTGGGAAAAGTACGACGAGACCCACACGGTGGTGCGTTTTTGCACCAGCTGGGCCACGACGCAGGAGGATATCGACGCGTTGGCGGCGGTTCTGTAGCCTGATGTAATGACGGGGGGCCGCCTTGCGCTGGGTTTGGCGCAAGGCGGCCTTTGTTTTTGAGGGAGAAGGGTTGTATGACCGAGATGTCCGAGCCGACAATTCGCCTGGCGACGCCCGAAGACGCGCCGGCGTTGCTTGCCATCTATGAGCCGTATGTGCGCCAGACGGCGATTACCTGCGAATACGCGGTGCCGAGCGTTGAGGAGTTCGCCGGGCGCATCGAGCGTACGCTCAAGCGCTATCCATATTTGGTGATGGAGTTGGACGGGCGTCCGGTAGGCTATGCCTACGTGAGTCCGCTTAACAGCCGCGAGGCATACGACTGGTCGGTCGAGACGTCGATCTACCTGGCACGCGATGTGCGCCATGGCGGGCTGGGTCGCAAGCTGCACGACGCGCTCAAGCAATGCCTGGTCGCGATGGGCGTCACCAACATGTGCGCGCTCATTGCCGTGCCGCACGATAAGGACGACGAGTATCTGACGCACAACAGTCAGGATTTCCATGCCCATATGGGGTATCGCCTGGTGGGCGCCTTCGACCGCTGCGCCCAAAAGTTCGGCCGCTGGTACGACATGTGCTGGATGGAGCTGGTCCTGGCCGAGCGCACACCCAATCAACCCAAACCAACCTGGTTCCCCGACCTTCCCAAACCTACCATTTAGGGACAGGTTTATTTTGGCCGCTTTATAGCGTCAATTCACCGCGAGAAGTACGGATTCACGCGTCTTTTGATGCGGATGGGCTTAATTTGGCTTCGATTTGGGTCCGTTTGGCTTCGATTCGAACTAAGTGAGTAGACTTTTTGGCGCAGGTCGAGCACAAGGCGTATCTGCCTTAGTAAAACCGACGCTCCTATAAGTTGTCAATAGGCAGTTTGCGGGAGCGCTCCCTTCAATTCGCACAGGAGCTCGTAATACCTCCTCTCCAGTTTCGTCGACCGCCGTCTCCCATGTTCC
>DBFDDV010000083.1:0-5482 GCA_048302525.1 Collinsella sp. | reverse complement strand
TTTCAATCGCTTGCCGCAACGCTTGCATGGCAGAGCGCTTGCAGATAAGATAGGAACACGGATGGCACCCGTTGCCGCGGGTCTTGCCAACTCCAATACACGTTTTCATCGTGAGAAGTGGCCGTCTTCGCTTACGCGGGGGCGGCTATTTCATTCGGCCGATAAACAGGCCGAGTTCGATAGCCGCGATTAACAACGCCAATAACGAAATAACATCGCTTACGTTCATACCAAATCCCTTCTAAAGGGAGTTGGCCCATCCGTGCTCCATAGCAGTAGTCTAACGCAAAATGCGGGTAATAGGAACACTTGTTCGTATTACCCGCGTTCTTTTCTAGTGTACAAACATGCGCACGAACTTGTGCTTCCAGCTTGCGTAGGGCGCATACCGAAACGGCACGTCCAGCCACGTTGCCTTGTTCACGATGCTCTTCTTGTGGCTAAACGTATCGAAGCTCTCGCGGCCATGGTACTGCCCCATACCGCTCGCACCCATGCCGCCAAAGCCCATATGGCTCGTAGCCAGATGCATGATGGTGTCGTTAACACAGCCGCCGCCAAAGGGCACGTAACGCACAAAGCGCTGCTGAACCGCGCGATCCTGGCTAAAGATATACAGGGCCAGCGGCGTCGGACGATCCGTAATAAACGTCTCGGCCTCGTCTAGGCTCTCAAACGTCAGCACCGGCAAGATGGGGCCGAAAATCTCCTCCTGCATCACGGCGTCCTCAGGCGCCACACCGTCTAGAATCGTCGGCTCAATCTTGAGCGACGACTCGCGCGCCGTGCCTCCCAGCACAACCTTATCGGGGTCGATTAGCCCGCGTACACGCGCAAAATGCTTGGCGTTGACGATATGCCCGTAATCCTCGTTATCGAGCGGATGCTCGCCAAACATACGGCGGACCTCCTCCTTGATGAGGCCCAGCAGCTCGTCGTGCACACGCGTATCGACCAGCAGGTAGTCGGGCGCCACGCAGGTCTGCCCCACGTTGAGCCATTTACCAAAGGCGATACGCCGTGCCGCGACCTTCAAGTTTGCCGTCGCATCCACGATGCAGGGACTCTTTCCGCCCAGTTCAAGCGTCACGGGCGTAAGGTTTTTACTTGCGCGCTCCATGACGAGCTTGCCGACCGGAACGCTTCCGGTAAAGAAGATTTTGTCCCAGCACTCATCGAGCAGCGCCTCGTTCTCGGCACGCCCGCCTTCGACGACCGTCACCAGGCGCGAATCAAATGCTTCCTCGCAAATCTGCCTGAGCACCGCGCTCGAAGCCGGCGCATAGGCACTCGGCTTGATGACCACGGTGTTGCCTGCAGCGAGCGCGCCGGCGAGCGGCTCGAGCGTCAGTAAAAACGGATAGTTCCAGGGCGCCATGATGAGCGTGACGCCATAGGGCACGGCTTGCGTTTTGCACACACTCACGGCGTTGGCAAGGTCACACGGACGCAGGCGCGGACGACTCCATCGAGCCACATGCGCAATCTGATGTCGAATCTCGGAAAGCGACGTGCCGATCTCGCACATATATGCCTCGTCATGCGACTTTCCCAAATCGGTCTTGAGCGCATGGGCAATAACGGCCTCGTGCGCACGAACCGCATCGCGCAGGCGCACCAGTGCGCGGCGGCGAGCATCGACATCAAACGTAGCGTGCGTCTTAAAGTAGGCGCGCTGATCGCCGACGATGCGCGCAATTTCCTCGGTGTTCATGGACCCTCCTAGTTCTCGTCCTCAAACATACCACCTGCAACAACTTCGTACATATGCTCGAGCTCCAGGCGGTCCATTAAAAGAGGAACGGGGTACAGGGGATTGGCCTCGGCATCGGCATGTGCCGCCATTTCGGGAATGTCGGAGCGGCGAATGCCCGAGACATATTTGGGGATTCCCAGGGCCTCGTTCATGCGGTCGACCCAATCGATAAAGGCCTCGGCCGCAAGACCGTCCTGCGCGGTAGCCGGCGCGATACCGGCCATGCGGGCGAGATCGGCGAGCTTGGGAACAGCAGCTTCGCCATAGGCGCGAAGCATGTGCGGCAGGATGATCGCGTTGGCTAAACCGTGCGGAATTCCGTATCGGCCGCCCAGACTGTGCGCGATGGCATGCACATATCCGACATAGGAGCGCGTAAAGGCAACACCCGCCTTATACGCCGCCGAAAGCATATTGCGACGCGCACGCATGTTGTCGCCATGCTCATAGGCCTCGAGCAAATTGTCGCGGATGAGCTGGACCGCCTGACGCGCCATCTTGCGCGTGTAGGGCGTGGTGCTACGGCCGATAAAGGCCTCGACAGCATGCGTCAGGGCATCCATACCCGTCTGCCCCGTAATGGACGCCGGCAACCCGCGCGTAAACTCGGGGTCGTGGACTGCAAAACGCGGGATGAGCACAAAATCGTTAATGGGGTATTTATAGTGCGTCTCATCATCGGTGATAACCGCCGCGAGCGTGACTTCGCTTCCCGTACCGGCGGTAGTGGGAACCGCAATAAGCAGCGGCAGGAGACGGTGGACGCGCAACAGGCCACGCATCTTGTTGATGGGCTTGTTTGGCTGCGCAATGCGCGCCCCCACACCCTTGGCGCAGTCCATGGCCGAACCGCCACCAAAGCCGATAATGGCTCGGCAGTCGTTCTCGCGATACAGCGCCGCCGCTTCTTCCACGTTTGAGACCGTGGGGTTCGCACGCGTTTCGGCATAGACCGTAACGCCAATCCCCTGAGCCGTAAGCGCACGCTCGAGTGGTGCCGTGAGCCCCAAACGTGCAATACCAGGGTCTGTCACGATAAGGACCTTCATGATCGAGCGCTTTTGAAGCACCGCGGGCACATCCTCGGCATGCTCCAAAATGCGCGGCTCGGTATAGGGCAGGATCGGCAATGCAATGCGAAAAACCGTCTGATATGTTCGGCACCAGGCACGACGGGCTAGATGCATAAAGGAAACTCCTTTATTTGTTGATGGGTCAACATTTGCTCGACCGATTGTACTCAGCGGCGGTCAAAGACGGCCTGCCAATCGTTAATCAATCAACATCTTCATATCTCAAAATTTTTTTATTAAAAATCATTCCTAATAGGCTTCACATTTGGTTGCATTTATGGATAATAGAACTCGTCAAGACGCACGTCCGGAGAGGGCCCTTACGGGACCGGACGAGCGCACAATCGCCATCGATCGAAAGGATCGAATCATGAAGTTTGTTTGCCCCGTTTGCGGTTATGTGGAAGAGTTCGACGGCGACCAGCTGCCCGAGAACTTCAAGTGCCCCCAGTGCGGCGTTCCCGGTTCTCGTTTCCTGAAGCAGGAGGAGGGCCAGCTCGAGTGGGCTGCCGAGCACGTCGTGGGCGTCGCCAAGATGGAGGGCGTCTCCGAGGACATCGTTGCCGACCTGCGCGCCAACTTTGAGGGCGAGTGCTCCGAGGTCGGTATGTACCTGGCCATGGCTCGCGTCGCTCATCGCGAGGGCTATCCCGAGATCGGCCTGTACTGGGAGAAGGCTGCCCACGAGGAGGCCGAGCACGCTGCCAAGTTCGCTGAGCTTCTGGGCGAGGTCGTGACCGACTCCACCAAGAAGAACCTCGAGATGCGCGTTGAGGCCGAGAATGGCGCCACCGCCGGCAAGACCGATCTTGCCAAGCGCGCCAAGGCCGCTGGCCTCGATGCCATCCACGATACCGTGCACGAGATGGCTCGCGACGAGGCTCGCCACGGCAAGGCTTTCGCCGGCCTGCTCAAGCGCTACTTCGGCTAAGCCAGCAACCTGAGACATAACCTCTAGCTCGATGAGGCCCGGACCGCATGGTTCGGGCCTTTTTCGTGCCTCACAAACTTGTTAACTACCTGAAATAGGACCGCCTTCGGCATAGGTTTCTCGTCACAAACTAAGTGAGTAGACTTTTTGGAACTTGCCGAGCAGACCATCCGTATTGCTTTATAAAGTCGCAGGTAAATGACTTGTTTCAAAACGGCATGGTCGCCAAAGTGCCAAAAGTCTACTCACTTAGAACCGCAGCCGTCCACGATCGAGCTGTTTTGTGTCTAACGGGCATCTTTCCGTCAATTACTCCCAATTTTGTCCAGTCAACGAATAGTTCAGACCGAAGTAATGTCTCAGCCCTTTGCTCATCCGAGCTTTTATCACGATATTCAGCATCGAACATCCTGCATACGGCCTTAACGATCGCGCGGAATCTATCCTCATCCGATATCTGTCTGTGTGTCAGGAGAAGTACATCGTAGCCCATGGCCTGAAGGGCCGTCATGCGGTCAGCGTCACGCAAGCCATCCCCTGCGCGTCCGTGCGAGGCCTTTCCCTGACATTCAATGGCCACCTGTCGCCTACCGTCCGGTGAAGAAAGAAGTAGGTCGATATATACACGGGACTTTCCCACAATCGCTCGAGCACTTGTGTTTAGCATCACTTCAACATTAAGCTCTATGCCGCAAAACCCTTCGCCTCCCAGGGCTCGCGGCAGTCCAAGCAACAAATACGCCTCGACCTCAAAAGGCGACGCTGCACCCAATGGAACGAGTTGCGATACCGCCATAAATCTATTACCGTAACGCATCCCGCAAACATCTGAACAAAAACGGTCAAGGTCTCTGCCCAAAACCAAAGCGTCTCGACGCCATAAAATTGAAGCGGTGCCGTCCTCGGACGGGCAGCGCACCCAACCCAACGTCGTCGAAATCGCGCCCGAATCAATTGCACGCGTAAGCTCCGCCTCAAGTGCTGCCGGCAGAGCGCACACCGCAAACAAGCCACACATTTCCGCCAATACCAAAAGAAGCTGAAGATCCGCCAGATGCCGCGACATGATGAATGCCGTCAGTAGAGGAGACGTAATCAAAAATCCATGCTCCGTTTCCAGCACGGATTCCCTGGGGAGCTCGCCCAAGAACAGCCGCTGCCTAATGCTGGCTGGACAAGTCCGCTTGTTTCTCGTCCGAACCAATGTATATAACGGAAAGCCGAGCGCGACCGCAGCCGTCGGGTTGCGGGCGAGGTCATATCGCTGCCGATCTTCTTCCGGCCGTGGAAGCGGCGGACACAAAGCGCGGACCTGAGGAGGCAAACGCCAGTACCTAAAAGCCGATATGTCACAAAGTAGATCTTTCATAGGCACAGGAAAACACGAATTTCAACCCAGCCTGACTCGCATTGGCACGAACGCACCAAAAATGGCGCCGAACGGACTGTTAAGTTTTCAACAGCCCTCCCCAACTGGCCAAAAGCTTGCCGAGAGCTGGACGAAGTTCTGTTGAAAACCCCATTTTTTTCTCATGCAGAAGCTTTGCGCGACAAGTGAGTAGAGTTTTTTGAACATCCCGAGCAGGCCGGTCATCCTGCTTTTCAAAACCGACGCTCCTATAAGTTGTCAATAGGCAGTTTGCGGGAGCGCTCCCTTCAATTCGCACAGGAGCTCGTAATACCTCCTCTCCAGTTTCGTCGACCGCCGTCTCCCATGTTCCA
>DBFDDV010000082.1:0-3106 GCA_048302525.1 Collinsella sp. | reverse complement strand
TTGCCGTTTGGGTTCAGTTGATTCTTACGCAAAGCACTGCGGTTGATGGGGGGCTTGGACTATCGATCCTGTATTCCCTTCCCGGGCTATATGTGATCTTGTGCGCTTTGCCGCCTTTTTATGCGAGCGGCGAGAGCAAAAAGGCAGAGCGCCTGATAACAGTTCTTATTGGCGGCGCGGAGATTGTTCTTTGTGGAATAGTGCTTGAAGGTTCGGCTGCCTCTTATGCGATGATTGGACTGATGATTCTGTTCTGTGCGTTTGAGATTGTGTCACAGGTAAGGGATAGCCGGTCCTTATGAGTTGAATTACGCGCGTGCGGATATAAAGGTTGGCATGTTAAGCTGGTCGTTTTCTCGTTCTGGGACATTTGCAGTAGGATGAGTGGGACTAGGCGCGCTGCGGTGTGACGGTGGCGGTTGAGACTTGTATCGCTGCAAATCCGCTGATGCACATTTTGCTATTGGGCTTGAAGGTGGGACCTACAGGCCTTTGTTTGGGATGTTCCGGTCGTCCAACACGTGTTGCACGGCTTTATATTGTTACGCTCGTTCGGCGCTCCGTTGGAGCATTTCCGGGTTTGTCGGCATCATGACTTGGCCAAGTGACACGCTTGCCGGGACGGTTGTAACGCCGCGCCGGTTCCGTGTGCTCCTTCGTTGTTGGCCTGTCCAGCCGGGGGCGGATTCGGCCCCATGTTGTGGCGCACGGCCTTCAGGGGCTTCCCCTGGTGAGTTATGTTCGTCCGTATGGGTAAGGGTCGGGTTGAGCTGACAATCCCGTGTCGGAAGGGGCTTGCACCATGCGCGCGATGACAGAGATTGAGTGGCTGGACGGCCGTGTGACGAAGGTGCCGGAGCTCGCCCTGGGCGATGCGCTCGGCGAGAGCGTCCAGGCGGAGCTCGATTTCGGGTTCGACGACGTGTTGGAGGGCCTTTGGGTTGAGGTGCGCCATCATGAGCCGGATGAGGACTCGGACGGCGACCCGCGCGGGAGGGGCTGCGCACTGTACGCGGACTGCCGGTACAGCCTGGTCGAACCGTCGGACCTCGACCGTGTCTTCTGCATCCTTTACGAGGGGCAGCCGAGGGTCCAGCCGCGTCGCGGGGGAGCTCGTGAACCTTTCGCGGGCCTGCGCGTTGTCCTGCCTCATGCTCGGATCTCCCTACCCGCCAGGCGCCCTCGAGGCCCTGGCCGCGTGCGCTCGATACCTCTGCGGTCCGGCTTTCACGTCCGACCTCGCCGCCCGCGTCCGCGCGCGGATCCCATCCGGCCTCACGCGCTTGAATATCGAGCTGAGCCCAAACGATGACCCACATCCCATCGGTCTTCATGATGATGCCTCGATGAGCCAGCTCGCCCAGAGCTTTCGATACAGTCGGTTGAGTCGAACAGACTTTTTTTCGAGCTTGTCCTGACGCATGAAAAGACCTTTTGTAAGTTCTTTTCCGTTGGCATCCTTCCTATTAGGCCCTTTGGACGTCTGGAAGGAGCAAATCATGATCAGAATCGCAAGCTGGACGCGATTCTTCGCGACCGCAAATAATGAGTCGTAGGATGGCCTGTTGATTCCACTCAGGATCTCGCTCTTTGCAATCTCATCCTGTCGAACGTCAAGCGCCGCCTCCATCTCGCTAGGCGTCTCGGCCTGATCGGCAACCGATGGAGCGTCCGTGTCTAAAGGCCACGGGAGGCCACGGCCTTTTTGCGGTTTGTAGCTACTTGTACTCATGTTGATTCCTCCGGTGCGAGGCTATCCAACCCAATTGCCGACTGTGCCCATAATATGGTTGATTTCCGATCTCAGCCGAACACATTGAGCGGATAGGCCGTTCCCGCAGTTAGCCGAACGCCCCCGAGGCCCCATTCAGGCCACGGGGGCGTCGTTTTCCCAGTTGAAGGAACGGTGGAGATGTGTTTCGATGGGTCCGGTGGCCATGCTCCGCCTGCCGCCCGGCACCTCTTCCCAGACTCAGCCGGACGGTCGGTCCGTCTATTCCGTTTTCGCCCTTAGGCTAGGCCAGCGGGGCATCGCCCCTCTCTGCGCGCGCCCTCTCGGCGGGGCCGGCGGGGCCGACCTGTCGGTCTACGACGGGTTCCTGAAGGGGGCGGTCGCCGATGGCAGCTAGCGAGGAGCTGGCCCGCAGGGTCGTGGAGGCCGGGCGGTCGTGCTCGCTCACCACCGCCGTCCTGGAGGAGTGGTCGAGGCTCGGCACCCCGAAACAGGTGGAGTACCTGGCGGGCTACCTCGAGGCGGAGAGGTCCAGCCGCGAGGCCTCGAAGCGCGCGACGCTGCTCAGGCGCTGCGCGCTGCCGGCGCCCAAGACCTTCGACGGCTACGACTGGTCGGCCGTGTCGTGGCCGGAGGGCATGGGGCGAGAGTCGCTGCTCGCGCTCGACTTCGTCGAGCGCAGGGAGGACCTCGTGCTCATGGGCGACGTCGGCACCGGCAAGACGCACATGGCGTCGGCCCTCTGCGCGCTGGCGTGCGAGAGGAGGCTCGAGGCGCGCTTCTTCACGGCGTCCTCGCTCGTGATGCGACTGAGGCGCGCCCGCGACGACGGGAGGCTCGACCGGGAGGCCGCGCTCATCGGCAAGGCCCGCCTGCTCGTCATCGACGAGCTCGGGTTTCTCCCGCTCGACGCGGACGGGGCGAGGCTGCTCTTCCAGGTCCTCGCCGACGCATACGAGAGGCAGTCGGTGGTATTCACCACGAACCTGGAGTTCAGCAGGTGTGGGCGGTGTTCGGGGACGACCAGATGGCCGCCGCCCTGATCGACCGCATCGTCCACCACGGGAGGCTCGTCCAGTTCCGCGGCGAGTCCTACCGCGTCCGCCATGCCCTCATGCAGGAGGGCTAGCCGCTCAAAAAGCGTGCGCGCTTCCGATGCTGCGACTGCTCAATTTCCGATGCTCTTTTTGCTCAAATCCTCTTGACGAAACACAGAATACGTGCGGGCGGCGCTTGCAGCCGATCGCACGGTACAGGCCGCACCCGTTGCAGCAGCGCGGCCACGCCGCCAGGCGCGGGCAGGCCGCCGACAGGTCGGCCGAGCCGTCGACGCGCTCGCCGCGCCTGGACTTCGGCGCCGTCACGAACCTGTGC
>DBFDDV010000081.1:0-25455 GCA_048302525.1 Collinsella sp. | reverse complement strand
CCGGAATATTCCGCAGGACGCAAAGAGGCTCCGCAGCGCGAAGCGCGATGCGGAGCCTCTTTGCATGTCCGAGGACGTTCCGGAGAGAAACCCCGTCACGCCCCCGGATCCCCGGTGGGAGTTCTAGACCTTGTCGGCCTTAGTACATACCGCCGCCCTGCTGACCAGCGGTGGCAGCAGCGATAGCGTCCTCAAGCTGAGTGTTCTTGGGCACATCGGAGACGGTAGCCTCGGTGATGAGGATCAGGCTGGCGACAGAAGCAGCGTTCTGCAGGGTGACGCGGCTGACCTTGACGGGGTCGAGGACGCCCATCTCGATCATGTCGCCCCACTCGCCGTTGGCAGAGTTGAGACCCTGGCCGGCGGGCAGCTCGGCAACCTTGTCGACCACGACAGCGCCCTCAAAGCCAGCGTTCTTGGCGATGGTAGCGACCGGAGCGGTCAGAGCCTTCTTGACGATGTCGACGCCGATCTTCTCCTCGGGGTCGTCGATCTCGACAGCGTCGAGCGCAGGAGCAGCGTCCATGAAGGCGACGCCACCGCCGGCGACGATGCCCTCCTCGACAGCAGCGCGGGTAGCCTGCAGGGCATCCTCGACGCGGTGCTTGATCTCCTTGAGCTCGGACTCGGTAGCAGCGCCGACCTTGATGACGGCAACGCCGCCGGAGAGCTTGGCCAGGCGCTCCTGGAGCTTCTCGCGGTCGAAGTCAGAGGTGGTGTTCTCCATCTCGCCCTTGATCTGAGCGATACGAGCGTCGATGGCCTCCTTGGAGCCAGCGCCGCCGACGACGACGGTGTTGTCCTTGGAGATGGTGACGGACTTAGCGGTACCGAGCATATCGGCGGTGATGTCGGCGACCTTCACGCCCAGCTCGTCCAGGGCAGCCTGGCCACCGGTGAGGACGGCGATGTCCTCGAGGATGCGCTTACGGCGATCGCCGTAGCCCGGAGCCTTGACGGCGCAGACGTTGAGAGCGCCACGGATCTTGTTGAGGACCAGGGTAGGCAGAGCCTCGCCGTCGATGTCCTCAGCGATGATGAGCAGGCCGCGGCCAGCGCGCTGGACAGCCTCGAGAACGGGCATGATGTCCTGAACGCTGGAGATCTTCTGGTCGGTGATGAGGATGTACGGATCCTTCATCACGGCCTCCATGCGGTCGTTGTCCGTGACGAAGTAAGCGGAGACATAGCCCTTGTCGAACTGCATGCCCTCGACGGTGTCGATGGTGATGTCGAACGTCTGGGAATCCTCGACGGTGATGACGCCGTCCTTGCCCACGACCTCCATGGCCTCGGCGATCTTCTCGCCGACCTCGGGGTCACCGGCGGAGATGGTACCGACGGAAGCGATCTGTTCCTTGGTCTCGACCGGCTTGGCCTGCTTCTTCATCTCGGCGACGGCGGCGTTAACGGCCTTGTCGATGCCGCGACGAATGGCCAGCGGGTTGGCGCCAGCGGCGACGTTGCGCAGACCGTCGTTGACGATAGCCTGGGCGAGCAAAGTTGCGGTGGTGGTGCCGTCACCCACGGTGTCGTTGGTCTTGGTGGCAACCTCCTTCACCAGCTGAGCGCCCATGTTCTCGATGTTGTCCTCGAGCTCGATCTCCTTGGCGACGGAAACGCCGTCGTTGGTGATGGTCGGGGCACCGAACGTGCGCTGCAGCGCAACGTAGCGACCCTTGGGGCCCATGGTGACGGTAACGGCGTCGGCCAGAGTGTTGACGCCCTTGGCGAGCTTAGCGCGGGCATCGGTGTTGAACGTAATGTTCTTTGCCATGGTAGGTAATCCTCCAAAAGAAATGTGACTCGCGTCGCCGCTTCCGAGTCCTATGCGGCGGACGCGTTCAAAGACGAATCAGAGATTCTGACGAGACTAGGCCTCGACGACGGCGTAGATGTCGTCGGCGCGCATCAGCAGATACTTCTCGCCGTCGACCTTGACCTCGTTGCCACCGAACTTACCGTAGATGACAACGTCACCGACCTTGACGTCCATGGGGATGCGCTCACCCTTGTCGTTGACCTTGCCGGCGCCCACGGCAACGATGGTGCCGCGCTGCGGCTTCTCCTGAGCGTTGCTGGCGATATACAGACCAGAAGCGGTCTTCTGCTCGGCCTCGTCGGGCTTGACCAGAACACGATCTGCAAGCGGCTTCAAAGACGACATGCTTGTCTCCTCCTTTTTGGGCCGCGCGGTTATACCACGCGAATTAACCCTTTTTGTTTGCGTACGCGTTGAATGGTACCCACGAATGGCGGGTTATACAACACAGAGTCAAAAAATCTTATTTTTTGGCACTTAGATTTTCTGAATGCCGGGGGATAACTTAGCAGTGGCTCCCGTGTGGCTCCGGAGGGGCGGGGCATAAGGTTTCCTGCTCGGCAGTCCTGCTCGCACGAAGGCCACATTAAGTGGCCTTCGGCTCATGCGGAACTCGCGCTAAACCTTATGCCCCGCCCCTCCGGAGCCACACGGGAGGCAGGTTAACTAATTCGAGCCCGGCATTCAGAAAAGTCAGTGCAGCAAAATGGCGATGCGGATGGAATGCACAAGATAGGAGCACGTTGTTGGGACGCGCTCTTTTAAGTTGCGGTGGAATAGTTCCTGTTTTTGGGCTTGAAGGCCGATTTTAGGGACTATTTCACCGCAACTGAGGGGTGGGATGTGGGGTTAGCGCTCGTAGATTAAGTTGCCGGCTAGGTAGGTGGCCTGAACCTTAGTGGTCTGGAGCTCTTGGGGATCGATGATGAGCGGGTTTTGGTCCAGGACTACCAGGTCGGCATACTTGCCGGGCTCCAAGCTGCCGAGGTTTTGCTCGTCGCCCGCTGCATAGGCGCTGCCCAGGGTGTAGTTGCGCAGGGCTGTTGCTGCATCGATGCGCTCGCTCGGTAACCAGCCGCCCTCGGGCCAGTGGCTTTTGGGATCCTGGCGCGTGATAGCCGTGTAGAGCACGTTCATGCTTGTAACAGCTGTGATGGGGCTATCGGTGCCGAAGGCTTGGCGGATGCCGCGCT
The DNA here is from genome assembly GCA_048302525.1 of Collinsella sp. Taxonomy (GTDB): domain Bacteria; phylum Actinomycetota; class Coriobacteriia; order Coriobacteriales; family Coriobacteriaceae; genus Collinsella. The sequence continues at coordinate 22,440 of DBFDDV010000081.1, read as the reverse complement.
GCTTATAGGTCGCAAACGGCCACATGATGCGGCTGCGTTCCAGGCCCAGATCGCGCTCGGGGCCGCCCGGGTCGAGTGTAATGTGACAGGGCTGGCTCGAGGCAACGACGTTAAGCTTGCGTAGACGATCGATGTCCTCGGGCAAGAGGTTCTCCAGGTGCTCGAGCGTGTTATGGCCGTGCTGGGGCAGGCCGTACAGGTCGGCGGCCTCCTCGAAGATATCCAGCGCGGCATGAATCGCACCGTCGCCGATGACGTGGATGCGCACGGTATGGCCGCGCTCCGCGGCCGCCAGAACCAGCTTGCGCATGCGCTCGGCAGGAACCGTCAGGCGACCTTGATCGCCCGGGAAGCGCGGGTTGGTATAGGGCTCGGTGAGATATGCCGTGTGTTCGCTCGACACGCCGTCGAAGAACTGCTTAAAACCAGGCGCCGAGAGCAGCACATTGTTCGCGTAACGTGCCTGCAGCTCTTCCAAGCGCGACTGGTCATCCAGCAGCGTGGGGAACAGATGGGCTCGGATGCCCAACTTGCCGGCTGCCTGCAGTTTGTCGTAGACGTCGTCGCGGATAAAATCGCAGCCCGGCATGGGCATGAGCGACATATCGCATATCGAGGTGATGCCCTGCTCGGCCATACGCCTCATTTGATCGGCGTAAGCGCTTGCAATGCGATCCTCCCCCAGCCACTCAAGGCAGCGCGGCAGCAGCTGCATGGCAGCCGCCTCGTGAGCAATGCCCGTGAGTTCGCCGTTTGCGTCCTTGTCGTAGCTGCCGCCCGCCGGCGGCTCGCTGTCGCGTGTGACGCCGAGCGCATCGAGTGCGCGGCTGTTGAGCCACAGCGTGTGCCCGTCGCCCGAGTACATAACGCAGGGACGATCGGGGAATGCCGCATCGAGCGACGCCTTGGTAGGGTGCTCGGGCGGATCCCAGCGGTAATCACGCCAGCCCTGCGTTACGACCCAAGCGTCGCCGGGCAGATCCTGGGAAAACTCGAGCGCGTGCTGCACCAGCGCTGCCTCGGACGTGCCCATATCCATGAGCATGTACGGCGAGGAACCGACCGAGGTATGGAAGAAGTGCAGATGAGCGTCATGGAAACCGGGGCAGACAAACTGCTCGCCGTAGTCGATAACCGGCGTGGCGGCGGGAGCGGCGGCGATTACGTCATCGGGCGCACCGACTGCGACGATACGGTCGCCTGCAATGGCAATCGCCAGCTCGCGGGCGGTATCGATGCCGTCTTGCGCGGTAAAGACGTTCTTGGAGCGGATAATCCGATCGATATGTTGCATGGGCATCCCCATCTCTGGCAGGAAATTCAACACCCCCGAGTGTACTCCCCCGCCCTTGTAACAAAACCCCAAGCGGCAAACGGCAACTTTACCAGCCCTAGCGGCAGGTGGCATACTGGAGAGAGCCTGTACGATTTTGCGATCAACCCAGCAAGGAGCAAATCGACCATGACGAAGACCAAGGCACAGCAGATTATGGCGGCGACCGAGGCTCGCGCGGCTGACGACGTCACCGCAGCCATCAAAGATATCGCTACCGAGTTTGAACCATATATCATCAAGCAGCGCCGGCACTTCCATAAGCACCCGGAGCTGAGCCTTGCCGAGGAGCGCACGACCTCCGACATCGCCAACCAGCTCGACGCCATGAATATCCCCTACGAGCGTCCGCTCAAGACCGGCTTGGTGGCAACGCTTCGCGGTACCGCGCCGGATGCCTACCGCGAGGACGGCACGCCACGCCGCCGCATCCTGCTGCGCGCCGACATCGACGCCCTGCCCGTCACCGAGCAGACCGGCGAGGAGTTCGCCAGCGTCAACGAGGGCTGCATGCACGCCTGCGGCCACGACTGCCATATCGCCATGATGCTCGGAACGCTGCAGATCCTGCGCCATATGACCGACGACATCCACGGCGAAGTCCGCATCGTCTTCCAGCCCAGCGAGGAAAACGGCCAGGGCGCCAAGCTCATGATCGGCACGGGTGTGCTCGACGGCGTCGATGGCGCCTACGCCGCGCACATCTGGAGCGAGGTCGACGCCGGCACCGTGAGCTGCGAGCCCGGACCGCGCATGGCCAATACCGACTGGTTCCGTATCGACGTACGCGGCACCTCGTGCCACGGCGCCATGCCCCAGCGCGGTCACGACGCCGTTATGGTGGCCGCAGAGATCGTCAACGCCCTGCAGACCATCGTCTCGCGCGAGATCAGCCCCTACGAGCCGGCTGTCATCACCGTCGGCGAGCTGCACGGCGGCACCGCACGCAACGTTATCGCCGGCACGGCCTACCTCGCCGGCACGGTGCGCACCTACGGCGATTCGACCCACGAGGAAATGCCGGAGCTCATGCGCCGCATCGTGGAGCATACCGCGGCCGCCTTGGGCGCCGAGGCAGAGCTCACCGACTACACCATCGCCAACTACAAGGTCGAAAACGACGCGGCCTCGAGCGAGCGCTGCCGTCAGGCTGTAATTAAGTGTCTGGGCCCCGCCGGCCAAGGCCATTATCGCGGCACGCTTTCGGGCGAGGATTTTTCGGAGTACCTGCGTCGCGTACCGGGCGTGCTCGCCTTTGTAGGTACGCGCAACCCCAAGATTGGCGCCACGTACGCCCAACATTCCTGCTTCTACAAGATCGACGAGACCGTGCTGGCAAAGGGCTCCATGGTGGCCGCCCAGTATGCTATCGACTTTTTGGCCGAGCCCACGCAAGAGGAGCTCGACGGCCCCGCGATTACCGCGGTCGCCGAAACCAACCCCGATCTGGCCGCCAAGTTGCGCTCTGCCAAGGCGACGACCGCCGAGGCTCGCGACGCCATCCATGATGCCCGAACGGCTCGCCATGCCGCGATCAAGGGCATCCACGACGCACGCGCTGCTGCACGCCGTGAGGAGAAGCACGACGAGTAATCGATTCGCTGGCATCTCGCAGTCATAGCCACATCGCGATGTCAAAGCGGGGGCGGACGTTTCGACACGTCCGCCCCCGCTCATTCTTCAAGCGCTATTTCTACTATTTCTACCCCGTCCCCAAATGGCAGACGGCATGACTACTCGTCCTGAGGTTCCTCGTCGGAGCTTGGCTCGGACGCCGACTCAGGTGCAGGTGCCGGCTCAGGCTCAGGCTCAGGCGCAGGCTCAAGCTCAGATGCCGTCTCAGACTCGGGCGCCGGTTCAGGCTCGGGCGCCGGCTCAGGCTCGGTCGCGGGAGCGGGTGCAGGTGCCGGCTCAGGCTTGGGCTCGGACTCAGGTGCGGGCTCGGCATCCGGAGCGCTGTAACCCGAGGGAGCGGACTTCTTCTCGAAGGGCAATACAAAAGTCAGGACGTCGTCCTTGTCCTCGTCGGCCCACTCGCTTGCATAACGTGCAACCCAATAGCCAACGGCACGGTGCTTGAGCATCTTGCCAAAGACCGTAAGAAATACGATGACGAAAGCGACCAGCACCAAGAACAGCGCGAGCGTGACGCCACCGCCGGTAACAATTGCCTCAATACCCGTAGGACGATAGTAGTAGCTATACATACCGACAGAGGCAATGGCGCCAAAGACGACCGTCAAGATCCATGTGACAACGTTGGCGACCAGGCCCGTCAAAAACTCGGGAAGGAACGAAGCACAGAACAGCTTGGTCTTGTTGTGCTTAAACGCCGCCCAGACCTTATCGAGCGAAAACGCGCTCTCGACACGCCCGGTCACCGCAAAGTGCATCACGGCGATGTCGGCGAACATCTTAAAGAAGACACCCAGAATCGCCGAGGCAATTAGCGCCAGGACAAGCAGGCCAAGCGAACCGAACAGCGCAGCCTCGAGCGCATAAGAACCGTAATAAGAATACGAGCCCGCAGCGCCAATTACCACGCCCTCCACCAGCGAAAGCACTACACCGATAACGGGAATGGCAGCGATAACCTCGAGCACGACCGAAATAACGCTCGAAAAGACTCCGAGACCAAACGACGTGGAACGCATCAGCGGACGATCCATGCCGTCATCGATCTTAAGCGACAGATCGCGACCCCACTCGATGCCAAAGCCGGAACCGCACACGCTCGCAATGCAAGCTGCCAAAAAGCCGATGGCAGCCGCAATGCCGCCAATAACGGGAATAAACAACACGAGCACTGACACAACGCAAATCAGCGCCGGCAAAAACGCGATTTGGCATACACGCTGAAGCACGCCCGGAGTCTTGGTCATATCTTGGAACGCCTGAGCCACACAGCCCTTTGGCGCATTCGCCACGGGCGGTTGCGGAACAAACTGCTGGGGCTGAGGCTGTCCCTGGGGAGCGGGGCCAGCGGCACCGGCATTAGGAGCACCACACACGCCGCAGAACTTGTCGTTATCGCCCATGGGGGCGCCGCACTGCGAGCAGAACATAGAATCATCCCTTCGTATCTTGAACGAATCACTTGGATCGCAAACGTTGTCTTTAGCATCATTATTGCCCAATGTGGGGTCAAATACTCAAAGATGACCGATTTGCAAGGTACACGACGCCAGCAGGCGGTTCGTTGAATACGTCTGTGCTAGTTCGTTCCGCGGAAGCCCTTGCCGACGATCTCGGAGCTGTCGACAATCGTGATAAAGGCACCCGGATCGACCTCGCGCGCATAGCGGCGCAGTTGCACGGCCTCGCGACGGCTCAGCACGCTCATGATCACCGTCACGCACTTGCCCGAGAAGGCACCGTAACCGCGGCTGATGGTCGCCGTGCGGTTGAGATGCTTGACGATAAACTCCTCGACCTTAAGGGGCTCGGAACAAATGACTGTGCAGACCTTACGAAGGTGAATGCTCTCGATGGCCTTGTCGACCACAAGCGTCTTGGCAAACAGGCCGAGCACGCAATACAGACCGACACGCGGGCCATACAAAAAGGCCGCGATGGCCACGATGCCGATATCGACCAACAGCAGGGCGCGACCAATCTCGAGCGTGGTGCGGCGTTTGAGGATCATAGCGAGAATGTCCGTGCCGCCCGTCGAGGCGCCAATATCAAAGACAATGGCGCTGCCGAGCGCCGGCAGGATCACGGCAAAGCACAGGTCAAGCCACATATCGCCCGTCATCGAGACATCAGTCGGGATAAAGAGCTCAAACAGCGAAACATAGGCCGAAAGCGCAAACGAGGCGAAGACGCTCCAAAGAATCGCCTTGCGCTCCAAAAAGATAAAGCCCAAGACGACGAGAACCGCGTTGATAATCCACATAAAAACGCCGACGGGCAGGGTCGGGAACAGCGTGGACAGAATGACCGACACGCCCGAGGTGCCGCCAAAAGCAAAGTGATTAGGGGTTTTAAACGCAACGATGGCGAAGGCCGTAAGAATCAGGCCCAGATTGAGCTCGGCAAAAAAGCGCGGGAAGCCCGGCTCCTGGCTGCGCTTTTGACCGACACGCTCGCCGCGCTCGATATCGGTGCGATCGACCACGCGCTCCATCGGCACCACGGGAGGACGATGCACCTCCTCGGCAGCACGCGATGCCGCCTCTGCCGCGGCGGCCTCAATCGCCCATGCCTTGCTTTCTGTTTCGTGCTCGTCGGCCATTACGGCAACCCCTCGTTAACAATTTGGAAACAATGCGCCCATTAGGGTAACGCGGAACGCGACGATTGCAACCCCTAGTTAGACGAGCGGTATGCCCACATCGGGGGGCATACAAATAACGGCCGGCCACGCTTTTGCTTGCGCGGTCGGCCGTTTAACGTTTTCGCAGATAAAGCCTGCCAAAACAAACCTGTCCCTTTTTGGAAGGTTACTCGTGCTGGCTGGTGCGGTGCTCGTACTCCTCGGGGGTGATGACGTCCTCGATGCGCAGGTTGACGCCCGCCACCTCAAGGCCGGTCATCGCGGCAAGGCGCTCGGTGACACGTGCCTTGACATCGTCGAAGATCGCGGGCGCATAGGCGCCGTACTCGATAATGACGGAGATGTTGACGACCACGCGATTGTCATCGGTGACCTCAACCGTCACGCCCTTGGTCAGATTCTCGGCACCAAACTGCTCCTGCACAAAGTGCATAAGGTTACCCTTCATGCCCAGGACGTGCGGCACCTCGCGGGTGGCCATGGCGACGATCTTCTCGATCACACCGTTGGAATAGGTCAGCGAGTCCTCGGACTCGTCTGTTTCCTCATCATCCTCGTCCGCGTCATCGGCGGACTCGGCCTCGACGAGCGCCTCATCCTCGAGCGTCACATCCTCGGCTTCGGCGACGGCCGCCTCATTCTCCTCGAGCTCGGTATCGGCCACATCGACCTTCGTATTAAAAGCCATGGTTCCTCCTTATGCCTGCCGCGGATGCGACAGTCGAATACATATTAGCGGCCGCTAAACAGACGGCCGAAGAAGTTGACGATCCCGTTTTCGCCGTCGCGAATTTGGCCGATCACGGCGCCGATCAGCACGAAGAATGCAATGACGAGCGTGTCCCACAGGCCGAGCGTGAGCACCAACACGGCAAGGATAAAGCCAGCGACGGCACCGAGCGTGGTGTTGGGATGACGCACAGCATAGCTCCAGATGGCAGCGCCCGTACCCTTGATGAGACCCATAGCCTCGTCAAAATCCGCGGCCGCCGCGTCTTGTAACTCAGTTGCCTCTGCTTTGGAATCAACAGTTTCGCTCGCCGACGTGGCGCTCTGGTCAATCGTCAGGCGCGGCGTACGAGCGGTCTTATCTTGATTGGTATCACTCACCGGAAACCTCCACGGTCTGGACGGTAGTCTTGGACGGCAAAAAACGGACGCGCGTGGTCGTACCCGGCGTGCCGAGCATGGTGTCGCAGGCCTCCTCGATACGTTGCTGCATCGCGGCTGCAAGGGAGGCCACGTCCCGGTCGTCGAGCGCGATAGCCTCGACCTTAAATCGGACGTGCGAATCGTCGGGGCCTTGGACGCGGGCCTCGACATGCTCGACCATCACGCGGTCGTCGCGCTCGGCAGCAGCCCTGGCACACGAAGAAAGCGCCGCAAGGGTAACCTCGATATTGCGCTCCCCCGCCGGATGCACGCAGGACGGCTCGCGACGAGCAAACATCAGGCGAAAGAAGCTTACCAGCACGCCGATCGCCACAACTCCGCCGCATGCCGTCACAACAATGCGCGGCATGGGGTCGCGCATCAGCAGCATAAAGCGATACGTATACGGCCCCCAAAACTGGCAGACAAGCGTACCCAGCGCCACGATGGTGGCGGCAAGATACACGATCGCTAGGGCTCGTTTGAGTACGCGCACGCGGCGCTCCCTTCAAATCTCGGCTCTCGAAATGCAAAACGGTTCGCATCATTATAAAAGAGCCGGGTCCGGTGCTCTACGCACGCGGATCCGGCTCATCTATTCCACGAGGCTTGCATGCTCGCTTCATTATGCCCAGATATGCACGGCTTAACCCGTGCGGGCGCTACTCCTCCTCGAGGGCAGCGATGACCTCGTCGGTCATGTCCATGGTGCTGTAAACATCCTGGACGTCGTCGAGCTCCTCAAGACGGTCGATGAGGCGCTGAACCTTCTTGGCGTCGGCGCCGGAGACCTCGGTCGGGGTGGTCGGGACCATGGTGGTCTCGGAGCCCTTGACCTGGACGCCCTGCTCCTCGAGCGCCTTGGAGACAGCCATGACCTCGTTGGCAGTAGTCCAGACGATCCACTCCTCGCCGGCGTCCTCGTAGTCCTCGCCGCCGGCCTCGGCGATGGCCATCATGAACTCATCCTCGTCACCGGCAGCACCGTTGGCGATCATGGTCTCCTTCTTGGCGTTCTCGTCCAGGATCTCCTTGGCGACGACGATCTGGCCCTTGCGCTCAAACTGGAAGGCGACGGAGCCGGAGGTGCCCAGGTTGCCACCAGCGTGGGAGAAGGCGGAACGGACATCGGCGGCGGTGCGGTTGCGGTTATCGGTCAGGCAGTCGACGTAGACGGCGACACCGGCGGGACCGTAGCCCTCGTACACGATGTTCTCGTAGACGGCGGCGTCAGCACCCGAACCAAAAGCCTTGTCGATAGCGGACTTGATCTTGTCCTTAGGCATGGACTGAGCCTTGGCCTTGGCAACGGCAGCGGCGAGGCTGGCGTTGTTCTCGGGCAGCGGGTCGCCGCCGAGACGGGCAGCAACGGTAATGTTGCGGCTGAGCTTGGAGAAGAGGGCGGAACGCTTGGCGTCCTGCGCGCCCTTACGATGCTTGGTTGTGGCCCACTTAGAGTGTCCGGACATACGTGTCTCCTATCGGTTTCGACCTAAAGCCCAGCGCAGATGCTCGGGCAATATAAACAAACGTCGTTATGATATACCTACTGGCCTGCGAGATAAACCCCAAAATGAAGGCGTCGTGATGATGCCCCCCTTTGGTGCAAAGAAACCTGACCCCAATGCACCAAGTTAGGACCAGAGGAGATCGCTGCGGGTGATGGTGGCGCCGATGGCAAAGGGCATGCAGGCGATGACCGGATACAGGTAGCGCATGTAGGTTGAGCCGTTGCAGGGACCGATCAGGCACACGGCGAGCACGCCCAGCAGCGGCACCCAAATGGCCAGCCCGCGCCACGAATGACGACGTAGCAGATAGACCACCACGGCGATCATGATCCACACATAGGTGGCCGAGCTCATGGTGAGCGAGATAAACGGGATGCGCTGCACCGCCACGCGATACAGGTTGATCAGGTGGTCGCACCAGCGTACAACCTTGCTATCGACCGGATGGAAGTCGAAGTACTTGAGGTTATCGGGCTTTGCCATGATCTCGGCACTGCGCGCCGTGCTGTAGACCCACGCATCGCGGGCACTCGGATAAAAGTAGCCGTAGTAGTTATTGATGAGCGCCGAGATATAGCACTCGGGATCCTTTTTGAACATCTGGGCCCACACCTCGAAATAGGCCTTGATGTCCTCCTGCGAGGCGTACTCGTTAAAGCAATTTTTGACGGCGTCCGACTTATCCGGGTTGTAACGGCGGCCCAGATTCTCGTACTTGAGCACGCGGTCGATCACGGCACGCTCTTCGTCGGTCACCAAGCCGTCGCAAGGAGCCTCCACGATGGTGCCGTCCTCCTTAACCGTGGGGTTGACGCCCGAGTTGAGGCCGTCGTGCTTTTGGACAAAACGAGCCGTCTGCTGGAACGGAATCGAGAGGATTTCGCGCTTGGAACCAGGCGTGATGTCGTGCGCCGGCATAAAGACCTTGGTGAAGTACATATTAGAGGCAAGGCAGAGCGCGAGCACCGCGAGAACGCCAACCCAACGGAAACGCGGGATGGCGCCCGAAGGCGCAGCACCAGTCTGCTTGGCTGCACGACGAGCCACATGCACGTCCCATACGCAAAACGCCGCCGCGATTACGCATGCCGCCAGGGGAAACACCAGGCCGCCGTTGCGCAGAAACGTGGAACCCATGGCGCCCAGAGCGAGCAGCAGCCAGTCGTGGCGCGCAAAGAGCATGGGGGCTTTCTCGCCCGCTCGCTCGACATTGGCATCACGACGGGGCAAGCCACATGCCACGAGCTTGACGGTCTGTACCAGCAGCACCAAAAACGCGTCGGCAAAGAGCACGTCTTTGGTGAGCAACGCCGCGTAGTTAGAGAACATCGGCATAAACGCAAAGAACAGCAGGATCGCACCGCGAACCGGCAGGCTCACGCCCAGTTTGCGCAGCGACGAAATGGAATAGGCCATGCAGGCGGCCGTGATGACGAACTGAGCACAGGTGTAGATGGCAAGACCTGCGTTGGCGCTGTTGAACAGCGAAAGCCCCAGCTGGACGCACGAACCGATGATAGCCGTGTGCACCACGGGATGATGTCCGTTGAGCAACACATTGGGATTGAGCAGACGCAGGTAGTCACTCGTGCCGTTGGGATAGTTGAACCACTGGCGAATCTGCGCGCCCGTATCTCCCATAAAAAGGCCGGGCAGCGAGGCAATGAGCGTGGGCGCCCAGGCGATCATAAGCACCAGGAAGGGCCCGGCAAAGGGATGGACCGAGAGCACGGCGTGAGCCACACGCCATACGCGGCCAAAGTGCGCTTCGGAAAACGGAATACGCCGAGAGCTCAGCCAATCTAGACACTCAAAGGCAAGGTAGAAGGCAACGACCGCCAAGAGCATCCAGCCCGCGCCGCCAATCCAGGCGCAGATGATGCGGGCCTTGTCGCCGAGCACGATCTCGGCCGAATCGGTGAGGTCGTAGCTGCGGCCAAACACCATGCAGACGGCAAAGAACAGCGACGGAAGGATCACCGAGGGACGCCAAGCGTCGCCGCGGCCAAAGAATACGTAGCGAAACGGCAGAGTGAGCAGGCAGGCAAGCGCAAGCAGCATGACCGCGTCGGTATGGCCGGCAAACGAGAGGAGCACCTCGTAGCACACGTACAGCATGCCCGAGGCTTTGGGATCAATCGCCAAGACTGCGTTGCTCGACACCGGGGCGGGATCGATGGAAAACGCCGTGGTCGCCAACAGCGCGAGCAAAAATGCGATGAGCGTCTGCTTGGCGGGGTAGCGCTTAAACCAGACGATGCGGGCAGCGTCGCGCGCGGCCGTTGTGGAGAGGTCGGAATCCTTCACAGTCCGAAAGCCTTTCTAGAAACCTATCAAACTCGGCAAGACCACCACAAAGGTGCCTGTCCCCTTTGTGGTGGTTTTGGTGGTTAGGCGTCCAGGTAGACGCGCTGGGGCTGGTTGCGGCGACGGGCGAAGATGATGAGCGCCAGACCGGCGATCACGAGCGGCAGGCTCAGTAGCTGACCCATGGTGATGACGCCGCCCAGCAGATAACCCAACTGGGCATCGGGCACGCGCACGAACTCAACGAGAAAGCGGACGATGCCGTACCCCATCACGAACACGCCCATAAACGTACCCTGGGGCAGCAGCGGCTTTTTGCGGCTGAGCACCTGCAAAATACAGAAGAGCACGACGCCCTCTAGGAATGCCTCATAGAGCTGAGAAGGATGACGCGGTATATCGCCCGCGGTGCCGCCAAAGACCACACCCCAAGGCAGATCGGTCGGTTTGCCCCACAGCTCGCCGTTGACGAAGTTGGCGCAACGTCCCAGGCACAGGGCCAGCGGAGCACCGATAACGGCAAGGTCGGCTATAGTCCAGGCGTCGAGCTTATACATGCGGCACACGATGATGCCGCCCAAGATGCCGCCCACCAGGCCACCGTGGAAGCTCATGCCGCCCTCGTTGGTGGCAAAGATCTCGAGCGGGTGGGCCAAATAGTAGCCATCACCGTAAAAGACGACGTAAAACAGGCGCGCGCCGATAATAAGGCCAAAGACCGCGCCGACTACGACGCTCGTCAGGTCATCGATCGTAATGTCGAAGCCCCAACGACGCTGCGTGCGGTACATAACGACCGCCGTGAGCAGAGCGCCGACCACGTAGGCCAGACCGTACCAGTAGATGGTGATGGGGCCCGCCGAGATCGCGACGGGATCAAGCATATGGTAGAGGTCGTTGAGCATATCGATCCCTCTGCTCCCTACATACAAATGCGGCCGCGGGCCTTACGCTCGCAGCCGCATATTTGGGCGTAACGTCTATGCGGAGCGTACCGTCCGCAGCTTTCGCATCTTAGAACGGGGCGTACTCGTCGTACAGGTCCTCGGCCTCGCCGGAAGCATTGACCTGCTCAACGCGGGTAACGCCAGGCACATGCTCCTTCAGAATGCGCTCGATACCCATGGAAAGGGTTAGCGAGCTCATGGGGCAGCCGGCGCAGGCGCCCTGCAGTTCCAGCTTGACGACGCCCTCGTCGTCGACGCCCACATACTCCATATCGCCGCCGTCGGCCTGCAGGTTGGGGCGGATCTCTTCAAGAACCTTCTTAAGCAGCTCTTCGTTAACAGCCACAGGGGCTCCTTTCTCACAATAACGCGGGCACGCCCGCGGACAGAAGCTATGTTACTACAGCCATGTACCCGCTCACGAGCCGTCCATGCGCGCAGGCGCGACTTTCACGAGTAGTCAATTTGGGACGGGGCTCTTTTGGCTGTTTTGCCGCCAGCTAGCGTTGGCACGCACTACTGCTGAGCCTGTCCCCCGGTACCAATCTGGACATCGACGATGACCTGGCGGTAGCTGATGCCGCAGGAGTCGAGAATGCGGCGGCTGATACGGCCGTCATCGGTGTCGGCATACTTGTTGTCCAGGTAGACGACCTCGCCCACGCCCACCTGCGCCAGGATCTTGGCGCAGTCGTGGCACGGGAACAGCGTGACGTAGACCGTGGAACCCTCGAGGTCTTTGAGCGAGCCGCGGTAGTTGAGCACGGCGTTTGCCTCGGCATGGACTACGTAGTTATGCTTGTCCTGCAGCGGGTCATCGCTCGTGCCCCACGGGAAAAAGTCGTCGTTGAGCGCCGAGGGCGTACCGTTGTAGCCCACCGAAAGGATGCGGTGGTTGGTGCTGGCGATGCACGCGCCCACCTGCGTGTTGGGGTCCTTACTGCGGCGCTGCGCGGCGATGGCCACGCTCATAAAGAACTCATCCCAGCTAATGACGTCGCGGCGCTTGCCCGACGCAGTTTGATGAAGATCGTCCGACATGCCAGACACCTCCGAAATCGCAATAGTTTGACCCATTGTAGCAGGTGGAAGGTAGGGGCGTTTATCCCACCGGCGCCCTCACTTTCACGCGCGGCGGGGCTTTTGGTTGATGTGGTAGAGCTCGGCGAGGCCCCGCAGCGTCAACGCGTCATCGACCGTCAGGCTATGGCCGACAAGGGCCGCAAGTGCCTCGGCATCGTCACCGGTAATGACGATGGGCACATCGCCCTCCCCTGCGGCCTTGGTCGCACGCATCTCGGCAAGCACCATGTCGAGCATGCCGTCGATGCGCGCCACCTCGCCCAGAACCACGCCCGAGCGCATGGCCTCACGCGTGTTGCGGCCGATGACGTGTGTCGGCGCCGAGGGCTCAACCTGAGGCAGGCGCGCTGCTGCCGCCGAAAGCGAACGGGCGCCGAGGGCCAGGCCTGGCGCGATAACGCCGCCGACAAAGGTACCGTGCGCGTCGATGACCTCGATATTGGTCGTCGTGCCCAGGTCGATCACGATGCACGGCGAGCCGTAGACGGCGCGGGCCGCCACGGCGTCGGCGATGCGGTCGGGACCGATCTCGGCCGGGTCATCGTAGTGCACGGGTATGCCGGTCTTGAGGCCCGGCCCCACCGTGAGCACGCGTCCCGTGCAGGTACGGGAAAGTGCTGCCTTCCATGGGCGCTCGAGCGCCGGGACCACACAGCTCAGCACGGCCGCGGCGGGTACGAGCACCCCGGGCACACCCGCATCGGCGGCGAGCGCGCCCATGACCTGCACGAGACGCATGCGCGCTTCGTCGGCCGTAATGCTCGATGGCGTCGTGATCTCGCACGTCGCAAGCGGGCATTCCTGCGCCGCGGCCGAATCCTCGGCAAACAGACCAAAGCGAATGAACGTGTTACCCACGTCGACCGTCAATATATATGCGCACCCATTAAGCATCGTCGGCGCTCCTTTCGTCTGCCCAGCAGTATATCGCCTACCTAAACCAGTCATCCCAAAATGACTAGCTTGCCGCTATACTGGTGCGCGGTCGCACGCGAGCTCACGCGGCGGCCCTTGGTAACCCGACTTCCCGCGCCGTATCCGTAACGACGCTCCCGGGGGAAGCGGATATACGCAAAGGAGTTTTATATGAGCAATCCCTCGAACCGCGCTTCGATGCGCGGGCAACTCACGCTGCGCGGCGTCGTCATCGGCGTCCTTGGCTGCGTAATCATCACGGCAAGCTCGGCCTATACCGCCCTCAAGATGGGCGCACTCCCCTGGCCGATCGTCTTCGCAGCCGTCATCTCGCTGTTCTTCCTTAAGCTCATGGGCAACGCCAGCCTCAACGAGGCCAACGTCACCCACACCATCATGTCCGCAGGCGCCATGGTCGCCGGCGGTCTGGCGTTTACCATCCCGGGCGCCTGGATGCTGGGCTATGCAGACCAGATCAGCTGGCTCGACATGTTTATCGTGGCACTCGCCGGCACCATCCTGGGCCTGCTGGCCACCGCGCTCATCCACCGTCACTTTATCGTGGACGCCGCGCTTGAGTTCCCCACCGGCAACGCCGCAGCTCAGACCCTGCGCGCCACCGAGGCCGGCGGCAAAACCGGCAAGCAGCTCTTTGGCTCCATGGCCATCGCCGGCATCTATAGCGTGCTGCGCGACGCCCTGGGCGTGGTGCCCAGCATGCTATGCACGCTCAACATCCCCGGCGTGACCTTTGGCATCTACAACTCGCCCATGCTGCTCTCCGTCGGGTTCCTCGTGGGCTTCGCCCCGGTCGCCTTCTGGTTTGCCGGCGCGCTGCTGGGCAACTTTGGCATCATCGTCGGCGGCACCGCTGCCGGCCTGTTCGACATTATGACTGCGCAGGGCATCGTCAAGTCCCTGGGCATGGGCCTCATGATGGGCTTTGGCGTCGCCGTCGTCCTCAAGGACATCCTGCCGCAGGTCGCCGGTATCGTCCGCGGTCTTGCCGCCGACAGCTCCACCGACACCGACGAGCAGTCGCTCATCTCGGGCTCCCTTAAGCTCGACGCCGGCATCATCGGCCTGGGCGCTGCCGCCATCGCCGTGATCATCGCCATCGTGCTTGACCTTGGCCCCGTTCCGGCCGTCATCGTGACGCTGTTCACCTTTGTCACCACCATCATGAGCGCACAGAGCTGCGGCCAGACGGGCATCGACCCCATGGAGATCTTTGGCCTCATCGTTATGCTCATCGTGGCTGCCTTCGCACAGATCGCTCAGGTCAAGCTGTTCTTTATCGCCGGCATCGTAGCCGTGGCGTGCGGCCTTGCGGGCGACGTCATGAACGATTTTAAGGCCGGCGCCGTGCTGGGCACCAACCCGCGTGCGCAGTGGATCGGCCAAGCCATTGGCGGCATCGTGGGCGCCCTGGTCGCCGCCGCCGTCATGGTCGCGCTCGTCACCGCCTATGGCCCGGACGCCTTTGGCCCCGACAAGAGCTTTGTTGCCGCGCAGGCAAGCGTGGTCGCCACCATGGTCTCGGGCATCCCGAGCGTGCCGTGGTTCGTTGGCGGCTTTATCGCCGGCATCGTCATGTACTGGCTCGGCATTCCGGCCATGATGATTGGCCTGGGCGTGTACCTGCCGTTCTACATGTCACTCACGGCATTCCTGGGCTCCTGCGTCAAGCTCGCCTACGACAAGTGGTCCGCCCACCGCGACGCCACCGCCGGTCTTTCTGACGAGGAGAGGGCTGCCAAGGACGCCGCCTTCCAGGAACAGGGGCTGGTTGTCGCCAGCGGCCTGCTCGGCGGCGAGTCCATCGTCGGCGTTATCCTGGCGTTTGTCTCCGTGGGCTTAAGCCTGCTGGGCTAAGTCGAGCAGCTGCTCGACAGCAACCATATTGCCTACGGCTTGCCCGGTCGGTAGCTTTTGCGGCTGCTGACCGGGCTTTTTGATATCGAAACAAAGAAAGGCCGGCGCGCTGCGTTTAACAGCGCGCCGGCCTTATCGTTTGGCTAACGAGACGGTCCCGTTATGAATTGAAGTTCGTTGCAGAAACTACGCTCGAAACGCTACATCTGCTTGCGACGACGATCGCTCAGCGTCACACCAGCGGCCACGAGGGTGATACCGCCGATGACGAACACCTCGCCCGCAAGAGCGGAATTGTCGCCAGTCTGGGCGAGCGCGGCCGACGTTGCCTTCTTCTTGGCGACAGGAGCCTTTGCAGCAGCCTGCGCAACCTGATCCTTGGCCTGCGGCTCAGCCTTGGGATGATACTTGTCGCACTCGGCCTGCGCGGCAGCCAGGGCATCCTTAGCATCGCCAAGCTCAGCCAACACGGCGGCATAGGCGTCGTTGGCATCGGACAGCTTGGCATCGGCATCGCTCAGGGCAGCCTTGAGACCAGCGGCAGCATCGACGGCAGCCTTGTAGCGAGCGTAGGCAGCGTTCAGCTTGACCAGCTTCTCGTTGCCCGTCGTGCCCGCGGCAAGGGAGGCCTTGTGGTCGACAGCCTCAAGATCGGCCTTGAGTGCCTCATCGTTGGCAAGCTCGGCCTTGGCCTTGACGATATCGAGGTTCGCATCGACGACGGCTTCGTTGGCGGCCTCGAGCTGCTTCTGGGCATCGGCGACACCGGCGACGGCAGCGTCATAGGCGGCCTTGGCGTCGTCGACCGCCTTCTGGGCACCGGCGAAGCGCTCGAAGGCCTTGTTTGCGGTGGCAAGCTCGTCCTCGGCGGCCTTGACCTTCGCCTGTGCGTCGGACAGGGCCTGCGTCTTGGCGGCAACTGCCTGCTTGGCGTCCGAAAGAGCGGTCGCGGCTTGCGTATCTGCGGTCTGGGCCTTGTCAACGCCAGCCTGGGCAGTGTCGTCGGCCTTCTTGGCATCGTCAAGCGTGCCCTGCTTGTTCGCAAGATCCGTCTTGGCGGCCTCGCGCTTGGCGGTAAGATCCTTGACCGAAGCAGTGGCGTTGTCATACGCCTCATTGGCCTGATCGGATTTTGCCTTGGCGGCATCGCGGGCGCTGCGAGCCTTCGCCTTGTGAGCAGCGGCCTCGGCTGCCTTCGTCTTGCTGTCAGCAAGCGTAGCGTTTGCCTTATCGAGAGCTGCCTGGGCAGTAGCGGCCTTGCTCTTGGCGGCATCGAGGTTCTGCTTGAGGGACTCGATGTCGATTCCGCCGAGCGCGTCCTTCGCGGCGTCGTATGCCGTCTTCGCGGCGGCGGTGCCGGACTTAGCCTTCTCGTACTCGCCCTTGGCGGTGTTCACGTTCGTGTCGGCTGCGGTATAGGCGTCTTGTGCGTCTTTCTGATTATTGAGAGCAGCGAGATATGCCGTATCGGCCGTGCCCAGCGTCTTCTGCGCCTCGGCGAGCTTGCTCTGGAGCTCCTTGAGTTGCGCCTTCTGCGCCTGCGTGCCGCCAGCGTTATAGGCAGAATCGATGTAGTCGTTGACGAGCTTCTTGAACTCGGAAACAGTGAAATCAGCCTGAGTGTCATCAGCGCTGTAATCGAATATGGTTACCTCGGAATCGGTGTTCTTACCGCTACCGGTCGCGATGCCGATAGCCACCGTAGCGGAATCGATAATGTTGAGATAGTGCCCGCAGGCGTCTCCTCTTTGATCGCCATTCTTATCTTTTGTACCGTGGTACACATCGTAATAGTTTTGGTAGATATAGTACGAATCATAGCGATGAGCCATGAGATCTTTGCCGGCCTCGCTATCCACACCGTACTTTTTAATCCAATTCTCGTAATTAACCTTCTCCTGAGTGTAGAGACCGGTGTAGGGCCAGCCCAGGGTATCCTCGGTCTCGCCGCCGGTATATGCGCCGCCTCCGTCGGCAAGATTTTCGCCGTTGTCGAAGTAGCAGTTCGAGTGTCCCCAGATGTTCGATGAATACGATGTATTGAGGGCGGCTGCCACAGTCATGCGGAGGCTGACGCTGAGCGCCGACTGACCGTTCGCCTTGCGGAGGTTGTTCTGGGTATCGAGGTAGGTCAGAGCGTTGCGCATCTGCTCCAAGGAAAGTGGATTGGTGTCGCGAGACATGTCCTGATCGACGTACTTGTCATACCATTCTGCCTTGTCATCGGCACCGGTCAGCATCGATACGGCGTCCTGGGCGTTCTGTTTCTGCGTGGCTGTGAATTGGCTGCCGCCGATGATGTAGTTCATGAAGCCGAACATACCCTGACTGATGACTTCCTGGTCAACGGTCATGTTGGACTTTAGGTCTGCAATCTGCTGCTCAAGAGCCTCAACCTGGGCATTAGCAGCGTCATAAGCCTTTTCCGCGGCGTTCGAAGCGGCGCAGGCTGCCTCCCACTCGCTGCGCTTCTGCTTGCGAACTTCGACAAGCTTATCGTACTCAGCCTTCTTGTCGGCCTCGGTCTGCTGGGCCTGCTCGTATGCCGTCTTCGCGGCGTCACGCTTACTGGCCGCGTCCTTGTACTCCTTGTTTGCCGCATCGTATGCAGACTGGGCAGATGCCACAGCAGCGTTGGCGGCGTTGGCCTTCTCCTGCGCGGCAGCGACGGCAGCCTGGGCGGCCTGCAGATTTGTCTGTGCGGTGGCGTCGGCATCCGTCGCGGCATTGAGCTCCGCCTGCGCGGTCTTGAGCTCACCAGCAGCAGCGATCTTGGCGGCCTCAAGCGCACTCAGGTCGACACCCGTACCCGAGACGGCAGCATCGAGCGCGGCCTGCGCCTGGTTGAACTTCTGCTGGGCGTTATCGCGCGCGGTGGTTGCGGCTGCGAGCGCAGCGGCAGTCTCCTGCTTCTTGGCCTGGGCAGTCGTCAGAGCGGCCTCAGTGTCCTTCTTTTCCTGCTGAGCGCTGGCCTCGGCAGCCTTGGCCTGGTCCAGATTGGCCTGTGCAGTAGCAACGGCCTTATTGGCGTCATCGAGCTTTGCCTGCGCGTCCTCGACGGCCTTCTTGGCGGCCTCGTACTCGTCCATACCCATGGCCTCGAGCTTGGCTTGGGCATCATCGAGGGCCTTCTTGGCCTCATCCTGCTTTGCCTTGGCGTCCTTGAGCGCCTGGGTCTTATCCTCGACACTCTTGTTGGCCTGATCGAGCTGATCGTTCAGGTCGCCCAGCTTCTTCTGCTGCTGCTCGGTCTTTTCGACGGCCGCTTTAAGCTCGTCAATCTTCTCCTGAAGCGCGGCTACCTCGGCCTCGTTCTGCTCGGCGGCGTTATCGGTCACGGCCTGCGAGGCCTGATTCTTTTGCTGCTGCGCCTGCTTTTGAGACTGGCCCGCCGCGTCGGCCTTCTTCTGGGCGGCATCGTAGGCGGCCTGAGCGTCCTTGAGCTGCTTTGCCGACTCCTCGGCCAGCTGGGCAGCCGTCTTTACGACCGCTTGGTTACCGGCGGTAACGGTATTCTCTACAGAACTACCCCCCCCCTGAACAGAATCGCCGTTACCGGTTGACGGTGCGGCGATTGCCGCCAGCGGCGACATGAGCGGCTGAGCGATGAGGCCCGCCGTCAAAACGGTTGCGACGGCGCGGTTAGCAACGCCCTTGACGTTGACAGTCTTGGCCCGAGGCTCAAAGTGTTGTGGACTGTAGTTTGCCATGGCTTTCTCCCTTTGACACGGATGTATCCATACGTATCAAACGGTAGCTGTCGATTTTTGAATTCTGTTGCGCAACATTGGCGACCAGCGTATTTTTTGAAATTTACGCTCTCGTGCTTCACAATTTCGTCACATATGTAGGAGCTGGCGCATCATATTCTTGCGGGATCGAATTGAGCCTGTGATTTGCATTTGCTCCCGCGTCATCTGCCCTATCGAATCCCACATCCAACAGACGCCCTGCCCGCCACGGTGTAGAGTTAGGACAACGGGCGCGTTGCGCGGACCGCGCTGGAACGAGGTGGACATGGAACTCGACAAACAACAGATCAAGCGACTACGCGAACGCCATCACCGGCGCCACGGCATCCGCCCCGCCCATAGCGAGGCCATGGAGAACGCCACCCGCTTCCTAAAGCGCGCATTCAACATTCGCGAGGGTCGCGCGCCCTACCACGTAATCCGCAAGCGCTTTGTAAACGGGGCACGCCTGACCGGCTCTCACCTGTGCATCCTCATCATCGCCATGCTCATCGCAAGCATCGGCCTCGATATCGATTCGGACATCGCCATCGTGGGCGCCATGCTCATCTGCCCGCTTATGGGATCGGTCCTTGCCATGGCATACGGCATCGCCACGCTCGACCGCGAGATTACCGTCGAAGCCATCGCCAGCCTTGCGCTGCAGATGGCCTTTTGCCTGGTCACGTCCACGTTGTACTTTAAGCTCTCGCCCCTTGGCACCGCCACGGCCGCCATCGTCGACAACTCGACGCCCACCGTGTGGGACCTTGCCGTCGCGCTCGCGGGCGGCTTTGCGGGCGGCCTGGGCAACTCGCGCGACCAGGAACCCGCCACGCTCATCGCCGGCGTGGCCGTGGCGACCGCGCTCATGCCGCCTCTGTGCGCGGCGGGCTATGGCATCGCCATCGCAAGCGGGTCGCTGTTTCTCTCGGCGCTTTACGAGTTTGGCATCAACGTGGTCTTTATCGCACTCGCGGCCGAAGCCGTATTACTTATCTTGCGCGTGCCGCTCAAGCGCGACCTCAACGGCGACGGCATTGTAACCGCCGAAGAAGATGCCGAGGTCGACGAGCTATCGCGCAAGGTGCGCCGCCGCATCATTGTGGGTACGGTAGTCTTTGCCATCCCCTGCATCGTTATGACGGCGGGGTCTATTGGCTCGGCGCAGACCGGCGTGCAGGACGGCTACGGTGTCACCGAAACTACGCGCGAACTTGCCGCGGTGCTGCCGGGCTTTAAGGATTACACCGTCGCCGTCGAGACCTCGGCTACCGAAGGCGAGGAGGAGGGCGTCGTCGAGCGTGAGATTGTCGCCCATGTGACGACAGGCGAGGCGCTTGGGGCACACGACCGCCACGTCGCCCGCAAGCTCATAGACCTCAACGTGCCTGAACTCGATCGCGTGGAGTTCGATGTGAAGTGATGCGGGACGCGAGGCGGGCCCGGCGCGAGCGCGCGCAGCCACGGGGCACAGACGCAGCCAAGCGCAGCGCTACAGCTCGTACTTGTACACGCGGTAGATGTACTTCTCGGCTTCCATCTCGTAGGTGGCGATGGGCAGTCCATAGCGATCGTACTCGGCAAAAGTCTTGGCCATGCCCGATGCCACGAGCATGCTATTCGAATCGCCGACGCGCTGCGCACTGCTCGCATAGCCCGAGAACGGCACGGCGATCTGGTCCACAAGCTCGTAGGTGCGCACGGTCTCGTCCACCGTAAAGATGCGCCCAAACGAATGCGTTCCCTTGCTGTAGTCGGTCGCCACCGCGGCGCCCAGCTGGCCCCAGTCGAACTTGGGATAGCGCTCGGTCGCACCAAAGTTGTTGTCGTATAGCAGCACCTGGTAGCGACCAGTCGCTGCCGTGTCAGAACTCGGCAGATACGTCACGCTGTGCTGGCCTGCATTGAGCGAGAAATCGCCCTGGGCCTGCAATAACTTGTCTTCAAAGCCCGAGCCAGCTCATTGCCACTCCTTTCTATTTCTGGGTCCATCTTCTCACTGCTGGCGGCCGAAAATGATCCGTTTTCCTCCGACCCCGAGGGATCGTTCTTAGTACTTGAAGAAGCCCTCGCCCGAGCTTTCGCCCAGCTTGCCTTCGTCGAGCATTTTCTTGAGAACGGAGGCCATGGCCTTAAAGTTGTAGGGCATCATCATCTTCTTGAGCAGCGGGCTCACCAGGCCCGGCACCTTCTGATACTGCATGACGATGTTGTAGGCCGTCTGGATACCCACCGTGTCGAATACGCGGAACGGGCCCTTGGGAGCGCCGGTGCCACGCGTCCACGCGAGGTCGATGCTCTTGGGATCGCTCACGCCCGAGACGTACAGATCAAGGCCCGAAAGCAGCCACGGTACCAACATGGAGTTGAGCAGATAACCGTTCTTTTCCTTGTTGACGGGCAACGCCAGCATACGGATGTCGTTGGCAAAGTCGACGAGTTCATCGAAGTAGCGCTTGTCGGTCTGGTCCTGTGCCATGACCTCGGTCATGTTGTTCTTCCAGATAGAGTTGGCAAAGTGCAGCGACAGGTACTTCTCGGGGCGGCCAGTGTACTTGGCAAAGGTACTCGGCAGTAACGTGGAGGAGTTGGTCACGACGACGGTCTTTTGCGGAAGGACCGGGGCGAGCTTCTTGTAAAAATCGATTTTTGCCTGGGTGTCCTCGGCCATAGACTCGATGACCAAGTCGGCGTCGGCCACTGCCTTGGCAAGATCGAGCTCCAGCTTGAGTGTGGAGTAGGCGCGCTCAACGGCGGCGAGTGCCGCCTCTTTGTCGAAGGGCTTGCCGCTATCGGCGATACCGGAGCACCACTCGCCCGTGCCGTCCGCCATACCCTCGATTGCCGCGATGTACTCCTCGCGCACATGATCGATCTTGGGCTGGGTGCGACCGATGCTGCCCTCGCTGCGCAGCCAAATCGTTACATCGAAGCCGCAGTAGGCAGCCTGAAAGGCAATCTGGCTTCCCAGCACGCCGCCGCCGGCAACGCAAACGGTCTTGTAGCTCATAGGAACAGTCCTCTCTTACGTAATTCCATAGATGTGTATTTATTCAACCGTAAGAGGGCTGCATCTGTTCATTATCTCAGGGTTCCGAGGGCGATTTTTTGTGCCACCGAGACGTCGTTTGCGGAAGTATGCGGCAAATTCCGGAACCCTTGAGCACCCCCCGATTTTCCGCCAATAAAACCGACGCTCCTATAAGTTGTCAATAGGCAGTTTGCGGGAGCGCTCCCTTCAATTCGCACAGGAGCTCGTAATACCTCCTCTCCAGTTTCGTCGACCGCCGTCTCCCATGTTCCA
>DBFDDV010000080.1:0-18689 GCA_048302525.1 Collinsella sp. | reverse complement strand
GGACGGTTTGGGCGGGTCCCGTACTTAGTTTCCAAAATCATTCCGCAGCGCGAAGGCCCCCGTTGTCAACGCTTCGAAGAAGCGAGACAACGGGGGCCTTCATGCGCGAGGACGTTTTGGAAACTAAGTACGGGACCCGCCCAAACCGTCCGGTGGGATCAGAGTACCCTTGCTGTTACTCTGCTTTGCCCACAGAGTTGAGGTTGGTCATGCGGATCTTAACCAGCTCGGTGATCTCGCGCATACCCTCCTTGGCCGGCTTCTTGGGATCGAAGCAGGCGGGGTTCTCGGCCATGTAAGCCATGAAGCCCTTGGTGTAGGCCTGACGCAGCTCGGTGGCGTAGTTAACCTTGCAGATGCCGTTCTTCACAGCCTCGGCAACCTGCTCATCGGGCACACCGGAGGTGCCATGCAGAACCAGCGGCACGTCGACGGCGTCGCGGATGGCCTTGACCACGGACTGCTCGATGTGCGGATCGCTCGTGTACACACCGTGGCTGGTACCAACGCCAATAGCCAGCGAGGTGCAGCCAGTGCGCTCGACGAACTCCTTAGCCTCGGCCGGATCGGTGTAGGGGCTCTCGCCCTCAACCGCGGGACCGTCGTCCTCCTTGCCGCCAACCTTACCGAGCTCGGCCTCGACGGGCACGCCCATGGCGCGGCCAGCGTCGGCGACGGACTTGGTCAGGGCGATGTTGTCCTCGAAGGACTCGTGCGAACCGTCGATCATGACAGAGGTATAGCCGGTGCGGAAAGCCTGCATGCAGCGGTCATAGCCATCGCCGTGATCGAGGTGCAGAGCGACGGGCACGGAAGCGCGCTCGGCGGCAGCCTTGACCATGCCGTAGAAGTAGTCCAGACCAGCGGTCTTGATGGTGCCCGGGGTGGTCTGCATGATGACGGGGGACTTGGTCTCCTCGGCAGCGGCCAGAACGGCCATAACAAACTCGAGGTTCTCGACGTTGAACGCGCCGACGGCGTAGTGGCCGGCCTGAGCGTCCTTGAGCATCTTTTCGGTGGTAACAAGTGCCATGAGCGTTTGCTCCTCTCCCTCGCCCGCATCTGGACATCGGGCGTAGTTGTTCACAAGGCGTTTTACCTTGCGTTTTTCTGCGCTCATTGTATGAAATTCAGCGGCTTTGCACGTGCGAGATATTGAACCCATACAGGTCAATACCGTCGTTTTTGAAAAGTAAACGGAAGGAATTGGAGCCGAGTGGGCGTGTTCGATATTGAATTTTGGGCGTTTAGCGTCTTTCTTTTATAGAAAAGATAAGTAATCGAAAGGTGTTTTCTTACTAAAAAAGAAAATGAACGAAAATAGAGTCAACACAATTCCTGCAAATTTAGCCGAGAATGGAGCAGACATGGCCCAAGCTACCAACCGTGCTTTTGCCGACGAACGCCGTACCGCCATTATGGAAATGCTCGAGCATAATGCCTCGGTGCAGGTAGCAGAAATCGCCCAAACCTTTGGGGTGTCCTCCGTCACCGCCCGCGCCGACCTGGACGCGCTCGCCGAAGCAGGCAAGCTGCGCCGCACGCATGGTGGCGCCGTGTCACTCCACAAACGCTTGACCGTCTCCACGCAGGATCGTCGCATCAATGTCAACGTCGCCGCCAAGCAGGCCATCGCGCAAAGCGCCATCGAGCTCGTCAATGACGGCGACACGCTGCTCGTTGACTCGGGCACCACGGCGCTCGAGTTCGTCCGGCTCCTCGATCAGCGCGATGGCATCACCGTTATCACGGCCGACATTACCATCGCCGATTACATCGACGAAAGCATGCCCTCGGTCGATGTCGTCATGCTGGGCGGGGCGCTGCGCAAAGGTCATCGCTATCTGTACGGCCCACTTACCATGCAGGCTCTCCAAATGGTCCACGCCGATCTTGCCGTCATGTGCCCTGGCGCTTTTGTTCCCGGCTGCGGCTTTACGACCGACTTTCCCCAGATGGCCGAGACCAAAACAGCTATGATCGCCGGAGCCCATCAAAGCGTCGCCCTCATGGACGCTAGCAAGGTTAACGGACGCGGCATGTACCGCTTTGCCGAACTGACTGATGTCGACACCATCGTGATGGACCGTGACCCCGATGGCGCCGTCGCCACCTCAATCGCCGAGACCGCCGACGACGCCCGCCCAAATCTCGTCATCGCCGGCGCTTAAACAAAAACCACCACAAAGGTGCCTGTCCCCTTTGTGGTGGTTGTGATGGCTGAGCGTCAAAAGTGAACGTGTCGCTACTTGGAAAGCTCGTCGGCGAGAACCTCGATCTGAGCGCGCGAGGCGTCGTTGAGCGAGCCCAGCACGGTCACCTTGTTCTGCGCCAGAGTGATGTCCTTCATGCCCTCGAGCTCCTTGGTCATTACCTTGGCAGCAGCGGGCGCCCAGGAACCGGACTCGACAAGCGCCACGGTGCGGTTCTGGTAGGCATGCTCGGCGAGCGTATGGATGAAGGTGCTCATGCACGGGAAGATCTCGCCCTGATAGGTGATGGAGGCGAGCACCAGACGGTCGTAGCGGAACGCATCCTCAACGGCCTCGGCCATGTCGTCGCGAGCCAAGTCAAAGACGGAGACCTTCTGGCCGCGAGCCTCAAGCGCTGCGGCGAGCTCCTCGACGGCAGCCTTCAGATGGCCGTACACGCTCGCATAGGCAATCGTGATGCCCTTGTCCTCGGGCTGGTAGCTCGACCAGGTGTTATAGGTGTCGAGGTAATAGCCCAGGTTCTCGGTCAGTACGGGGCCGTGGAGCGGACAGATGATCTGGATATCCAGATCGGCGGCCTTCTTGAGGACGGCCTGCACGAACTTGCCGAACTTACCGACGATGCCAAAGTAGTAGCGGCGAGCCTCACAAGCCCACCCTTCCGGATCCTCGATGTCGTTGGCGCCAAACTTGCCAAAGCCGTCGGCACTAAAGAGCACCTTGTCGGTGGACTCGTAGGAGAAGATCACCTCGGGCCAGTGAACGTTGGGGGCGCCGATAAAGGTCAGGCTGTGGCCGCCCAGATCGAGCACATCGCCCTCTTTGACGACCATTTTGCGCTCGGGGAAGTCGGTGCCAAAGTAGTTGACCATCATGCGGAAAGCACCCATGCTGGCCACGATCTGTGCCTGGGGATAGCGCTCCATAAAGGCAGCGATACCGGCGGAGTGATCGGGCTCCATGTGATGGACGACCAGGTAGTCGGGCGTACGGCCATCGAGCACGGCCTCGAGGTTGCCGAGCCACTCGTCAACAAAACCGCCGTCGACTGAATCGGCGACAGCGATCTTTTCGCCCAAGATAACGTAGCTGTTGTATGCCATGCCGTTCTCGGACACGTCGTACTGGCCCTCGAACAGGTCAATGTCGTGATCGTCGACACCGATGTAGCGGATATCCTTGGTGATCTCCATCAGGCAAAGCCTCCTAGATAGACAAAAGAACCCGTCTATCATAACACTCGGCTGCATAGCCACGGCTATCCGCCAGCATCCTTATCGATTGTTATTGAGGCGGAATATACCGCCGTTTACCTGCAAAAACTATGCGCGCGGTATCGCCGTGCTATGTCGAATGATGAGTTGGCCGGGAATACGAATGGCAACGGTTTTGCCCGCCGTACCCGCCTCGGGAACCGCATGCTCAAACACCTCGCGTCCGCGCTGATGTAGATCGAATCGCACGGTCGTGAGCTCGTTGTGTGCGACAAAATCATCGAGCGAATCGTCGACGCCCACCACGCTTACGTCCTCGGGCACGCGCAGACCGCTATCGCGCAGCGCCGCAATTGCGCCGTTTGCCATCTGGTCGTTTGCCGCGTAAATCGCCGTCATGGTGTGATCGTGCTCGGCCAGGCGCCTGCCGGCCTCGTAGCCGCTGTTTGCAGACCAGTCGCCCTCGAGCGGCTCTGCCGGCTCGATGTGTTTACGCTCGAGTGCATCCTGCCAACCGGCGCGACGAAATTGTTCGTCGACCGAGAACGACGGGCCGCCAATATAGCGAATCTGCTCGTGCCCCAGCTCAAACAGGTGATCCATAAGCAAGAGCGAGCAGCCGTAATGATCGGAATCGACCGTGGTCACCCGCGGGTGCGCATACATGGTAACGATGACCGTGCCAATGCCCGGCAGTGGATCAAACGTCTCAAAATCGGGCGCCATGCGGCTCATGCCGATGATGATGCCGTCCACTGGCAATGCGGCCATACGACGCGTGGCCTCGGCAAGCGAAAACTCCTCGGTCTTGGATATCTCGACCAGCGTGATGGCGCAATTATGCTCGCGAGCAGCGCTGGCGATGCCGTCGATCATTGAGAGGTTGCCAAACTTGGTGACATCGTTGACGCACAGACCGACCGAATGGTAGCGGCCGTCGCGCAGCGAGCGACCGGCATAACTCGGACGAAAGCCGAGCTCTTGCATAGCGGCCTGCACGCGCTGGCGCGTCTGCTCGTTAACGTTGGGCAAGCCGTTGGCGACGCGCGAAACCGTCTGCTGCGAAACGCCAGCAGCGCGGGCGACGTCGGCCATGGAGACCGGACGCGTACCTGTATCGTTGGACGGGCGCCTTGCCACAGGATCACCTTCACCGTTGCGAGATCTGAATAGCGTGCATGCCGGCCCGGGCAGAAATACACCCCGCGCCGAGGCCCGCTATCGTCGGACGCATGTTAACGTACTCTACTTTTTCAATCCGCAACTCTTCTGCTCTATAAGTCCATACGGCAATACCGTTCACGGCTGAATTTCTACCGATTACCAGATTCTCAAAAAGTGATAAGCGTTGTGTTATGAGTACGTTAACATAGCCCGTAACGTGCGGCATCGTGAACACTTGGTTCATGCCGCTTCAAGTTGTTAACGTACTCATAACGGCGCAAAACTCACCCGTGCGCGCCAAGGAAAGGACTCCCATGACCACTCCCGACGAAAAGACACTCGCCACGCTCACCAAGCTATTTGAGGAGGAGTTTGGCCCCATCGGCGACCGCCAGGTGCTCTACGTGCACGCGCCCGGCCGTTCCGAGATCAGCGGCAACCACACCGACCACGAGGGCGGCCACGTTATCGCCGGCTCGCTCGATGTCGCCGTTGACGGCATCGCCGTGGCAACCGACTCCAACAAGATTCGCGTCGCCGACGAGGGCTATCCTACGTTTGAAATCATGCTCGACACGCTGGATATTCAAGAGTCCGAGAAGGGCACGTCCGCGGGCCTCGTCCGCGGCATGGCCCACGAGATTGCAGCCCTTGGCGTTGAGCCCCACGGCTTCGATTTCGCCTTCACCTGCTCCGTCCCCTCGGGCGGCGGTCTTTCCAGCTCTGCCGCCGTCGAGGCCGCGTACGGTCGCGCCATGGAAACCCTCTGGGGCGCACCCGCCATCGAGCCCGTCGCGCTCGCGCAGATGAGCCAGCGCACCGAGAACAACTATTACGGCAAGCCCTGCGGTCTGATGGACCAGGCCGCCGTGTGCCTGGGCGGCCTTGCCTACATGGACTTTGAGGACCAGGCTCAGCCTAAAACCCAGAAGCTCGAGCTCAACTTTGAGGATCACGGCTATGCGCTCGTGCTCGTTAAGGTCGGTGCCGACCACGTGGCCGCCACCGACGACTACGCCGCCGTTCCGCGCGAGATGCAGGACGTTGCCGCCGAGTTTGGCAAGGCACGCCTGTGCGAGGTCGACGTTGCCGATTTTGACGCCAAGCTCCCCGAGCTGCGCGCCAAGCTGGGCGACCGCGCCTGCCTGCGCGCCGTTCACTACTGGTACGAGAACGGCCTGGTCGACAAGCGCTGGGCTGCTCTGAACGCCGGCGACATCGATCAGTTCCTGGTCCTGACGCGCGAGTCCGGCGCCAGCTCTGCCATGTACCTACAGAATGTCGTTGCCAAGCTGGGCTCCGAGCAGCCCTCGATGTATGCCCTGGCACTGGCCGAGCACGTGCTCGACGGCCGTGGCGCCGTCCGTATCCACGGTGGCGGCTTTGGTGGCACCATCCAGGCCTTCGTGCCGCTCGACCTGGTCGACACCTTTATCACCAAGATGAACGGCTGGCTAGGCGAGGGCTCTGCCCGCCACTACGCAATTTCTGACAAGGGGGCTTACGCGGCATGGCTGTAATGACTGACGTGCGCGAGGCCGCGCAGAACCTGATCGAGTACGCTATCCACCGATCGATGATCGGCCAGGACGATCGCATCTGGGCGTATAACACCATTCTCGAGTGCATCGGTGCTACGGGGCCGGCGCTCGACATGGCCTGGGCGCTCCAGGTCGAGAAACTCTCGCTCTTGCACCCCGACACCCTGCCCAACTTTGACCTTGAAGGCACACTTGCCGCGCTTTCCGAGGCCGCCGTTGCCAACGGTGCTGCCGAGGATACGGCATCGGGCCGCGATCGCATCGCCATGCGCATCATGGGTGTGCTGATGCCGAGGCCTTCGGTTGTAAACGAGGAATTCAACGGCCGCATTGGTGTCAACGAGCCCCGCGCCGCAACCGACTGGTTCTACGGTCTATGCTGCGACGCCGGCTACGTGCGCCGCGCCGCCATCGCGCGCAATATCAAATGGAGCACCCCCACCAACTGGGGCGACCTGGAGATCACCATCAACCTGTCCAAGCCTGAGAAGGACCCGCGCGATATTGCCGCGGCCGGTGCCGCCAAAAACACGAGCGAGAAGTATCCCGCCTGTCAGCTGTGCATCGAGAACGAGGGCTACCCTGGACGCTCCGCCGCAGCCGACGGCGGTGCCCATCCCGCCCGTCAGAACCTGCGAGTTATCCCTATCCAGCTCGACGGCGAGCGCTGGGGCTTCCAATACAGCCCGTACGCGTACTTTAACGAGCACTGCATTGCCATGAGCTCCGAGCATCGTCCGATGCACGTCGACCGCAAGGGGCTGACCTGCCTGCTCGACTTTGTCGACCTGTTCCCGCACTACTTTATTGGCTCCAACGCCGACCTGCCCATCGTGGGCGGCTCGATTCTGTCGCACGACCACTTCCAGGGCGGCGCGCACGAGTTCCCCATGATGCACGCCGCCGAGGTCTCGCAGTTTAGCATGCCCGGCTTTGACCAGGTCAGCGGTACCGTGTTGCAGTGGCCGCTTTCGGTGCTGCGACTGCGCTCGCACGACCGCGCCCAGCTGCTCGACGCCACCGAGAAGATTATCCTCGCCTGGCGCGAGTGGACCGATGAGTCTGTGGGCGTCATCGCGCACACAGCCGACGGCGTGGCCCACAACACCGTGACGCCCGTCATTCGCCGCGTGGACTCCCGCGGCAACGCCGGCGGCGAGATTTACGAGGCCTACCTGGCGCTTCGCTGCAATATCACGACCGACGAGCACCCGCTAGGCGTTTTCCACCCACATGCCGAGTACCACCACATTAAGAAGGAGAACATCGGCCTGATCGAAGTCATGGGCCTGGCCATTTTGCCGCCGCGCCTGGTTCCCGAGCTTGGCGCCGTCCGCGAGCATCTGCTGGCAGCCAAGGTCGATGCCAGCTACGACCTTGCCGGTGCGCTCGAGGGCGATGATCTTTGCCGCAGCCACGCCGCATGGGCTGAGGACGTCTTTGCCCGCCGCGCCGACGAGCTTACGGCCGACAACGCCATCGATATCCTGCACGAGGAGGTCGGCGTGGTGTTTGGCCACGTGCTCGACAACGCCGGCGTCTTTAAGTGGGACGAAGCCGGCCGCGCCGCCCAACAGCGCTTTATCGACTCGCTGTAGCACGCGAGCTCGAACGCACGCACTTAACAAATAGCGCCTACACGACCACGGCGCCCGCCGGCAACATCGCCGACGGGCGCCGTTTTCTGATGCAAGGGTAACTAATTTGCACCAAAACAAGGAGTGTCCCAAACTGCCGGCAGAAAAAGAACGTCCCCAGATGCCTACCTAAACCCTCACATTATTCGATGGAAAAACGTGGTTGCCTCACACATTATTCGATGGAAAAACGTGGTTTACTCCCACATTTTTCGATGGAAAGACCGAAACGGTCTTATACTAACCATGCTCGTTAGGAGGCAGTATGCAGCGACAGCTAATGGACGCACTCATCGCTTGGAAATCTAGGGCAAACCGCAAGCCCCTCCTGCTTAAGGGGGCCCGCCAGACGGGAAAAACCTGGCTTCTCAACGAATTCGCAGGCCAGCAGTATCAAAACGTCATCCGTTTTGACTTTATGCTCGAACCGGGCGCACGTTCGCTGTTCGACGGAAGCCTTGACCCCAAACGCATCATCTCCCAGATAGAGCTCCTGCGCGGCCAGACCATAACGCCGACAGACACGCTCATCATCTTCGACGAAATCCAAGAGGCACCGCGTGGCATCACCTCGCTCAAATACTTCAACGAGCTGGCGCCGGAATACCATATCATGGCAGCCGGCTCCTATATGGGGCTCGCGCTCCGACGCGAAAACGAGTCGTTCCCCGTCGGCAAGATCGACCAGCTTACCATGCGCCCCATGGGGTTTGTCGAGTTCGTTCGTGCCGTCGATGGCGATCCGCTCGCAGATGCCATCCTTGCCGCAGACATGGACCTGCTGGCGAACGTTTCCGAAAAGCTCGAGCGCCTGCTCAAGGAACACCTCGTTGTCGGTGGCATGCCAGAAGTTGTCTCCGCTTTCGCCGCCTCCCACGATTTCATCGAGGCCCGCAGGCTTCAGCAGCAAATCATCGAAGCTTACGAATCCGATTTTGGCAAGCATGCGCCAGCCCGCATCGTCGAGCGCATGAGTCTGGTTTGGAAATCCCTTCCCGGCCAGCTCGCAAAGGAAAACAAGAAGTTCGTCTACGGCGCGCTTCGTCCCGGGGCGCGCGCACGCGATTTTGAGGAAAGCCTCCAGTGGCTCATGGACTATGGAATCGTTCATAAGGTACCACGTGTTTCCGCCCTAAGAGCACCGCTCACAAGCTACGAGGATCTCTCGGGCTTCAAGCTGTTCTGCATCGACACCGGCATCCTCGGAGCACTCTCCGGCCTCACGCCAGCCATTGTTCTGAACGGGCCCGCTGTTTTTACGGAGTTCAAAGGCTCGCTGACCGAGCAATACGTCGCACAGGAGCTTTTGCTCCAAGGCAAAACTCCCGCGTATTGGTCATCCTCCTCCGGCAATGCAGAGACTGACTTTGCCATCGACCATGCGGGGACCGTGCTTCCGCTCGAAGTCAAGGCGGCAGAGAATCTCAAAGCAAAGAGCCTGAGGATTGCCTGCGAGAAGTTCAAGCTCGAGCGCTGCGTGAGAACATCGTTAGCGGCATATAGAGACGAGAGCACGCTCGTCAACATTCCGCTCTGGGAGATTGGGCAAATCGACAAGCTGGCATAGGCGCTGTGGAGGGGGGTGCCCCGTAAGGAGTGTCCCAAACTGCCGGCAAAAAGGAACGTCTCTATCTGCCGCATTCCCGAAGCAAGGCAACGCCGATGTTTTGGCAACGGCAGCGAGCGGGCCGCATTTGAGGCAAGGTGACGTGAAACGAAAGGGCGCTGACCTTCTGGTCGCGCCCTTGAAGTTGAACGTCAGATTGCCCAAATGCGGACCGCGCAGCGTCGAGCCGTTACGCGGTTTGGTAAAACCGCGTAACTCTACAGTTCAGTCACGACAACGCTGTTGTAGACCTCGTCCCAGCGGTCCATGACCAGGTGGCCGGTCTTGGGATCCATGGCGTTGAGCTTGCCGCAGGTATTGGCGGTCTTGAGCACGGTGACGTCGTCGGCACCAGCAGCAATGGCATGCGCAAAGCCAGCGATGGTCGAGTCACCGGAACCCGTCGCGTTCACAGCCGCAATCGCGGGCGTCTTGGCGCGGAACGCACGACCCTCATGGAAGCCCACCGAACCGGCAGCGCCCATCGAAACGACAACCCAGGGAATACCGGCAAAACGGTCATCGGCGGCAAGCGCCTCGCGCAGGGTATCGACATCATCGGTCGTAAAGGACGTACCCAGCAGTCCGTTAATCTCGGTCAGGTTGGGCTTTACGAGCTCAGGCTTAGCGTCGGACTCCAGCGCGGCCTCCAGCGATGCACCCGAGGTATCGAGCAGCACCTTGGCGCCCGCCTCCTCGGCGATCTTGACGAGCTCGGCATAGTAGCCGGCATCGACGCCGCGCGGCAGCGAGCCCGAAAGCGTCACAACGTCCGCCTTCGCTGCAAGCTCGGCGAACTTGGCCGTAAAGGCCTCGAGCTCGGCCGGGGCGATCTGCGGGCCGCTCTCCAAAAGCTCGGTCTGATTACCCTCGTGCAGAATATTCAGGCAAATGCGCGTCTCACCGGCGATGGGCACAAAGTCGTTCTTGACGCCATCGGCATCCATGAGCTCGGCCATATAGGCACCCATGTGGCCGCCGAGCAGACCGGTCGCGAGCACGTCGTCGCCCAGCTGCAGCAGCACGCGGCTCACGTTGAGGCCCTTGCCGCCAGCGGTCTTTTCGGGCGTCACACGGTTAACATCGTCGATGATCAGCTTATCGAGCTGATAGCGCGTATCAATCGACGGGTTCATGGTAACGGTCAGAATCATAATGAACTCCTGTTTCCGGGGCACGACACGCGCGGCCCCAAACATATGATAGCTCGTTAAAGGATCTCGATCTCAAAGCCGCGGGTAACGGTCTCCCCCGGCTTGGCAACCAGGCAGCCGCGCTTGTGCTCCAGGATATCGTCCTCGTCGGAGCAGGTGGACAGGCCGCCCCACGGCTCCACGGCCACAAAGTCGCCCTCGGGCTTGCTCCACACAATCAGGTACGGCATATCGGGGAACGTCAGGCGCACGCCCTTGTCCTCGGTCTTCTTGGTCAGCGTAACCACGCGGCTCTCGAGCACGTCAAAGATGGTCTCCGCGAAGTCGAAGAGTTCGTGGGTCAGCGGCAGGTTCTGGTCGATCATGGGGTTCTTGCTGCGATGCTCAACATCAATCAGGCCCGTCGAGGGAACGGCAGTACAGAGTTCGGCGGCCTCGCGCTGCTCAAAACGGAGCTCGTAGTCGTCATAGGACTCGCCCTCGTCAAGCGGGCACTTAAAGCCGGGGTGGCCGCCCACAAAAAACGGCATGTCCTCGGTGCCCTCATTGGTCACCTCGTACGACACGGCCACCTTTTCCGAATCGATCGTGTAACGAGCAACGATCTTAAACGGATACGGGTACTGCTCGAGCAACTCGGCATGGTCGGCAGAGCTTAGGCTCAGCGCGACCATATTGTCGCCCTGCTCCTCGAGCTTCCACTCCTGTTTGCGCGCAAAGCCGTGGCGGGCGAGCTTAACCTCGCGGCCGCCCATGGTCATTGCGTGACCGTCGCGAAGGCCGCCGCAGATCGGGAAACAAATGGGTGCCTGGCCCGACCAGACCGCCGGGTCACCCTGCCACAGATACTCGCGACCGTCGGCCACAATTGAGGTGAACGAGCCGCCCGCCGTGCTCAGTGCTACGCGAATAGAACCGTTATCAAGAACAAACTCCATAGGAGCCTTCCCTTTCTTACGACAGCCCGCCAAGTCAATAGGGCTGATAGAAAACCGGCCCGCGCCCCCTCACAGAAACGCGAGCCGTCAATTGAAAAGCTGTAAATCGCCAAGTACAGCCAAGAGCGAAGCACTCAAGCCAAGCAAGCAAACGTGTTATCGGAGCAGCTTACTGAACCAGAAAGCTTCGCAACAACAGCGGTAACCCCACAGGTACCCCCAACGTCAGCGAGAAGTCAGCTGGCGAGGCAAGGTGCCGTGAAGCGAGGCGGCATTGACCTTCTGGTCATGCCGCCGAAGCTGAACGGCAGATTGCCCGCCAGATGGCTTCGCAGCGTCGGCCGGTTACGCGGTTTGGAAAAACCGCGTAACCCCACTAGTCGTGGTACTCGCCGCGGTCCCACTTCTCCAAGAACTCGTCAAAGAAGTGCGGGTCAGCCTGAGCCTCGGCGTCGGCCTTATTGCAGGCGTCGATCTTGGCGATCAGGGCGTCGTGCTCGGGAGTCTTCTCGTAGGGCTCCTCAAGGAAGGCAAGCATGATATCGGCCATCAGGAACTCGCCGGTGATCTTGCCGCCAAAGCCCACGATGTTGGCGTTGAGCTCGCGACGGGCATACAGGGCAGAGGTCATGTCGCGGACCAGGGCGCAACGGGCGCCGGGAACCTTGTTGACGGCGTTGGTGATGCCGATGCCGGTGCCGCACAGGGCCACGCCAAAGTCGGCCTTGCCGCTGGCAACAGCCTCGCCCACGGCCTTGCCGTAGATGGGATAGTGCGTACGGGTGTGGCTGTAGGTGCCGCAGTCGAGCACCTTGTAGCCAGCCTGCTCCAGGCGGTCGGCCAGATAGATCTTCTCGTCCGTAACGATATGGTCGCAACCGATTGCGATGGTCTTCTTCATCAGAACGTCCTTTCGTCTGAATTCACAAGTTGAGGTAGAAGTTCGAGTTCTCGGTGGCTCTCGTTAGGCCATCTTGTTGAGCATGTCGACACGGATCTGGTGACGGCCGCCGGCGTACTGCGCGCGCAGGAACTCGCGGGCGATCTTCTTGGCGACCTCGGTGCCCACAACGCCCGAGCCCATGGTGACCATGCGCGAACCGTTGTGCTCGCGGGTCATGTAAGCGGAACGCTCGTCGGAAATGTTGGCGACGACCATGCCCTTGATCTTGACGGCGGCCATATAGGAGCCGACGCCGTACTTATCGAATGCAAAGCCCTGGGAATCCTTGTGCTCCAGCAGGTCCTTGGCAACGGCGGTCGCGGAATCGACAAAGTCCGCGGCAGGGGTCTCGGAATAGTCGACGACCTCGTGACCGTCGGCGATGAGCATCTCCTTGATGGACTCCTTCATCGACATACCGTCGGCATCGGAAGCGATTACAACCCTCATGACATCCTCC
This sequence comes from Collinsella sp., assembly GCA_048302525.1. Classification (GTDB taxonomy): domain Bacteria; phylum Actinomycetota; class Coriobacteriia; order Coriobacteriales; family Coriobacteriaceae; genus Collinsella. The sequence continues at coordinate 5,819 of DBFDDV010000080.1, read as the reverse complement.
TTGAGAGATACGCAGGTGCGTAGTTTCTGTTTGGAAGTGTTGAATCGCGTTCAGGTCCGGGCATCTGAATGTGCGGTTCTTCACTGTTCATGTTTATTTGAACACATTCGAACAGTAACTGCAACAACTATTTGTTTATCTTTGTTCTTTTTTGAACAAATACCGTTCACAGGTGATTGCTGACCGTTTGGACCCGGCACGGACGTAGCGACCATGTGTTCAACAAACAAAAGGGCGACCGAGAACGTGTCTCGGCCGCCCTTCGGCGGTATTCCCCGGTATATACAGCTGTTTTAGCTACTCGGACTGCCCGCCCTTTTTGGCGTGCTTGGACGGAGCACTCAGAAAACGGCCCGTCAAATAGTTCGCCGGGCCGGAAATATCGATCCCCAGCAGTACGTGTCCCAGCCACAGGAACGCCACGAGCACCAGCAGCGGGATAACGCACGAAGTCACGATCATCACGATGACGCCTTCGATGAGGTCGGTCACCTGCTGCACGATCTCGTCGGTCATCTGCTTGGCACCGCTGGTCACCGACGTAACAAGGCTCGAGGCCCCATCAGTCAACTGCTCGAGCACGTTTTTGGACTCCGTGGCCTCGGATTTTTTCTTGTTCGATTTTGAGCTGCTCTCGGCTGACTTGTCCGTGGTGTCGGCCGCGTCCGCAGCCTTTTGCTCAGCTTGCTCAATACTTACGCGATACGTTTCATCGACCTTTTGCGACACCCATACGCTCGCGGGCACGAGCGCCATGCCGATCACGGCAACCACCAGCACGCGTGTCGCCACACGGCGCAGGACAGCGCTCGTGCTCCAGCGCCCGTGAATGCCGAGCGACACCGCAAAGAGCACCAACGCAAACGGGATTAAGATGCCCAAGCCAACCGACCACAAAATAGTCAGCAGATATTTCTCTAGGTATAGCACGGCAAGCACGATACCAAGGTTGCCTGAAAGCTGTGCGAGCTGCTCGGCGACCGGCGTTCCCGTATCACCAGGCAGCGCGGTAATGCCCGCAGACAGCGCCACGCACGAGGTCGTGAGCGCCAATACGTTACCTTTCTTTTGATCGATGACCTCGATGGTAGAGTCCCAAGTTTTGGTATCGGCGAAATGCGGTCGCGCTACAAAGCCCGACAGCAACGCCAGCACCACGAGCGCAACGATAAAGCCAATCTGCAGCTTTTTGTTTGCGCACACGACATCGGACAGGCTGGGCTGCAGCTCGGTTACCGTCGTGTGCTCGGTTATCTGGACAGGACGCCCATGAGCCATCTCGTGTGCGCCTCTTTTTTGTATTGACCCGTTATCCGGCATTTGGATACCTCCTCAGTCCGGCGTTTAATGCGAAAGGAAGTATACCCACCGAGCAAAAATCGAACGGGAGGACCAACGGAGCGCACCAAGACTGTCCCCAATGACTAGTCGTTTAAGAACGTCCCCAATGACTATCACGGGATGAGTTGCGGTGGAATAGGGATTGTTTTGTGCCCGCCGGCCCCTATTCAGTCCCTATTTCACCGCAACTTGAAGGAGAACAGAAAAAGCCCTGCCGCGGGTAGCAGCAGAGCTTTTGGAAGGGGACTTGGTTGTGAGGGCTCGTTAGGCGAGCTTGGCCTCGAGCTCGGCGATGCGCTTGTAGGCATCGATGGTAAAGCGGGCCTGCTTCTCCAGGATCATAGTGGTCATGAGGGTATCCTGAGCGTGAGCCATGATGAAGGTCATCTCCATCTCGCCACCGCCGGCCTCCTGCGAAAGCAGCTTGGTCTGCGTGTCGTGGGCACCGATGAGCGCATCGCTGGCATCCTTGTGCAGCTGCTCGGCCTTCTCAAAGTCACCCTCGCGAGCAGCATCGAGCGCTGCAAGCAGATCGGTCTGGGCGTCACCTGCGTATGCGACAATCTCGAATCCAACCATCGAGATTTCTTCTTTGGTTGCCATGTTGCGTTCCTTTCACATATGAACCAATGGAGAGCATCGCGTCCGGGCATACGCGTTGCGTTGTGTATGGTAGGAACAGTAACATTCAAACAAAAAAGAACAGCGCAAAATGCAATTTCGAGCTATGAACGGTTGCTTTTCACCCGTGAACGGCTTTTAAACCAATCCGAACATTATCAAACACAATTATCGGCAACCAAACGGGTCCGCATCCTAGCGTATATCGCGCACCGTATCGCCCTCGACGAGCACGCCCGGAAACAGCATGTGCTCTACACCAGGTGCAACGCCCTCGGCGCCGGCAATCTTGTCGACCGCCCACATGCCGACGCGCTTGTTGTCAAAGCGCACCGTGGTCAGGCGACAATCGGGCACGATATCGCCCAGACTATCGTCAACACCCACCACGCTCACGTCCTGGGGCACGCGCTTTCCGCGCGACTCGAGCCCGCGAATGCAGCCGTAGGCCATGGCATCGTTGGAGGCATAAATGGCCGTACAGGTCGGATCATCCGCAAGCACCTGGCCGGCAGCATATCCGCTCTGCGCCGTCCAGTCGCCGCGCACGAGCTGCGGTGGCTCAATGCCATGCGCACGCAATGTCTCACGCCAGCCTTCCTCGCGCCGCATGCCCGAAAGCGAGCGCTCGGGGCACGAGATAAAGTGCACGGTCTTGTGCCCCTGCTCCAGCAAGTACTCGACCACCTGGCGCGAGCAATCGAACTGGTCGTTATCGACCGTCGAGCACAGCGGGTGCTCCAACATCGTAACGAGCACCGTCTGCATGCCGGGCAGCGGTTCAAAGGTTCCAAAGTCCGCCGGCATGCGGTTCATGATCACAACCATACCGTCCACCGGCAGTGCACTCATACGCGACGATGTGCTCTCGAGGGTATACGGATGCCCATCTACTTTAGTGAGGGTGATGGCGTAGCCGTGTTTGTCGGCGGCGGCGGCAAAGCCCTCCATACGGTCGAGGTTGCCGGTGCCGGTAATGTTGAACATAGCGACGCCGACGGTCTTAAACTTACCGCGGCGCAGCGATCGACCGGCAAAATTGGGGCGATACCCCAGCTCGCGCATGGCGGCACGCACGCGCTCCTTGGTCTCGGGGCGCACGCTGGGCGAATCGTGCACCGTACGCGAGACTGTCTGCTCCGAGACGCCCGCGAGACGCGCCACATCCTTAACGGAAACCGATTTTTTAACAGCGGCCATAGGTCGATCTTTCTATGTCGACGATGCCATTGGTGGCACCCTACGCAGTCATTTTTAACGCCTTCAAGTATATCCAACGCCTCCCCCACCATACGCTCACCACCCAAAACCTACCGTTCACCGACATTTTTGCTTCCCCAAACGGCTTTTGGCGCTCAAATGTTAACGTTGCCATTGTGCAAACACAGAGCCACCGGGCGGCTCAAACGTTTACGCATAAGGAATCGACGGTTCGCAGGCACAGGAACCACCGGTTCGTGTCTTTTTTTGTGTCGCAAAATGGCAACGTCAACATTTTGGCAACTGAACGCCAAAAGCTACCATCGTTGCTAACCCACCGACTCTTAGGAGCATTGCATGGAGCAACTCATCGCCATCATCGAAAAGGGCCAGCCCTTTTTCAACGCGATCGCCCGCAACAAGTATCTCAAGGCGATTCGCGACGGCTTTATCTCCGTCATCCCCATCATCATCTTCTCGTCCATCTTCTGCCTGGTAGCCTCGGTCCCCAACATCTGGGGTTTCTACTGGCCCGATGACATCAACAACGCCCTGTGGAAGTGCTACAACTACTCCATGGGCATCCTGGCCATCGCCTGCGCCGCCACCACGGCCAAGCACTTCGCCGACGCGCAGAACCGCGACCTGCCCAAGAACAACCAGATCAACTTCATCTCGTGCATGTGCGCGGCCATCATCGGCTTCTTGCTCCTTTCGAGCGACACGATCGCCACGGACGCCGCCAGCGGCTTCAACACCACCTACCTTGGTTCCAAAGGCCTGCTGACCGCCTTCATCGCTGCGTTTGTGACCGGCATCATCTACAAGTTCTTCATTAAGCGCAACATCACCGTCAAGATGCCCGAGCAGGTTCCGCCCAACATCTCGCAGACCTTTAAGGACATCATCCCCTTCTCCGTCTGCATCACCGTCTTTTGGGTCTTTGACATCGCCTTCCGCGCTGCCTTTGGCTTCTGCTTTGCCCAGGGCGTAATCCAGGTGTTCCAGCCCCTGTTCACCGCTGCCGACGGCTACATCGGCCTCGCTGTGATCTACGGCGCCATGAGCCTGTTCTGGTTCGTCGGCGTCCACGGCCCCTCAATCGTCGAGCCCGCCATCGCCGCCGCCCTCGTTGCCAACATGACCGACAACCTGGCTGCGTTCCAGGCTGGTCAGCACGCTTCTGCTGTCCTGACCCAGGGTGCCCAGTACTTCGTCGTCTGCATGGGCGGCACCGGCGCCACGCTCGTCCTGGTCTTTATGTTCTGCTTCCTGGCCAAGTCTCAGGAGATGCGCGCTGTCGGTAAGGCCGCCATCGTCCCGGTCTGCTTCGCTGTCAACGAACCGCTGCTGTTCGCCGCACCCATCGTGCTCAACCCCGTCTTCTTTGTCCCGTTTGTCTTTGCCCCGATCGCCAACATCTGGATCCTCAAGATCTTTATCGACTTCTTGGGCATGAACGGCTTTATGTACACCCTGCCTTGGACCGTCCCCGGCCCCATCGGCACCATCATGGGCCTGGGCTTCCAGCCGCTCGCCTTTGTGATGCTCGCCCTTATCCTGGTCGTCGACTTTGTTCTGTACTATCCGTTCTTCCGTGCCTACGACGCCCAGAAGTGCGCCGAGGAGGCCGAGATCTCCCAGGAGGAGCTCGCCGCCAAGAACGCCGAGAAGGCCGCCAAGCTCAACGATGCCTTCCAGGGCAAGGCCGACGCCAAGAGCGTTGCCGCCGGCGCTGCTGCCGAGGCCGTGAAGGCCGACGCCCCCGCCGCTGCCACCACAGAAGCTACAGCCGCCAGCGACCTCAACGGCAAGCGCGTGCTCGTGCTCTGCCAGGGCGGCGGAACCTCGGGCCTGCTCGCCAATGCACTGGCCAAGGCTGCCAAGGAGCGCGGCATCGATCTTGAAACCGCTGCCGAGGCCTATGGCAACCATGTCGACATGCTCCCCGACTTTGACCTGGTCGTCCTGGCCCCGCAGGCCGCCAGCTACCTGGCCGACCTGCAAAAGGACTGCGAGCGCGTGGGCAACAAGTGCGTCGCTTGCCGTGGCAAGCAGTACATCGAGCTCTCCCAGAACGGCGATAAGTCTCTCGCCTTCGTCTCCGAGCAACTCTCGAAGTAAGTAACGCTCAGGGCCAGCCGACCATCAGCAGCCGGCTGGCCCTTCGAATTAGACGATTGGATCATCATGTCCGTTAATCCTACTAGCGTCACCAACCCACCCGCGCAGTTTCCCGAGGACTTTGTCTTTGGCGGCGCCACTGCTGCCTACCAGGTAGAGGGCGAGACCCGCACTCACGGTAAGGGCAAAGTCGCCTGGGACGACTTCCTGGAGGCCCAGGGGCGCTTCTCCCCCGATCCCGCTTCGGACTTCTACAACCAGTACCCCGTCGATCTGGAGCTGTGCGAGGAGTTCGGCATCAACGGCATTCGCCTCTCCATCGCCTGGAGCCGCATCTTCCCCAACGGCACCGGCGAAATCAACCCCGAGGGTGTGCAGTTCTATCACGATCTCTTCGCCGAGTGCCACAAGCACCACGTTGAGCCGTTTGTCACGCTGCATCACTTCGATACGCCGCTGCCCCTCTTTGAGAAGGGCGACTTCCTCAACCGCGAGACCATCGATGCCTTTGTGGACTTTGCCACCTTCTGCTT
>DBFDDV010000079.1:0-11845 GCA_048302525.1 Collinsella sp. | reverse complement strand
ACGGAGACGCGACCGCTCGTACGACATCCAGAGAGCAAAGGTCAAAAACAATTGAAGAGTTATTGCAAGGGGCTTCGGATAAACGAAGCCCTTGTTGTTTCCGCCTACGAATCTTGGCTCGATTCAAAGGCTGGGAAGAAAAACGCCTGGCGCGTGCCGCAAGAGCACGGCAGCGCTTCGGCGCTAATCGCGGAGATCGTGCGCGAGGTCGAAACGCGCTCGCTTACGTTTCGACCGATAAAGCGCTACCGGCATCGCGAGCCCACGAACGGCAAGCTGCGCATCATCGGCGTTGAGAGCGTGAAGCAGCAGGTTTGCGACTATGTGGCCGTTGCCGCAATGTCGCGCCTGCTCGATGCGAAGGTTGGCTTCTGGCAGGTTTCTAGCGTCCCAGGCAAAGGTCAGCTCATGGCGGCTCATGCCGTGCGCAGGTGGTCGCAAGATGGCGGTTACTACGTGCATATGGACGTGCGCAAGTGCTATCCATCCATCAAGGCAGATGTGGTGATGATGCTTCTTCGCTGCTACGTGCGAAGCCCCGATGTGCTCTATATCGCCGAATCGCTGCTGGCCACTTATGGCGGCGGTCTGGAAATCGGAAGCTATTTCAGCCTGCGAATGGCGCAGCTGGTGTTGTCGTTCGGCTATCACGAGGTCGAGAGCATGCGCAAAGTAAGGCGCGGCGCTAGCGTTCCGCTGATCACGCACCAGCTCTGGTACGCAGATGACATCTATTTATTCAGTCCCGACAAGCGCAACTTGCGGAGCGCGGCAAGGCAGCTCCAAAGGCTGCTGCACAAAAAGTTCGGACTTACTGTCAAGCCGTGGAAGATAAGCCGCGTCAGCAACGAAGAGCCGGTCGATGTTGTGGGATACACGGTGCGAAAGAACCGTACCACGCTTCGCGGTTCGCTTTTCCTGCGAGCGTGCAGGTCGCTTCGAAGATACAGGCGTTCGCCAACGCTCAAACGGGCGCGAAGGGCTACCAGTTACGGCGGCTGGTTCAAGCACGCGGATTGCGCCGACGTTTGGCGCGACAACGGATTCAACAAGGTTTTCAAAAAAGCCCGCGCACAAATAAGCGCGGCGGAAAGGGGAGCACATGAGCACTATGACGTGCAGCGCAACGCCGCTTGACGCGGTGACGGTGGAAGTAAGACCGGGCGGCGTGACCTCCGATGTTTGGCTTCGTCGAAACATCGAGAAGGACGTTGAGGACAACAGCGCGGATACCGAAAAAGCAATCGAGTTTTGGCGAGCGGACGAGCTGCATTTTGTGGCAGTCGGTACACCGTCTATTGAAGAGGTGACGGCAGCGTTCAACGAGCTATGGGACGCGCACGAGGATGACGGGCTTACGGATACCGAGCGCATTGACAGCATCATTGCGCAGCTCAAGCAGACACGCGCGGCGCTTGAGGACACCAATGCCGCCCTGCTCGAAATCGGCGACATTGTGGGCGGTGAGTAGCGATGGCGAAGATCTACTACGAAGCCGTCATGGACGGCAAGCGCACCGTCGAGAGCGTACCCAAGCTCTGGCGTGCCGCTGTGCAGAAGATGATCGATGACAATGCAAAGGAGAAATAATGGGAGCTATCTACACGTTCACGGAGCCGCAGGTCTGGGCAATCGGCGGCGCATTCCTGATGATGCTTTTCGACATGGTTACAGGCATCGCCCAGGCAATTTTCAACTGTAGTTTTAAGTCTTCAACGATGCGTCGCGGCCTATGTCATAAGGCCACACTTTCTCTTATCATCATGTTGGTTATATGTATCGAGATTCTAAGCTCGCATATCGTTGGACTGAATTTCGGTGGCATTACCATCTATGTCGTTTGCGGCGCAATCATCGGCATGGAGTTCGCTTCTATCCTCGAAAACCTCAAGCAGGCTTATCCAGAGCTTGCCGATACGCCCATCATGAAGATTTTCGAGCACGCCAACGTTGACACCGATGATATTACGAAGGCGATTGCCGATGAAGTCGCGAAGCGCGGCTAGTCTCAGGCTTGCTGTTGCGCTTATGCTGGGCTTCGCGGTAGGCATGGGCTTATGGTTCGTTTTGACTGCCGACCACGTTGGCAGAGATACGGCAGCATTTGGAAAAGCATATAACCAAGGCTATAGCGACGGTTATACAGCGGCTTTGCCTGTTTATGAAAAAAAGACGAGTGCGAAGAGCGGCTATATGCCGCTCTTCTTGCAAAAAGACCCTCAATGGGCTGATGCCGCTTACTCGGACGAAACCATAGGCACATACGGCTGCGGCCTGACGGCGGCGGCAATGGCGCTGAGCTACCTCAACGGTCGCGAGGTCACACCCGACCTGCTGGCAGCTTTCGTTGGCGAAAGCTGCCTGACCGACCGGGTTAACGACATGGCCAAGTTCAGCACCTATCTAGCGAAGACCTATCATTTCGAAACCCGTGACACGTTTTGGGGCACGGGCGAAGCCCTCAAGGCCGTCGATGACGGCTGGATCGTCTTCGCAGGCGTTACCGGAACCCTTGGCGAGCGCTCTTACGGCTCGCACGTCGTGATGATTTGGCGTGAGAACGCCGACGGTACCTATGCGCTCCGCGACCCTGATGACGGCACCAATTCAATCCATGCATGGACAACCGACGAGCTTAACGCCGTTTCTTTCACACAATTCAATGCAATTAAGAGGTGATGCAGATGACCATGAAGGGCATCGATATCGCAGACTGGCAAAAAAACCTTAATCTCGATTCAATCGAATACGATTTTGTCATCATTAAAGGAACCCAGGGCACCAATTACGTCAATATGTTTTGTGACGCGTTTGTGCAAAAGGCTATCAAAGCGGGTAAGCTCTGGGGCTTCTACCATTTCATGAATATGGATGATCCTGTCAAGCAGGCGGATCACTTCTATCAGAACTGTAAAAACTATTTCGGCAAGGGTATTCCCGTGCTCGATTATGAGGACGGCGGCAGGATCGGCACAGACGGTGCCAAGAAATTCCTTGATCGTATCTATGCGCTTACTGGCGTGAGGTGTCTCTTGTATACCTACCGCAATCTCACCACAGAGGAAGATTGGTCTAAGATTGCGCCTAACCACGCCCTCTGGGTTGCCCAGTATGCCAACGAGAATCAGACTGGATACCAGGATTCGCCATGGCTTCCGGATGGCGGCTTTGGTGCTTGGAATACCTGCGTGATGCACCAGTATTCTTCGCACGGTAGGCTATCTGGGTACAACGGCAACCTCGATCTTGATATTGCCTTCATGGACGCTGCCGCTTGGTCGCGTTATGCGAAACCCAGTACTTACAGTGCGCCGGATGCGACTGACAATAAGAATAGTGGTAGCACCGTCGACCTTGCGGCAGGCGTAATGCGAGGGGAGTACGGCAACGGTGACGAGCGCAAGGCCAAGCTGGGCGCTCGATTCAACGAGGTGCAAGACCTCATTAATCGCGCGGCCACCGCAAGCGCCGACGATCTTGCAACGGATGTGCTCAACGGTAAGCTCGGCAACGGTGAGACACGCAAGGCAATTCTTGGCATCCGCTATGACGAGGTGCAAGCCGTGGTCAATTCCCGCGCCAAGGCCGTAGACATCGACGCTCTTGCACGCGCCGTCATTCGCGGCGAGTACGGTAACGGTGACGAGCGCAAGGCCCGACTTGGCGCTAACTTTAATGCTGTGCAAAAACGAGTAAACGAGCTTCTTTAACTAAAATGCCCGCGCCCTGTAATGGGGTGCGGGCATTTTGCGTTTAGGGGACATTGCAACAAGTCTCTAACGGTTCATGTCATCTCGAATCAAGCTCTTGATGTACTCGGTTGTATTGTTCTGCTCCTTGAGCCATTTATATATACTCTCGTCATCCTCGTTAGGGTAAAAGCGTATGACTAGCTGTTTCACCGACCTTTTGCGGTAAGAGGATGTTGCGCGTCTTTGCGCTTCGGTTGCCATTTTATTCACCGCGCTTTTCTCTGGCCTTGCGCCATATGCGAAACGAGATAAACGAGATGACAAAAACTACAATGCCTGTTTTCATCGCTGCACTCCTGATGTAAGATGATTCTGGCTAGCGGGGCACCGCCGAAGCGGCGCCCCTTGCCCTACCTTGACCTCTTTGTGTGCTTTCCGGGCTTACGAGAGGTCTTTTTCTTTAGGGCTTCGATTCCTTCATCCAGCGCCTTTGCCAGTAGCACGCTTATGACAGCAATCGTTAAGTCCCATATTTTGTCATCCATTTGAACCACCTCCTTTCTTTCTTACGTCTATTATTATAGGGTATACCCCATAATAAGGCAAGCTCATATTGAATTTTGCTAACTTTTTTTCGAGCTAAACAGTGTTATTATGCAAAACCAGTTAGTGGAGACTTTGATTTCGCGCCCGTTCGCGGCTATCGTAGGGTTCGCAAAGATTTTCTGAGGCTCCACCCTTGGATTTGATAAGCCGCTGACATTGTGTCGGCGGCTTTTTTTAAAAGAAAGGGCTATACCATGGCCGAGCTTGAGTCCCAACCATTGTCCGACGAGGAGCGCGCTGAGTTGGAAGAGCTCCGCGCCGAGAAGGCCCGCCGCGAGGCTCGTGAAGAGGCCCGTCGCGAGCGTGAGGAGCTGGCTGTCCTGCGTGCCGAGCGTGCGAAGGCCGAGGAGATCGCCGCGAACGCCGCATCCGCATCGGCGCCCGCGCCCGCACCCAAGCCCGCTGCTGCGAAGCCTGCACCTGCCGCGCCCAAACCTCAGCCTAAAAAGGCCGCTCGTCCCAAGTCCGTCGAGCCTAAGCCGAGTCGTGACGAGATGACCTTTGCCCAGCGCATGGTTACCTCCAAGGAGCCTACGGGCGAGAACGAGATCCCTGGCATGGCGCCGGCTCAAAAAATCATCATTGTCCTTGCCCTCATCGCGTTTGTCATCTTTATGGGCTACACGATCCTGACCAGCATGGGCCTGCTCTAACCGATTTGCATCGGGCGTCATGTCCGCATGCTCTGCTCTCGTCCAACCCTCAAATTCTGCACCACACATCCGAAAGGTCGCCCCATGGCTTTGACCGACATCTCTCATCCCACCGACATCGCAATGCTCACCGATCTGTACGAGCTCACTATGGCCCAGGGCCTGTGGGAGAGCGGCAAGGCCAATGAGCAGGGTTGTTTTACCGCGTTTTACCGCGACCATCCCTTTGGCAGCGCCTATGCCGTCATGTGCGGCACCGCCGAACTGCCCGAGCTGGTCGAGAATCTGCGTTTTACGCCCGAGGACATCGACTACCTCGCCTCGCTCCAGGCCCCTGCCGGCGGCGCGATGTTCAAGCCTGGATTCCTCGACTACCTGCGTGATTTTCGTGCGCATGTAAACATCGACGCCGTTCCCGAAGGCGAGCTCGTCTTTCCGCGCGAGCCCATGGTGCGTGTCACCGGCCCCGCGCTGGAGTGCCAGCTGCTCGAGACGGCGCTGCTCAACATCGTCGGGTTCCAGACGCTTGTCGCCACCAAGACGGCGCGCGTGGTGCTCGCCGCCGACGGTCGCCCTGTGGCGGAGTTTGGCCTGCGCCGCGCTCAAGGCCCCGATGGCGGCCTGGCCGTCGCTCGCGCGAGCTACGTTGCCGGCTGTTCCTCTACGTCCAATGTGCTCGCCGGTCGCCGCTACGGTATTCCCGTCTTTGGCACGCATGCGCACAGCTGGGTGATGAGCTTCGACTCCGAGCTCGAGGCCTTCCGTGCCTTTGCCAAGTCGAGCCCCAAGAACTGCACGCTGCTCATCGACACCTACGATGTGCGTGAGGGCTGCGAGCATGCCATTACGGTTGCCAAGGAGATGGAGGCGGTGGGCGAGCGTCTGTCGGCTATTCGCATCGACTCCGGCGACCTCGCCAAGCTCTCCAAGTATGTTCGCGGCCGTTTCGATGCCGAGGGCCTGCCCTATGTGGGGATCTCGGTTTCCAACGATCTTGACGAGTACACGATTCAGTCGCTGCTCGACCAGGGCGCGCCCATCGACAGCTTTGGCGTGGGTACCAAGCTCGCGACCTGCTATGACCAGCCGGCGCTGGGCGGCGTGTACAAGCTTTCCGCCCGCCGTGCGAGCGAGGCCGACCCGTGGACGCCGGTGGTCAAGCTCTCCGAGCAGCCCTACAAGCGCACGATCCCGGGCGTGCAGCGCGTGCGCCGTTATTACGACGGCTTTGGCGGCCCGGTCTGCGACATGATCTACGACGAGGACCATCTGGTGGGGGAGGGCGCCGCGCGCGGCAATACCCTCGTGGCCGTGAATGATGCCGCCCTGGTGACCGACGTGTCGGAGCTTGAGTATCGCGAGCTGCTGGTGCCGATCGTGCGCGATGGCAGTGCAGTGGCTCCGCGTGAGAGCATCCAGGACGCGCGCGAGCGCTGTGTTTGGGCGCTCGATCATCTGGACGCAGCTTTCAAGCGCTTCCTGTACCCGCAGACCTATGTGGTGGGCATGGAGCAGGGCCTGGCTCAGGTGCGCGACGAGCTCGTGCGCAAGAACATGGCCGCGGCCTCGGCTTTCCCCTGGGCAAAATGATTCCTTGGGCGGTAGGGGCGAGTCACGCTCCCTTGGCCGCCAGCTCGGCCGTTCGCTGAACAGTTGATTGGTTTGACGTATGACGACTTCTTATAAAACGATGGTGGTAAAGATCGGTTCGTCCACGGTGGTGGGCGCCGATGGCAAGGTCAACCGCGCCTTTATCGGCGGACTTGCCGATCAAGCCGCAGCCCTGCACAAGCTCGGCTGGCGTCTGGTCGTGGTGAGCTCGGGCGCTATTGCCTGTGGCTATCCCGTGTTGGGCTTCGACCGCAAGCCGGTCGGCGACCTTCCGAGCCTGCAGGCCTGCGCCTCGGCTGGTCAGTGCATCATCTCGTCGGCCTACGACGAGGAGTTCCATGCGCGCGACCTGCTCACCTCGCTCGTGCTGCTCACGCGTCACGACACGGCGCGTCGCACGTCCTACCTGCACGCGCGCGACGCCCTGCTGCGTCTGGTGGAGCTGGGCGTGGTGCCGGTCGTCAACGAGAACGACACCGTTACCGTCGACGAGATTAAGTTTGGCGACAACGACACACTGGCGGCGCTCGTGAGCTGCCTGGTTTCTGCCGATCTGTGCGTGACGCTCTCGGACATCGATGGTCTCTATACTGCCAATCCTCATGAGGACCCCACGGCCGAGTTTGTTCCTGTCGTGCATAAGATCGATGCCAAGATTATTGCCTCGGCGGGCGATTCTTCCACATCGGTGGGCACGGGCGGCATGATTACCAAGATCCGCGCGAGCCGCATCCTGATGACGGCGGGCATTCAGAGCGTGATTTGCTCGGGCGAGGAGCCCGATGCGCTCGTGCGCCTCGCCCGCGGCGAGAGCGTGGGCACGCTGTTCGATCCGCCGGCGGAGCGTCTGGACATCGCACCCCGCAAGCTGTGGATCGCGCTGGGCGACAAGGCACATGGGTCGGTGACGGTTGATGATGGTGCTGCGAAGGCGCTGGTTAGCCGTGGCTCTTCCTTGCTTGCGGTGGGTATTCGCGAGGTCGATGGCCAGTTTGCCGAGGGCGATGTGCTCGATGTGTGCGATCCGAGAGGTATGGTCGTCGCCCGCGGTATCGCCGAGGCCGATTCGGACGTGCTGGAGCTTGCTGCCGGCCGCCGCCAGGATCAGATTGCCAGCAACCGCCTGCTGGCAGACCTGGCCGAGAAACCCGCGATCCACCGAGATAACTTAATCGTCTTCGCCTAACCAATTGACGCTGCAAACGCCCCTAAGCGGCAATCTGACGTTCAATCGTCGGGCATGACCAAAAGGTCAATGCCCTCCTCTTTCACGTCACCTTGCTCGCTTAGGGGTGTTTTCGCTTTCCGCCTTCTACCTGCGGTGGCCGTAACGCCGGCATATCGTAAGTTGCGGTGAAATAGGGATGGTTTGGCGGCTTTAAATCCTTTAACAGTCCCCATTTCACCGCAACTTGTTGAGGCGGCGGGGTCCCACTGCCGGCACTTGGGGACGTTCCTATTGTGCCGGCAGGTGGGGACACTCCTTTGCTAGAAGATTCGGCGCAGGTCTCCTCGGTTGAGGGCTTCGTCGAAGAGGTGCTTGAATACCACGCTGCCGTGCAGGCCGTCGTGCTCGAACTCGTTGGTCACCCAGGCGTGCGAGTTGCCCACGCGGCTGAGCGTGTCGAGCTGCATACCCGAATCGACGTACATGTCGTCGAAATACACCGCGGCCTGGAGTGGCACCTCGTTGCATGCCAAACGCTGCGGGTCGTAGATCTTGTCCCAGCTGGTGTCTTCCATCAGCAGGTCCATCGCGGGCTTGAAGGGCTTAAGTTCGGGCATCTGCTCGAACATCCACGGGAACATGGCCTCGCCGGTAAACATGAGCGGGCGCGCGAGCGTGTCGAACTCGGCACGATGAGCTTTCTCTTCTGCCGCGGCCCAGCGAATGGGCATGGTGTCGCCGTCGGCGTAGATGAACTCCTGAAGCGTCCAGTACAGCGGATTCGTGCGCGTGTTGGTGCGCTCGAAGGCGCGCATCAAAAAGCTATCGGATACCGAGGCACCGCAGCTCAGTGTGCCGTCGCCGTCAACAAAAGCGTGATCGATAATCCAATGCATGCGCTCAAAGCTCGGCTTCATGCCAAAGTCGCTGCCCATAAGCTGCAGGCGCTCCACCGTCATTGGCGAGCCGTCGGGCAGCACGGGCTTTTGCTCCTCGATGGCATCGGCCAGGGCCGCCACCCGCTCAACGTCGGCGGGGTAGCGGCCGTAATACTGCTGCGTCTTGGCGGCCATACGCGGGAAGGTGTGCGCGTAGACCTCGCTGGCGCTCGCCGGGACGTGGGGGATGCCACCACAGGTAAAGCTCGCCGCCACGCCCTCGGGGAAGAGCGACAGGTAGCTCAGCGTCAAAAAGCCGCCGTAGCTCTGGCCGAGCGTGACCCAGGGCTTACCGCCAAAGCCCACCAGGCGCAGGTACTCAAAATCGCGCACGATGGAGCTGGCGAGGTGGCGCTTGAGGAAGTCCGCCTGCGAGCGTGCGGCATCGGAGCCGGCCGCTGCCGCGCGCTCGCCCAGAGCCGCGATCGTGCGCCCGTCCACACAGCTGCTGCGCCCGGTGCCGCGCTGGTCGGGCAGGACGACGCGGAAGTGCTTGACGGCTTCCTCGATCCAGCCGTCGCTTGTGGGCGACAGCGGACGCGGGCTCTCGCCGCCGGGGCCGCCCTGCAAAAACAGGAGCAGTGGCAGATCGTCGTTGATGCGGTCGGGCGCGCAAACCACGCGGTAGAAGAGCTTGATGCTCTCGGGCGCACCGGCGATGGGCGCCGGCATGGCGCCGCGGCGCATGGTGCTGCCGACGGCTAACAGCACCGGCTCCAGGCCGCGCCAGTCAAGGGGGACGTCGATGCTGTGGTCCTCGACATACAGGCCGGGGACGTTGTACGAAGTGATGAGGGCCATGTGAGTCTTCCGTTCGTTGCGGTGTTTCGGGTTGACCAATTCTACCGCCGCGGGCGAGGCCATGCGCAAATCGGCTACCATGGTTGGCAAACAACTAAGAGAAAGGGCCGTCCATGTCGGTCGATATAGCTACGTATGTCCACGATCTTGCCGTTGCTGCCAAGGCGGCGTCGGCATCGCTTGCCACGGCGAGCGATGAGCAGCGTCAGGAGGCCGTGCGCGCCATGGCCGCGGCGCTGCGCGATGGCGCCGACTCCATCGTTGCCGCTAACGAGCTCGATATGTCCGCCTCGCGCGATGCGGGCACCTCGGCGGGGCTCCTCGATCGCTTGTTGCTGACGCCCGAGCGCGTCGAGGGCATGGCCGCCGGCCTGGAGAAGCTCGCCGAGCTGCCCGATCCTGTCGGCCGCGTGCTCGACCACCGCGTGCTTGCAAGCGGCGTGGACCTCACCCGTGTGAGCGTGCCGCTGGGTCTGGTCGCCATGGTCTACGAGGCGCGCCCCAACGTGACGGCCGACGCCGCGGGCATCTGCATCCGCACCGGCAACGCCTGCATCCTGCGCGGCGGTTCGCTTGCCTATCACTCGTGCGCCATGATTGCCGAACTGCTGGCCGATGCGCTTGAAGTCCAGGGTTTCCCGCGCGAGGCTGTGTCGATGATCGAGTCTACCGACCGCGAGGCCACCGGCGAGCTTATGAAGCTCCGCGGCATCGTCGACGTGCTTATTCCGCGCGGCGGTGCGGGCCTGATTCAGCGCTGCGTGCGCGAGTCGCTTGTGCCGGTGATCGAGACGGGCACGGGCAACTGCCATATCTACGTGCATGAATCCGCCGACTTTGACAAGGCGCTCAACATTATCGTCAATGCCAAGACCCAGCGCGTGGGCGTGTGCAACGCTGCCGAGTCGCTGCTGGTCGACCGTGCCGTTGCTGATCGCTTCCTGCCCGCAGTCGTTGCCGTGCTGCATGACCACGGCGTGCTGATTCACGGCGACGAGGCCACGTGCGCTGCATGCGCTGACGCTGGGCTTGCCGAGGGCGACGACTATGTTGCCGCGACTGAGGAGGATTGGGGCCGTGAGTACCTGGCACTCGAGATGAGCGTGAAGGTCGTGGCGAACGAGGACGAGGCCATCGCACACATCAACCGCTACGGCACCATGCACTCCGAAGCCATCGTTGCCGAGGACGCGGACGCCTGCGAGCGCTTCTTGGATGCAGTCGATGCCTCGGCCGTGTATGCCAACGCCAGCACGCGCTTCACTGACGGCGGCGAGTTTGGGCTGGGTGCCGAGATCGGCATCTCGACCCAAAAACTCCACGCCCGCGGCCCCTTTGCCGCCGAGGCCCTCACCACCTACAAATACAAGCTCCGCGGCACCGGCCAGGTCCGTCCCTAACGCCCGCGCAAAAAACCACCGCAAAGGGGACAAGCGCCTTTGCGGTGGTTTTTGCTTGCTCACGCATTCGTTCGTTGCTCAAGTGTATCTAAGCATATTTTCGTTTAGCAATAGATGACATTTCGGCAGGTGGACGGCATAATCGGTGAGTAGATTCTCGCTGCTTTGCATTCACTGCGGCGGTATGTTTTGATATGAGAGCAAGGAGATGCCCATGTCAAGAAAACCGCGGCAGAAATCGCAGATTGGCCTGTATCATATTACGATGAGAGGCAACGGCAAACAGCTCCTGTTTGAGGATGATGAAGACAGGAAGCGGCTGCTGTCACTTGTTCGGTCCTCGGTATTACGATTCAACATCAAACTTATCGCTTGGTGTCTGATGGGCAACCATGTGCATCTTGTTGTAAGCGATCCCGATGATAACGTGAGCGAGGCCATGCATCTTGTCATGTCTTGCTACGCGACATGGTATAACCGTCGGCATGGGCATGTCGGCCATGTTTTTCAGGACAGATTTTCGAGCGCTCCTATTTTGAGCGATGAGTATCTTCTCGATGCTATTCGATATGTGCATTTCAATCCGCAAAAGGCCGGGATTTGTCTGTTCGATGAGTATCGATGGAGCAGCCATCTGGATTATGTTGAACGCGACCCGGCTATTGCGACGGTCGATTTAGCGTTTGTTCGCTTTGCGTTTCCGCGCGTTCGTGACTATCGGGCTTTTATGGGCGCATCGAATGGTGTGGTCGTTCGTCCACCAACGGGTGGGCGCATCGATGAGGATGAAGCCCTGGATGTGGGGTTATCACTGATTCGCTCGTTCGGTCTGAGCGAGCTTTCCGATGTCAAGGCTCTCGATAAAATCAAACGAAACGAGATTTTGGCTGCAATGCGGAGGGCCGGCCTTTCAATTCGTCAGATCCAGCGCCTGACGGGCGTGGGGGAGTGGTCAATTCGCAAGGCAGGTTAATCC
>DBFDDV010000078.1:0-5025 GCA_048302525.1 Collinsella sp. | reverse complement strand
GTGGAATAGTTCCTGTTTGGCCGTCTTGAGGGGTTAAACGGGAACTATTTCACCGCAACTTATCGATGGCGTGTTTGGTTGGTGCCAGTTGATTGCTTGGGCGTTGGGGAGGGTCTGCTCCGTTATAATCGCCTAGAACAATAATTGGAAACGGGACGGGAGCCATACATGCGCCAGGGTTTCGACAACGCGAAATATATCGAGCTGCAGGCCGCTCATATTAAGGAGCGCATCTCGCAGTTTGGCGGCAAGCTCTATTTGGAGTTTGGCGGTAAGCTGTTCGATGACTATCATGCGAGCCGCGTGCTGCCGGGTTTTGAGCCGGACAGCAAGTTCCGCATGCTCAAGAGCATTGCCGACGATGTCGAGGTTATCATCGCGATCAACGCGAACCACATCGAGAAAAACAAGGCTCGTGGTGACCTTGGCATTACCTATGACGAGGATGTGCTGCGCCTGGTTGACCTGTTCCGCGGCAACGGCTTTGCCGTCGCGGCTGTGGTCATCACCCAGTACGCTGGCCAGCCTGCTGCCGATGTGTTCCGCAACCGCCTGAACGCGCTCGGCATTCCCGCCAAGTTGCACTATCCCATCGAGGGGTATCCGCACGATGTCGATCTGATCGTGTCCGACGATGGCTACGGCAAGAACGAGTTTGTCGAGACCACGCGTCCGCTCGTCGTCGTGACGGCGCCCGGCCCTGGCTCGGGCAAGCTCGCCACTTGCCTCTCGCAGCTGTATCACGAGCATAAGCACGGTACCGCCGCCGGCTATGCCAAGTTTGAGACCTTCCCGGTCTGGAATCTTCCTCTGACGCATCCGGTCAATATCGCCTACGAGGCCGCCACGGCTGACCTCGACGACGCCAATATCATCGATTCGTTCCACCTTGAGGCCTACAACAAGACCACGGTCAACTACAACCGCGACGTCGAGGCCTTCCCGGTAGTCCGTGCCCTGATGGAAAAGATCCTGGGCAAGAGCCCCTACCAGAGCCCTACGGACATGGGCGTCAATATGGTCGGCTTTGCCATCACCGATGACGATGCCTGCCGCGACGCTTCCAAGATGGAGATCGTCCGCCGCTACTTTACCGCGGTCGAAAATGTGCGCCGTACCGGCGTGGGCGATGAGCAAGTCGATCGTCTCAAGATTATTATGAAGAAAGCCGGCATCGATAAGAACTACTCACCGGCGCGCTCGGCGGCCCTCACCAGGGAGCAGCTGACGGGTGGTCCCGTGGGTGCCATGGTCATGCCCGATGGCTCCGTGGTGACCGGTAAGACCTCCACGCGCCTGGGCGCCGCAAGTTCGCTCATTATGAACGCCCTCAAGCATGTCTCGGGCGTCGACCTTGAGCTCGAGGTCATTAGCGATGAGGCGATCGAGCCCATCAGCAAGCTCAAGACGCATTTTCTGGGCAGCAAAAACCCGCGCCTTCACACCGACGAGACGCTTATGGCGCTGTCGATCACCTCGGCCACGAGTGAGACGGCCGCTCGCGTCCTTTCGGGTCTGGAGCAGTTGCGCGGTTGCGATGCCTTCTTTAGCGTGATCATCTCGCCGACGGACGAGACGGTACTGCGCAAACTGGGTATCAACGTGTGCTGCGAGCCCAAGTTTGAGCGCCGCGGTTTCTTCCATCGCTAAGTTTGAAGCACCGCGGTAATTGCATTGCATTTTGGCCGTATCGGGTTAGCGCCCGGTACGGCTTTTTAATCAACAAAGCGCCTATTTCGGCGAAAAATAGCTGTTTACCTGCCTGGAAACAATTTGAGCGGTATACAATAACCGTAACTGTTTCATCCTTAGCGGGATGCCGCATGATGGATATTACCTGCCATCGTGAGGTGTGTCGGTCGCGCACGGCGCGTTAGATGCTCGTGCTCGGTTTGAGGAGGCTGCTATGGCGGGCAAGGGTCGTGCGAGTGTCAACGATATGAAGCGTGTCGAGGTGCTGGTGTTGATGGAGATCGACCAGCAAACTGAAGACAATGGCGGGCCGTATGGTTTCTCGCGCAAAACGCTTGCCGAGTGCGTGGGGGTTTCGCCGTATCGTGCCCGCGCCGCAATCGATCGCTTGGATTCCGAAGGCATGATCGATGTCGTCTCGCGTTATAGCGACGACGGCGGTCAGCTTGCAAATGGCATTTGCCTCACCGAACGTGGCGAATGGTATCTTGAGGGCGTCCGTACCGGCATGCTCGTTCAAGAAATGCTTGAGGACGAGGTTTCTGATCGATAGCAGCATGTAACCCTTGCCATAGCGACGCCGCCTGGGAAACCGGGCGGCGTTTTGTTTCAAGATTGAGAAATGCAATCTCACGCGAGAAAAATTGCGAACGGTCCGCGGCGCGAGTATTACAATGAAGACCCGTAAGATGTGGATAAACAACTTCTACGGGAAGCGCAGGTAACTCAATATGACCAAGCATGTGTTCGTAACCGGTGGCGTGGTTTCGTCTCTGGGCAAGGGTATCACCGCGGCCTCGCTGGGCCGTCTGCTCAAGTCGCGTGGCTACAAAGTAACGATGCAGAAGGCTGATCCGTATCTGAACGTCGACCCCGGTACCATGAGCCCCTTCCAGCATGGTGAGGTCTTCGTTACCGAGGATGGTTACGAGTCCGACCTGGACCTGGGTCATTACGAGCGCTTTATTGATGAGAACCTGACCCGCGATTCCAACTTTACGACCGGCGCCATCTATAAGAGCTTGATCGCCCGCGAGCGTCGCGGCGACTTTTTGGGCGGTACCGTGCAGGTGATTCCTCACGTCACCAATGCCATTAAGGACAAGTTCCGCCGCATCGAGGAGCAGACCGGCTCCGATGTAGTCATCACCGAGCTGGGCGGCACGATCGGCGACATCGAGTCCCAACCGTTTGTCGAGGCCATCCGTCAGTACCGCAAGGAGGCCGGCCCCGAGAACGTCTGCTACATCCACGTGTCGCTTGTTCCCTATATCGCCGCCGCCCACGAGGTCAAGACCAAGCCGACGCAGCACTCCGTCAAGGAGCTCCGCAGCTTTGGTATCCAGCCCGATATTATCGTTCTGCGCTCCGACCACCATATCGATGATGCCATCCGCGGCAAGATTGCAAGCTTCTGCGACGTCGACACCGACTGTGTCTTTACCAACGAGGACTGCGCGAGCATCTACGATGTTCCGCAGCTGCTCGCCGAGCAGGACTTTGACCTGCGCATTTGCGAGCGTCTGGGTCTTGACCCGCGTGAGCGCGACATGAGTCAGTGGAACGAGTTCCTGCGCAAGCAGAACCATGCCAACCAGCACGCCGACAAGGTGAAGATCGCCGTCGTGGGCAAGTATACGCAGCTGCCCGATGCCTACCTGTCGGTTATCGAGGCCCTGCACCATGCGGGCGTCTTCTACGATCGCCACGTTGATGTACAGCTGGTCGATGGCGAGAGCCTCGACGAGCAGAACGTCTCCGAGGTCCTGGGTGACGCCTCGGGCATCCTGGTCCCTGGCGGCTTTGGCAAGCGCGCCCTGGAGGGCAAGATCCTCGCGGCCGAGTTTGCCCGTGAGCACAAGATTCCGTATCTGGGCATTTGCCTGGGTATGCAGGTGGCCGTGTGCGAATTTGCCCGCAACGTGGTCGGCCTTGCCGGTGCCAGCTCTTCCGAGTTCGATCCGGATGGCCCGTATAGTGTCATCGACCTGATGAGCTCGCAGGAGGACGTGACCGAGAAGGGCGGCACCATGCGCCTGGGCGCCTATCCGTGCAAGCTTGCCGCCGATACCCTCGCGCGCGAGGCATATGGCGAGGAGCTCGTCTACGAGCGTCACCGTCACCGCTTTGAGTTCAACAACGCCTTCCGTGACCAGCTCGAGGGCGCTGGTCTGGTTATCTCTGGTCTTTCGCCCGACGAGCGCCTGGTCGAGATGGTCGAGCTGCCGCGCGACGTGCATCCGTGGTATGTGGCAACCCAGGCTCATCCCGAGTTCAAGAGCCGCCCGACCAACCCGCAGCCGCTGTTCCGCGAGTTCGTGCGCGCCTCGATCGGCCAGCATGAGGGCGTCGATCGCTTGCAGGTGACGCCCAAGAACCTCGCTACGGACTAAGGGTGCCGGCGAATAAGGAACATACCGAAGCTACTCCCTCGTCGCTCGCCGTGGCGGCGGGGGAGTATCTCGATTACCTCGCGGTCGAGCGGGGTTTGGCGCGCAACACGATTGCGGCCTATCGTCGTGACCTGACGACGTACTGCGCCTATCTGGAGCGGGCTGGTATTGTGTCTTTTGAAGAGGTGACCCGTCAAGTCGTGGAGGGCTTTGTTGCCGACCGTCGCGATGGGGGCTATTCCGATGCCTCGGTGGAGCGTGCGCTTGCGGCCGTGAAGGGCCTGCATGCCTTTTTGGTGCGCGATGGGGCTGTAGCCCAAAATCCAACGGCGGCGTTGCGCCTGCCTAAAAAGGCTGAGCGTTTGCCGGAGTATGTATCGGTGGAGGATGTCTCGGCGCTGCTCGATCAAGATTTCCCCGAGGGCGAGATGGGCTTGCGTGACCATGCCATCTTGGAAGTGCTCTACGGATGCGGTTTGCGTGTGAGCGAGTTGGTGGGGCTCGATGTGGGCGATATCCATATCGACGATGGCTTTGTGCTCGTTCGCGGTAAGGGCTCAAAGGAACGCCTGTCCCCGCTGGTGGGAAGCGCGGCGCGAGCTCTGGCGCTCTATGTAACTGAGGGGCGTTCTCGCTTGGCGGCCCATGCCCGCGGAACAGAGACCTCGGCGGTCTTTTTAAATAAGAACGGCCGCCGTCTGTCGCGCCAGGGCATCCATGCCATCTGTGAGCGCTACGGGCGCCAGGTGGGACTGGTGGGGCTCCATCCCCATACGCTGCGTCACTCCTTTGCCACCCATATGCTTGCGGGCGGCGCAGACCTCCGTGTGCTACAGGAGATCTTGGGGCATGCCGATATATCGACCACGCAGATCTACACGCATGTCGATCGTACGCAACTGACCGAGGTCTATCTGGCGGCGCACCCGCTGGCACATCG
>DBFDDV010000077.1:0-10074 GCA_048302525.1 Collinsella sp. | reverse complement strand
TGAGTGCCCAGCCCAGCAAAAAGGGGCGTGACCACAATGGTCACGCCCCCTCAACATCAACTATGTACCGCTCGGCCCTTAAGCCAGCTTTGCGCCGACGATCTTTGCCGCGGCCGGCTTATCGAAGTTGCCGCCGGTGGCCTTGCCCAGCGCACCCATGACCTGGCCCATCTGCTTCTTGGACGTGGCACCCAGCTCGGCGATAACCTGCTCGATCAGGGCCTCGAGCTCCTCGCCCGAAACCTGCGCGGGCAGCAGGCTCTCCAGAATCTTGACCTGCTCGGTCAGGTTGTCGGTACGCTCCTGGTCGGTGCCGGCCTTGATGGACATCTCCAACGTCTCGCTCGTCTGCTTAATCAGACGCTTGATCATGCTGTTGACGTCTTCCTCGGTCACGTCGCGGCGCTCGTTGACCTCGATGTTCTTCACCTCGGCCTTAACCTGGCGAATGATAGACAGGCGAACCTTGTCCTTGGCCTTCATGGCCACGATCATTTCTTTCTGCAGCTCTTCGTTGGTCATCTGCAAATCCTCTCTAATAGCGTGGGCGGCACTCACGCGAGCACCGCCCCATGGTTACTCAGTCTTCGACGAATCGTCGGTCGAACTCTTGGTGACGCCCTTCAGACTCACGTTATAGGGTACGTCCTTGGGCATGGGGTTGACGGTGATGTCGGCATCCTTCTTGTACTGCTCCAGCCACTCGCTGTACGCGGTGCTGGCCGCTTGCGTCTTCACCACGTTGGAGACGTACTTTTTGATGTCCTTGGGCACCTGGTTGATGTCATCAACCTGATTATCGACATGGAAGTAGTCGGTGCACTTGATGATGTGGTAGCCATAGGTCGACTCGACGACTTCGCTCACGTCGCCCTTGTAGAGTCCCTCGAGCGCCGTCTGGTAGCTGTCGACGAAAGTGGTGAGCTTATCCCAGCCCACATCGCCCTTCTTCTCCTTGGAACCGGTGTCCTCGGAGTACTGCTCAACGGCGTCCTCAAAGCTCAGCTCACCGGAGTTGATCTTGTCCAGGCACTCCTGCGCCTTGGCCTTGGCGGCAGCCTTGTCCTCGTCGGAAGCGTCAGAATCAACCTTGATCAGGATGTTCGACGAGCGGCGGGCGTCGTTGTAGCTGGACAGGTTTTCGTTGATGTAATCGACAATCTCGCTGTCCTTGGGCTTGCTCGTGGGCGCGACGGCATCCTTGAGTTTCTGCTGCGCCAGACTCTCCTTGAGTGAGTCCTTGTAGGTGTCCTCGGTATAGCCGTAGGTCTTGAGGGTCTTCTTAAAGGCCTTGGCGCCGCCCGCGCTCTTGCACGCGTCCTTCCAAGCCTTCTCGACCTCCTCGTCCGACACCGTCACGCCGTTCTCCTTCTGTGCCTGTTGAAGCAGAATCTGCTGCGCGTAGGAGTCGATGAGTTGCTTGCGGTACTTCTTGGGCGTGAGGTCGTTGTCGACCAGATACTGCGCCCAATCCTTATCCTTGGTGTAGCCGTAGGACGTGCGCATGCTCATGATCTGCTTGGTCACGGTGTCCTCGGTGAGGTTGGTGCCGTTGATAGTTGCAGCAACACCGCCGGTCAGCTTGTAGCCCGAGGTGTCCTCGGCCTGCGACATAAGGCCGGAGCACGCCATCGCCGAGACGGAAAGCAGCATCGCCAGCACGCCGATGACCACCAGGACGATCTTGACGGTCTTAGACACGTACGTCTTGCGCTGCTTCTTGCGAGAGCTGGAGGCAGCGCAAGCCTGCTGCTCGGGCGTCGGCTCGGGCGCAGGGTTCTTTTTCTTATTTGCCATAGTTGGCCTTTCGCATAACGAATCGAACAAACGCCATTGTGTCACAACGCGGCCCCCGCGGCACGCTTGGTGCATTGGGGACAGGTTAATCTGCACCATTTTGGTGCAAAGGGGACAGATGTGGCACTTGGCAGTTGGACGTTCTTTATGTGCCGACACTTGGGAACTGTCCCTAACTGCCGGCAGAAAAGGAACGTCCCCAAGTGCCGGCTCAGCCCCACCTTAGAAGTGACGGCGGATGGCGTCGACCATGCCCTGGGACGTGGTCTGGCCGAGCACGTCGGCTGCGGCATCGGCGTCCATAAAGATGTTCATGAGCGCCTGCAGGGCTTCGACCTGGCCTCCCGGCTCGGCGATGCCCAGATTAATGACGATCTGCGCCGACACCGGAGCGCCCATGCCAGCCATAGCGTTAAATGTCACGGGCGCGGCGGGCTTCACCACCGCGATATAGGGCTTGGCCACAAACCCCGGATCGGTATGCGGAATGGCAATGTTTGCCGCCGGCATGGCAAGACCCGTGGGATAGGCATCCTCGCGCGTGCGAACGGCGTCGAGCCAACCCTCGGCAATGTAGCCACGTGGAGCAAGCTCGCCCTCGAGCCGCGCAAACACCTCATCCGGCGTCGCACACTCCCAATCAAAAAACACCAGCTCAGGCGAGAATAGCATCTCGGCGTTATCTGCCATACCGTCCTCCAAAGTTGTATGAGGTTCACAATGCCCCATATGATATCGAAACGAGGCAGGCAAGGTTAGTCGAGGATTCCAATCATCTCGAGAGTGCGGGCAGGCGTCAGGCAAACTTCGGGCATCGCCTCCAGCATGCGCCGGTCGCCCGTGACCACATAGTCGACATCTGCCGTCTCGCCCGAAGCGATGATGAGGTTGTCTTCAAGATCCGGCATGCGCTTGCCAAGCATGCGCGCCATTTCGCACTCTGCCAACGAAAGCGGAGAGGCCGTCGCCACCTGCATCATATGCTCGATGCAGGCCCATGACGCCGAGGCAAACGATACGTTAATCCCATTCGCATTCCGCCGGGCTAGACGACGAGGCAAAATATAGAACACATCCTTTGCCGTCGTTGGCGCATACAGAAGGTCGATCTTTCCCGCCTCGGCCAGTTCAACCAATCTTTTCGCTTCGTCGAACGCCCCTTCTTGCAGGTAATAATCGAGCCAAACGTTCGTATCTACCAAGAGATGCTTTGCCTCAATCATCGACAATTCGCCTCAATGTCGGCAATCATCGCATCATACATATCATCTCGTACGGCATCCCAGTCGTCCGCCGAAGATTCGGCCGATGCGAAATCCGACGCACTCATCCCCAACGAGGAAAAAGCCAGGCCACACCCCTGTTCGGCGAGGCTCTCCACACGGGGCGCCTCCCGCTTATCCGCCACCATAAATCCCGGCAACGTTTGATGCTCGACGAGATAGACCCAAAGTGCACGAATGGCATCGCTCGGTCCCAACCCATTGCGAGTTAGCACCGCATCGCCACCAGCTTTGAGCATAGGATCGATTCGTGTGTTGAGCTGCACCGTTGCTGCACCCATAGCGGCTCCTCTCTACTTGCTAGCAGTATAGCAAACATGAAAGGCCGCGCAAAAGGGCCCCGCCCGAGAACGGACGAGGCCCTGTCAGATTGGTAGTGTCGAGAAAGGTGGTGTAGCGCCCGATCCGAAGCGAGTCGGCCTGGCGTCCAAGAACCTAGAATACGGTTGATGCCCTATGCCGCCGACCGGCATATGAAAGCCAGCGGGCCAAAAGCCCCATGGCTTCTAGCCCGCAGAAACATCGATGTTTCCAAATGATCGCAGCTTGTGCTTCAAGCGCTTTTCTACGCTACCGGCGGATGCAAATCCCAATCGGGAAAGCAGTTTGCAAAGCCCGTGAGATTTTGGGTCAAAACATTGTTCTCAGCTTGCTTCAGTCGCTCGTCCTCTTCAAACAGACTATCGAGCTCGCTCAATGCATCGAGGTCCTGCATTGCAGCATCGTTATGGTCGAAATCAGTCACTTCATCAGCCATCTTTTTCACTCCATTCATGGATTATCGAGACAAATCCTACCGGCTAGGCAACCTTCTCAAGCTTAAGCAGGTCGCTGCGCTCGGCCGCAGTTTCCTTCGCGCTCTTCCACTGATTAAGCGCCAGATCGATCTCGGAACAGCCTTCCTGGATGCGTTTGGAGTATTTGGCCTCAATCTCTTCTGCCTCCGCAGCGCGCTGCTTGCCCGAGAGGCTCGTCTTTACTAGACAATAGCCAGCCCCCGCAAGAAGCAAAATGCCAATAACCTGGTTTACAAATGCAAAGAAAGCTACTCCCAAAACAGCGAGGACAACGGCCGCTATCTTGTGGCTCTTGTTGCCCTTCGCAACCTTGACATCAAGCTCAGCGAGCTCCTTTTTCTTCTCTTCACCGACAGAGCGAACATAATCGCCGCGCAGCACATTACCCTCATCGCCGGTAACCGCCCTGCTTGTCCATCCGTCGAAGTCAAGGGTGATCGCCTGCGGAAATTCGGGGATGTCGCTCTTGCGATACCGGTTGAAACCACCGTTGATGTAGGAACCCAAAAACTGAATCGCGGTCTTCTTCTTATGCACATCCACAGACGCACTCTGGTCGCGCATCGAGCGTGTCATCTGGTCGATGATGTTCATCGTCTGCTGACGCTTCTCATCGCGGCGACGATTGACGAGCTCTCGAGCGCGCTCCACGTCTCCGCCAAATGCCTTGACCGCAAGAAGATACTCCTCCTGGCGGCGCAAATTTCGCTCCTTGGAGTCATCGGAGTTAACGAGCTCCATCAAATGCCTGTCAACCTGCTCGGCAAGCGTCCTCTCGTCAACATCAGAAGCCTTGAGGTCGGCGAAGTCATTGGATATGCTCTCGATTGCCTCGACTTTTCCGAGATACTTATTGATGTAGTCAAACTCCTTGACCACCACCTTGAGCGCCGGATATCTCGAGCTCATATCCTCCTCGTAGCCGGTAAAGTACTCCGCCCATGACTCTGACTGCTCATTCTCGAACTCAGGGCTCTGATTTCTGATCTGCTCGATCCAGCCCGCCATATAGTCGTCGCACAGGTGCTTTTCGTCGGTTCCGAAGATGCCGTTGATATAGGCATCGATGTAGACCATCGCATCGGCATCGATGCGGGTGGCGTTTTGCGTCGAGAAGTAGCGCGCTAGCCATTCGTAGCACGTAGCCGTGCGGTTATTACGTCTGCAGATCAGAGCCATCGCAAGCGACGTGTGCTCGTTGTCACGTTTGACAGCCTCGCGTATTGCGCGCTCTGCAAGATCTCGGTTGTTGTTGATCCATGCCGCAAGGGCAACCAGGACAGGTGCCAGCCAGTAGTCCGGGGTAGAGATCATTAACTCCTCGGAGACCGTCGAAATCGTCGCCTTGCGCACGAGCGCCGCATCGGTTGCCTGGAGAATACCGACCATGGTGTTTCGAACCACTGAGTAGTTGCCGAACTTTTTGTCCATCTCCTGCCGAACGCTCACGAGCTCCGTAGTCGCCTGCTCAAGTGCGGCGGTACGACGCTGCTCGAGCATCATCTCGAGAAAGTCCTTTCGGAGCTTTTTAAGGTCCTTCCGCACTTCCTCCATTTGCGATTCGACCTTATCGACCTTCGTGGTCATCTGGTCAACTTTTGTTCCAATAGCGGCGATCCTGCGCTCGATAAGGACAGTATCTACTCCCGAATCACTCATCTGTACCACCTTTCAGTTTGCACTGTTTAGATCATCCAATAGCTTTAAGCGAGTAAGCGCCCGCCATCTGCTTTATTGAGAGGCCATGCTTCGGTATTGCTCGGACACCTGCTGATAGGCCACAAGAAACTTCTGTTTGTATTGGCTTGCCTTCATCGAATTGACGATGCGCCCGACGGGCTCCACATAGTGTTCGAGAAAGTACGAGGTCCTTCTTCGTAACGCAAACGAACCAGTTTTATAGGGGGACCCGGGGTTCTCTCTAATGCCCTTGAGTAGTGCGAGACACGTTTTGGGTATGTTGCAGTTGGTGGCGATATCTTGATAGAAACTCTCCCGCTCTGCAGTCATAAAGTCTTCCGAAGCATACCGCGCTATGCAGAACGGGCACACAGCATCGATAAAGCTCTCAAGCCGAGGCCGATCCTCCATGCTCTGCATATTGGCGACCACGAGCGATACCATCTGAACCTCAAAGTCACGCATGTTGTAGAGCGTCGACTCAAACAAGTCGATCAAGTCACGCACTTCGTCATATTCGAGAGGGATATCTTCGGCCCTTTTAAAGAAAACCACCATCGAACCCGAAAGACCTTCACAAAACTCATCGCAGTAAGCAACCATAAACTGTGCCGCCGCGTTGTCTTGCATCATATTGAGCACGTCCGCGGCAAATTTGCGGGCCTCCGGAAAGTTACCACCCTTAAAAAACTTGATGGCATTGTCCTTGGCAAACGCGACTTTGCCCGTGGCCCCCAGACGCGCCCGCGAATAATACATCTCGCGGCCGCACTGGTTGCAATGAACCTTTCGCGTTGCGGGGTCAAACTCGACATCGGTGCTGCCGCAGCCCTCGCAAGTTATTCCGTTGATTTCCAATAGCTTCCCCCACTTCAACCATCAAAGTGCCCTGGCAAAAAGCAACACGAGTTCTTATTTGACAGCGGTCAGCGCCGCATTGCGCTTTTTCCAGATACGGCGCGCATCATGGACAAGGCCAACCGTAACATCTGCTGGCTCATCGGCACTCATGGAATTCGAGACGGCCTCGAGCGCAGCGGAGAACTGTCGCTCAATCTCTTGAGCATGGGGCTGCGACATGTTGGAACTAAAGGAGATGTCGTCTTTGAGCACTTTGAGTTCGGCTTTGACCTGAGCGTCTTGCGCTACGGCAAGGAGCTGTCCCACATACGATGCAAATTGCGCCGTTTGAACCGTCTTTGCCGCCACGGCGGCAACCTTTTGGTCCACCTGGCGGGCATTGAAGGCTAGACCCATCTGCACAAGGACAAGCACAGCAAGAAGGACAACGTTTACGACAACTGGAATCGTGCTGCCGCCCCACCCATATGCCGCAAACACAAAGTACGTGTTGGCCAGAAGGGCAACGACAAAGTAGGCACAGCTGGATGCGACCGGCAAATAATGGATTTCGGTCGTGCTTTTGACCGTGGACTGCCTATCGGACATGGTAGCCGAAATCGAAGCCACCGCAAAAGCCAAAACCCCAAAGCCAAGCGACATAGCAAAGACGATAGGATTCATCAGCGCGTTTTTGCAGACAAACATGATTACAAGCCACGCCACCAGGACGATTGCCTCGCCCAAAATGACACGTTTAACAGAACCGTTCATCTTTGTTTCTCCTTATTGGATCTTAGTTCCGCAATCGGGGCAAAATTTGGTCCCCTCGGGCAACTCAGCTCCGCAGCTCGGACACTTTGGCGAGGCCAACCGGTTCCCGCACTCAAGACAGAACTTGGCACCGGCCGGGTTAAGATGCCCGCACGCCAAACACGCAACGCCCTGCTCGAGCTTCTGTCCGCATTGCGGGCAGAACTTAGCACCCATCGGATTAACGTTTCCGCAACTGGGGCACACGGGACCGTTTTGCATACTTGCGGACGCGGGAGTCGTTCCGACCATGGGGGTAACAGTGCCCAGGGTCTGGTTGGCCAAGTTGGAAAAGCCAGCTCCAAATGCACCGCCCATGCCAACGCCCATGCCGAGTCCCATGCCGGCTCCCATGAGGCCCGATGCGGCACTTCCCTCATTGTCCGCAGCGCTCTGCATTACGTCCATACCGCGCTCCTGCTGATAGTCGTAGCCTTCGCGCGCACGTTTCCTGGCAAGCGCCTCGGACTCGATGTCCATCTGGGCGGCGTTACCCTGCGCCTCGAGAATGCTCCGCTTACGTTGGATCTTCATCTCGTTGATGGCGGCAAGATCATCTTCGAAGGGTTTGATGCTATTGAACGAGAAGTTATCGAGCGTGAGGCCAAACTCATCGAAATAGTTAACGAGCCTGCCCTGCATCTGAGACGAGAAGTCGCTCAGATGTGTCGCGATTTTTAGAACGGAAACCCCTTGGTCAACAATCGCCTTAGCAAGCAAGTCGGGAACATACTCAAGGATTTTTGCCCGCATAAAGGAGGTAAGTTCTTCTCGCGTATAGCGATCTCGCGTGCCCACGACCTTAACAAGGAACTTCCTCACCTGAATGGGAACCAGACTCGAGTCGTTCTGCTCGATATGCGCGCCAAACAAACCGAAGGCGCGAACGTGAACGTTGACGTCTTCCTCAGGGTCTTGAACGATGATGGGCTCGGTCGTGCCCCAGCGTAGCTCGTTCATGTAGTTGGTATTGATAAAGTACACAACGGAATGAAACGCCGAGCTACCGCCGGTAAGCGAATGAGCGGCATTGCGGAACGGGGCGAATCGGCTGTCTCCCGTGTCGAGCTTGATCTTGCACGGACCGACAAACACGCTTACCTGAGAATCGCCGGCACCCGAAGCGTCAGTAGAACTGCCCGCCCCCATATTGTTGGTAAAAACGGCAATCTGCGATTGCGCAACCTGAAGATAGGACCCGTTGGGGAAATCCTCGTAGGGATAGCGGAATGAGACAAGCGAGGCATCTTCGTTGTTGCCAGGCTCCCATTTGATATTGTCGACAGAAAAGGCACCGAGTATTCCGCTGTGTTTTTCTTCCTTTTCGTTATCGCTATGGAACAGAGACATGCTGATTCCTTTCGTTAATCCCAAACCACGCGCTCCGCGTGTCTAATGAATTGCGAAATGCCGAGCCGACAGGCGCATCGAAAGCCCGTGCGTCTCAATCTATCCCCCAACTTAGCTCGGTTAATTATAGCCCTCAAGTCATCGCATTTAGTCACCCGCCGGCGAGCGGCAATAATGTCGCACCTTTGGTCAACTGACGAAGAACCGGGAGGGTTCGAACCCCAGATACCCTTTTGGGGCATACCCGCTTAGCGGGCGAGCGTCTTCGGACTCTCGGTCAGCTCTTCGTAACGGCCGTTTTAGCTGTAACTAAACTCGTCGGATGGAACAAGGGGAAAGGTATAGGAGCCGCGCACGCCGTAATGCCAAAATGCCTCGGCTAAAGTTACTAGCTCTCGTGATAGGCCATAATCGACCGGCACGGATACCCTTCAGAGCCGCATTCCGCGGACGCTACGACCTTTCCGTCTTTATAAAACTCGACGTACCAAACGTACGTTGCCGCCCCCTCCCAATAGCTTGGCCTATCAGCGACCTTGTACGTAATAGAGGCGTCATCTGGCACAATCAACTCGCGCTTGGCGTTTGCAATGAACGCATCCATGTCGGCGATCACGCCATCGTCGCCGCTATCGGATGCCGCTTCAGATGGTGCTTGAGATGCGCCAGTTCGATCGTCTGCGGTGCCAGAGCCGTCCTTCAAAGAGTTCTCCGAAGGCTCCGCCCCTTTGAATGCCTTCCACATATCGCTGCTTGCAGACGGCTTTTCAATGTCGGCCTCCGGATGCTCCCCGGCAATCTCGTCAAGAATTTTGCACGCTTCTTCACGCCCCTGGACCATCGTCTCCTGTGGTTTGCCACCATCCTCGACGGTCCTCACCAAGTAGGTGCCATTCTGTCTATCGAATTCCTTATTTTGAATTTGCACCGCGTCTACGACCTCAGGACCCTTTGCAGTAAGCGAAATATAGAAATCTGCCTGGTTACAATCCTGACTACAAGTAAATTTAACGATGCCGTCCTTGCAGACAGTAATGACTTGGCTCTCACCCTGAGCAATAAAACCGTCATACCGATTCGTCATATTGTTGGAGCCTTCTACCATCTCTGACGAAGGCATAACCGAAACGGCCTTTCCATCAACAAAGCAGTAGGCACCTACAATCGCCGAAATATCGTTCTGCGCATCGACAGACCCAATAAGCAGCTCGTCAATTCCGTCACCGTTCAAATCATCGAAAGCAAAGTAGTAGTTTAAAATGCCGGGAGCATTCTGGCTGTCATAAACGAATATCTGCCCCAGCCCAGAATCATCGCCGCGCCCCAGAGCCCAGTCGTCGTAGTTGGCAGTACCAGCTCCCTTCTGTTCGCAATAGCTCACAAAGTCCTCGTAACGCGCAACCACGCCCTCGTAGGCCTCGTGCGCTTTCTTGTTAGCTGCCGCGACCTTCTTTTTAGACGACTTGTTCTCGACTGCAGCCGGCTGTTCCTGCTGCTGCAGCTGAGGCAGCACA
>DBFDDV010000076.1:0-35609 GCA_048302525.1 Collinsella sp. | reverse complement strand
CACGGCATCACCCTCGTCCACGTGTCCAGCGACTACGTCTTCGACGGCACCGCCGAGGTGCATGACGAGGACGAGCCCCTCAGCCCGCTGTCCGTCTACGGCCAGACCAAGGCCGCCGGCGACATCGCCGTGGCCGGGTGCCCGCGCCACTACATCATGCGCTCCAGCTGGGTCATCGGCGAGGGCCGCAACTTCGTCAAGACGATGAAGGGCCTGTCCGACCGCGTCGCCGACCCCGAGGACGGGCTCGAGCAGGTCACGGTCGTTGACGACCAGCTGGGCCGCCTGACCTTCACGCGCGACATGGCCGAGGCCATCTTCCACGTGCTGGGGACGCACGCCCCCTACGGCACCTACGACTGCACCGGCTCCGGCACCGTCAAGTCCTGGGCCGATATCGCCCGCGCCGTCTTCGAGGCCGCCAACGGCAACGGGGACAGGGTCGTGCCGGTATCGACCGCCGACTACTACGCGAGCGCCGAGGGCCCCGTCGCCCCGCGCCCGGTCCACTCCGCGCTCGACCTGTCCAAGCTCGAGGCTGCCGGCTTCCACATGCCCGACTGGGAGGAAGAGCTGGGGGAGTACATCAAGACGCTCTAGCCGCTATTAACTTTTCGAGAGTAAAAGCCGCCGTTCTTTAACGGCGGCTTTTCTTGTTGGTGGCTATCTGCGCAGTGGTGCCAATAGTATTTTGCGGAAGATCTACCTCTCGCTTGGCATGGAAGTAGGGTGGCCGGGCTGGTCGTCGTAGGCGTATTTGCTGTACACGTTGACCTCCCACTGCTTTTTTTCGACCTTTGCTACAGAATCTAGGATGAAGCCGGTCGCAAGGCTCAGGCCGCACAGGAACATAAACGAGGCGGCGAGCATAGCGGTGGGGAAGCGCGGGACGAGGCCGGTCTGGAAATATTCGACAACGATGGGCATGCCCAGGGCGAGGCCGAATACCGCGAACAGAAGCGCAACGAGGCTGAAGAACTTCAGCGGGCGATAGTCCTTGAACAGCGTGCCGATCATCGCAACGACTTTAATGCCGTCGCTCACGGTGTTGAGTTTGGACTCGGAACCCTCGGGACGGTCGCGGTACTCGATGGGCACATCTTTGATGCGCCAGCGGTGGTCGACGGCGTGGATCGAGAGCTCGGTTTCGATCTGAAAGCCCTCGGAAAGCACTGGGAAGGTTTTAACGAACGGGCGGCTCATGGCGCGGTAGCCTGTCATGACGTCATCGAAGCTGTAGCCATAGATCCACTTGATCATGGCGCGGACCAGATTATTGCCAAAGCCGTGGAAGGCACGCTTGTTCTCCTCGGCGTAGGTGCCGTTGGAAAGGCGATCGCCTACGGTCATGTCGGCCGTGCCGTTAAGGATGGGCTCGCAGAGGGCCTTGGCCGCCTCGGCGGGGTAGGTGTCGTCTCCGTCGACCATCAGGTAGCAATCGGCGTCGATATCGCGAAACATCTGGCGGCACACGTTGCCCTTTCCCTGACGGGGCTCAAAGCGGACTGTGGCGCCGTGCTCGGTGGCAATGCGTGAGGTATCGTCCGACGAGTTGTTGTCATAGACATAGACCGTCGCCTGCGGAAGCTCGCGGTGAAAGTCGTCGATGACTTTGCCGATCGTGAGCGCTTCGTTGTAGCAAGGGATGATGACGGCGATGGATTCAGAATTCACTTAATGCTCCTTATACATTCAATCCTAGAAAGTATAGCCGTTTGGGCCTGGCATCCTAAGATGTGGGTTAGTTCTCCAGTTTTGTTGCGCGAATCGTTTGCATGGCCGTCGGGTCTATACTGTTCGTTTGTCAACGATTACGAGTAAAGGAGTTGCATCCGTGTCGGATCAGACAAAGCAACAAGAAACTCGCAGTCTGCCTGCGACGTTTGCTAAGAACGAATTTGAGAAGGACGCGTTTATCCTTCGTCAGCTGGTTACCAAGGATTTTAAGATCAAGTATCGCCGTAGCGTTCTGGGCGTCGCATGGTCGGTGCTCAACCCGCTGCTGATGATGATCGTCATGGCCATCGTGTTCTCGACGATTTTTGGCCAGGGCCGCAATGGCTCAATGACGCCCGAGATGTACCCGCTGTACTTGATCGTGGGTAACATCACCTTTGCCGTCATGTCTGAGTCTACTAACCAGGCCCTGACGTCGATCGTGGGCGCTGCCCCTCTGCTCAAGAAGGTTAAGGTGCACCGCTGGGTTTTCCCGGTGCAGAAGGTGCTCTTCTCGCTGGTCAACTTTGCCTTCTCGCTGGTCGCCGTCGCCATCGTCATGCTGTGGTTCCGCGTTATGCCTTCTTGGCACCTGATTCTGTTGCCGGTTTGCCTGCTGCTGCTTATGTGCTTCTGCATGGGCCTGGGCATGATGCTCTCTGCCCTTACGGTCTTCTTCCGCGACGTTATGCATCTGTGGAGCGTCGTCATTACGGCGTGGACTTACATTACGCCCATCTTCTGGACGACTGACTATATTGCGCAAATGCCGCATCTCGTGCGTATCTTGATGTATGCGAACCCCATGTTCAACTACCTGCAGTTTATGCGCGATATCTTCCTGTTCCAGACTACGCCCTCGCTTATGACGTTTGGTATGTGCGTCGCTTGGGCGGTTCTTGCGCTTATTATTGGCTATACCGTGTTCCATAAGTCCGAGCGCAAATTTATCCTCTACATCTAAGGAGTGCTGTGATGACTGAATCTGTTGTTGATTACAGCGAGCAGCCTCTGGCTGTCGAGGTCGACGACGTCACCATGATCTTTAACATGGCGTCCGAGTCGCTGACCAACCTCAAGGAGTACTTCATTAAGCTTGCCAAGCACGAGCTGTTCTTTGAGGAGTTTAGGGCGCTTAAGCACATCTCGTTTGATATTCATCGCGGCGAGGTTGTGGGTCTGGTCGGCACCAATGGCTCCGGCAAGTCTACGATGCTCAAGATTATCGCTGGCGTTCTTGAGCCTAGCGAGGGCAGCGTTAAGGTGCACGGTAACATCGCGCCGCTGATTGAGCTTGGCGCCGGCTTTGACCCCGAGCTGACCGCCCGCGAGAACATCTATCTGAACGGCGCCCTGCTCGGCTATACCAAGGAGTTCATCGACGCCAACTTTGACGGCATTATCGAATTCGCTGAGCTGCAGAACTTTGTCGATATGCCGCTCAAGAACTTCTCCTCGGGCATGGTGGCGCGTATCGCCTTTGCAATCGCGACGATTACCGAGCCCGATATTCTGATCGTTGACGAGACGTTGTCCGTCGGTGATGTGTTCTTCCAGCAGAAGTGCGAGGCCCGCATCCAGCACTTTATCCAGAGCGGCGAAGTGACGGTTCTGTTCGTTTCGCACTCCATGGAGCAGGTTGAGCGCATCTGCCAGCGTGCCGTTTGGATTGAGAAGGGTGACCTTCGCATGGACGGCCCGGTCAGTGAGGTCTGCAAGGCGTACCGTGAGCAGTTCAACTAGGTTATAATTATTTGCGCCTGACAGGCTTGCGCTTGCTTTGGCGTGCGGTTATTTGCTCCATTAGCTCAGTTGGATAGAGCAGGGGACTTCTAATCCCAAGGTCGACGGTTCGAATCCGCCATGGAGCACCATCGTTTATTAAGCCCGGACCGCTTGGTGGTCTGGGCTTTTTCACATGCCGGTGTTCTTTGTTCTTGCCGGGTATACGTTTAGGCCGAAGCCGTGGCGTGAGCTGCTATTGTGCTGCTGATGTGGATTGGTTATACGGCGCGCCAAAGGGGGCTGGAGCCGAGCGTGAGCAAGCCTCTGCTTATGACGCTGCCAGCATCGTGGTTCTTCGCGTCAATCGTACGCTGTGCCTGCGATATTGGATTGGCGTACGTGATCAAGAAGGCGTAACAAAAGCGGGGAGGACCAACTTGGCCCTCCCCGCTGTATCTAGTCTGCCTTCAGGCACTCGGGCAAGACGTTTGCAACTGCATTCATCGCCTGCGGCCTCAGGTACTGCTCATTGAGCTTTGCCTTTCTGTAGGCGTAGCGAGTGTCTGCCGAGTATTTGATCAACACATCGGTGAAGAACCGCTCCCAGCTCAGGTAGTCGCGGCTTTCGATATAGCTTGAGGGATCCTCGAGGATTTTTAAGATATCGTTACTGGGAATGAGGCCAGATTGCAGGAGTGTCCACTCGAATGATTCGGGGAGGAACAAGCGTACGTTCTTGTAAACGCGCTGTCCGAGCACCTTTTCGATGTAGGGACCAAATGCTGCTCCGTCTCCAATAGCAAGGATGTTTTGCTCGGGACATTCGTGAATCGTACGTTTTAGATTCGCAACGCCGGTGGCGGTATAGCAGGGGATCCCGAGTCGGTTGCAAAGAGCGTCGTAGAATTGATAGCCAGATTTGCTATCCTCGACAACTACGGCGTCGGGTACCTCGAATCCAACATTTAGATCCTGATACAGCATACTTGCCGTGTGGTCATATAGCGGCTTGGTCACCGAGTAGAAGCGCCTGTCGCTCTTGCGGCCATTGATTGTTTTACTTGTCGTGTTGACTAGCTTCAGGATCTCATCAACGCTGTAGGGGAGCTCGTTGGCATCGCGACGAGATATCAGAACAAAATAGTTGGACGAGCCGTTGACGGCTTTGGCGAAGTCCTTTGAGTAGATAAACTCGTTACCCTCATCTAGAAAGACGATTGAATCTTCGATGATCGATAGCTCGCGCTCCCAGCGTCTGCCGGAAAGCGTTTCGCAAGGCACGTCGCAACTGAGTGCAACGCCGCTTTCCGGTCCTCGGTCGTTGTAGTCGCGAATCATCGAGATGAGCGTCGTTTTACCCGTGCCGCTGTTGCCGCGTATAAAGGAAATATTGCGCTTAAACGTGAGTGTGTATTTGACCTTTGCACGCTCTACGACAACGGTATGCGTTCCCTTCATTACTCATCAACATCCAAAAAGTCATTCGTGGCGCCGACAAACTCCTGCATGTTTCTGACGATGCGGCCATCGTTTTCAATGCGGATTTCAAAGCTCTTCCAGGGGAATTTCATGATGTGGAATAAGGTCACCATCACATCCTGCTCTTTGCCGATCTTGAGTAGCCAGCGGGCACAGTTGTCTCCGCAGGTGGATGCGTTGAACACCATATTTGGGAGATTGCGCACCAGCAGCAGCGTCTTAACGCC
Source organism: Collinsella sp. (assembly GCA_048302525.1). GTDB lineage: Bacteria > Actinomycetota > Coriobacteriia > Coriobacteriales > Coriobacteriaceae > Collinsella. Next base: position 30,462 of record DBFDDV010000076.1, on the reverse strand, counting down.
GCCGGACAGTTCGAGTGGGGTGATCGAGCCCAGCTGTTTGCTTACGATGTTGTGGGGACCGATGAGCTCTGATCCGTCCACGCTTTTAATAATCTGTGCGGCCATAGGGTCTTCGAACCATGAGTCCAAGTATGAGTTCCTAAAATAGGTTTCGGTATCGTAGATGGAACCGGGGTAATCCCCCAGATGGATGCTTAACATGCGCGTCTCCAGACGTTGTGTGACTGCAATGATTATATGCCAGTAATAAAGTGCCGCCAGTAGCGAGGTTGCTGCTGGCGGCACTGGCATTATTAGCGTGTGAATCGCGTTGATGGATTTGCTCGCGAGGCTACTTTTCGAGACGTTTCCCCAGCAGCTCCAACGCGTGGGCGTAGCCTTGGAGGCCCTCTCCGGTGATGGTGGCGAAGCAGGCTAGGCGTGCATAGCTCACCTGGCGGAAGTCCTCGCGGGTCTCGACGGCGCTGATGTGGACCTCGACGGTAGGGATGGCGACAGCCTTGAGTGCGTCGAGGATCGCCACGCTCGTGTGCGTGTAGGCCGCCGGATTGATGACGATGCCGTCGACCTTGCCGTAGGCCTCCTGGATCTTGTCGACGATGCTGCCCTCGTGGTTGGACTGGAAGACCTCGACCTCGTCGAAGCCCTGTGCAGCGCCCGCTTCCTGGCAGATCTGCACTAAGCGGTCGTAGTTGTCGCTGCCATAGATGCCCGGCTCGCGAATGCCGAGCATGTTGAGGTTGGGGCCGTTGATGACGAGTGCTTTCATGGTTGCTTCCTTTGCGGTTGGAAAGCCACCACAAAGGTGCCTGTCCCCTTTGTGGTGGCTTAGGTTAGAGAGCGGGTGGGAGGGTCTCGAGGAGGGCTTGGGCGGTGTTGGCGGCGCAGTCGCGTGAGTCGATGATGTAGTCGGCCCAGGCGCGGTAGCGCGGCATGCGCTGCTCGGCCAGCTTGTCGATGCCGTCGCGGGCGGTGATGGGGCGGCCCTTGTGGGCGAGTTCATCGAGCTTGCGGTTGAGCATCACGATTTGGCTGTTCTGGTGCAACAGCGGATAGTTCTCGTCACGCGTGACCACGCCGCCGCCGGTTGAGAGCACCAGGCCGCTGCGCTTGGAGATGTCGGACAGAGCCGCCGTCTCCTGCTCGCGGAAGGCCACCTCGCCGCGCTCGACGATAAAGTCGGCACAGGGCATGCCCAGACGCTCCTCGAGCGCGTGATCCAGGTCGATGTGCTCGCGACCCGTGAGCAGGGCAATCTGCTCACCCACGCGGGTCTTGCCCGAGCCCGGCATGCCGATCAGCGCGATGTTCTGTTCGCGGTGCGACAGGCGCTCCGTTACGTCCAGGATGCGCTCGCGCGGGGTGGCCTGGCCGGTATAGCGCTCGACGGCCTGTGCCGCCTGTGCCACGAGCATGAGCAGGCCACCGATGCAGGGGATGCCGCGGCGTTCGGCTTCGAGCATCAGGCCCGTGCGGGCGGGGTTGTAGACAATGTCGATGACGCCCTCGAGCGAATTGAGGCCCTCGAGCGTGCAGGGAGCGTCGGGGCAGTGGGGGAACATGCCGGCGGGCGTGCAGTTGACGAGCAGGGCGACGTCGGACTGCTGCGCGATGTTGCCGTAGTTGACCTCGCTCGTGCGACCCACGGGCACCACGGTGGCGCCTAGGTCGCCGAGCACCATGCTGGCAGTGGTACCCGCGCCACCGGTGGCTCCGAGCACGAGGGCCTTCTTGCCGGTAACCTCAACCCCCAGCTCCTCGACCAGGCACTGAAAACCAAAGTAGTCGGTGTTGTCGCCGCGCAGGCGCCCGTCGGGCAGGCGCGTGATGGTGTTGACGTTGCCCATGCGCTCGGCCAGCGGGCTCAGCTCGTCCAGGTATTCCATGGCGGCGCGCTTGTAGGGGATGGTCACGTTGGTGCCCTCCCACTCGTCGCCTGTCATAAAGGCAGCGAGGTCTTCGGGCTCGCGCTCAAAACGCACGTACTCGAGCCCAGCGAGCTCCTTGTAGATGGTCGGGGTGTAGCTGTGGCCCAGCACACGGCCCAGCACGCCGTAGGGACGGGTTGCGGCGGTATCGGTCATCTAGAGCACCTCCGTGTAGCTGCCAAAGTAGGTGAAGCTCTCGCATACGTCGTCGATGGAATCGAGCAGGTCGTCGAGGGCCTTGCTGCCAAAGGGGCAGTCCAGATCAAAGTAGAACATAAACTCAAAGTCGCGGCCGGGGATGGGGCGGCTCTCGAGCTTGATGAGGTTGATATTGAGCGCGTAGAAGCGCTCGAGTACACGATAGAGTGCACCCGGCTCGTTGGCCGTGGTGATCATGAGCGAGGTGCGGTTGGCACCGGGATAGACGTGCGGCTTGCGGCTGATGACGACAAAGCGCGTGTAGTTGTTGTTCGAGTCCTGGATGTTGGGCTCCAGCACCTCGAGGCCATACAGCGTGGCACAGCTGCGCGAGGCGATGGCGGCGACGTCGGTGCGCTCGGAGTTGGCGACCATCTCGGCCGACATGGCCGTGTTTGGGTACTTGGTGGCGTGCAGGTCGTGGGACTCGATAAAGCCGGCACACTGGGCAATAGCTTGGCCGTGGCTGTAGACCTCGCGCACGTCGGCGAGCTTGGTGCCGGGCTTGACGAGCAAGTTGTGGTCGATCTTGAGGCGCAGCGAGCGCACGATGTGGAAGTCGAACTGAGCGAGCAGGTCGTAGACCGCGTTGACCGAGCCGGCGGTGGAGTTTTCGATGGGCAACACGCCAAACTCGCAGAAGCCGTCGCGCACGGCGCGCATGACGCCCTCGAAGGTCTCGAAAAATGCTATGTCGGGCACGTCGAAGAGCTTGCACGCGGCGATCTGGCTGTAGGCGCCCTCAACGCCCTGACAGGCGACGGTTGCCGTCTGGGGGAAGGGCGTGTCGAGGGGTGCGGCCGTAGCGTGGGCCTTTTGCGACACCGTGATGCCCTTGAGCTCGTTGATATAGCGCTGCTGCTCGGCCTTGCTCATGCTCATAAGGAGGCGGAACAGGGTGATGGTCTGCGCCTCGTAGCGTTCGGGTGCGCGGCTGGCGAGGTTGTTGAGCTTGGAGCGCTCGCGGGCGGGGTCGAAGACGGCCTTGCCCATCTCGATTTTTGACTTGGCGACCTCGGTGGCGATGTCCATGCGCTCGACAAAGCTGTTGAGGAGCGTGGTATCGATGCCATCAATGGCCTGGCGAATGTCGGCAAGGTCCATGGGGACCCCTTTCGTGAATCGTTGCCTGGGGTAGTTAATTTGGGACGGGGCTTTTTTAGCTGCCCCGGCAGTTAGCACGACGGTTTGGCCGATTCGCGGTCGGGGTAGCTAAAAAAGCCCCGTCCCAAATTAACTACCCCTGGGTTGGTGGGGCTTAGCGCTGGGCGGCGTCTTCGAGGAGGGCGTCCCAGATGGCAAGGGCGGCGGCTGCCTCGGCTACGGGGACAGCTCGGGGGACGATGCAGGGATCGTGGCGGCCATGGACCGAGAGCTCGGCATTTTCCATGGCGTCCATGTCCACCGTCTGCTGCTCGCGGCCGATGGAGGGCGTCGGCTTTACGGCCATACGCCACATGACGGGCGCACCGGTCGAAATGCCGCCTAGGATGCCGCCGGCGTTGTTGGACTCGACCTCGATCTCGCCGGTCTCGGCGTCGATGCGATATGGGTCGTTGTTCTCACTGCCACGCATGGCGGCGACGGCAAAGCCCATGCCAAACTCCACGCCTTTCACGGCGGGAATGCCAAACGCGATCTGCGCGATGCGGTTCTCGAGGCCATCGAACATGGGGTCGCCGATGCCTGCGGGCAGGCCGTAGATGCCGCACTCCACGATGCCGCCGATGCTGTCGAGCTCATCGCGTGCGGCTAGGATCTCCTCGCGCATGCGACCGGCAGCGGCGGCGTCAATGCAGGGCAGGTTGTTCTCCAGGATCGCCTTGCGGTCGGACTCGCGATAGACCATGTCGTCCATGGGCAGGTCGGAGATGCCACCAATCTGGGCCACGTGCGCCATCACCTTGATGCCGCGGGCTTCGAGCGCCTGCAGTGCAATGCCGCCCGCGATGCACAAGGGGGCCGTCAAGCGGCCGGAGAAATGTCCGCCGCCAGCGACGTCGTGCATGTTGTGGTACTTCACACGCGCCGGGAAATCCGCATGGCCCGGACGGGGTTTGCGGCGCAGCTCGGAGTAGTCCTTAGAGCGCGTGTTAGTGTTCTCTATGATCGCGGCGATAGGCGCACCGGTGGTGTGTCCATCGACCACGCCGGCGATGATGTGCGCGGCGTCGGCCTCGCGGCGCTTGGTTGCGGTCTCGTCGCGACCGGGGGCGCGACGGTCAAGGAAGGCCTGCAGCTGCTCCTGGTCCACGGCGATACCTGCCGGAATGCCATCGAGCGAGCAGCCGATAGCGGGGGAGTGCGACTGGCCGAAGATGCTCAAGTGCAAAACGTTGCCAAAGGTCGAGGACATGCTATTCCTCCTCGAGCGTGACCTTGCCGCCCAGCAGACGGTAGTGGTCGAAGAAATCGGGATAGGACTTGTTGACGGCCTCGGCGCCGTGAATCACGACCTCGCCGGTGGCGCGGCTCGCGGCGATGGCTGCCATCATGGCGATGCGGTGGTCGTTATGCGAATCAACCTCGCCGCCGGTAAAGGCATCGACGCCCTTGATGATGAGGTCGTCGCCGGCAATGCGCACCTGCGCGCCGAGCGCGGTGAGCTCGCGGGTGGTGGTGACCAGGCGGTCGGATTCCTTAATGCGCAGGCGGGCGCAGTCGCGGATAAAGGTGCGGCCCTGGGCAAGCGACGCCACGGCAGAGATGACAGGCACCAGGTCGGGAATGTCGTGGGCGCTCATCTCAAAGCCGGCGAGCTTGTCGGATTGGACGGTGGCGGCGTTGGTGGAGCGCACGATGCGGGCACCAAAGCGCGAGAGCGCAGCGAGCACGTTACGGTCGCCCTGAGCGGAGCTCAGCGATACGCCGTCGACGGTGATGGGGTCGGTGCCGATGGCGCCGGCGCACAGCCAAAACGCGGCATTGGACCAATCGCCCTCAACGGCCACGCTGCCGGGCGTGCGATACGAGCCGCTGCTCACGCGGAAGTTCGTGACCTCGGGCTGGCCGTCCTTTGCCGGCACGCGCTCAACGTTGACCTCGATGCCGAAGGCCTTCATGGCCTGGATCGTCAGGTTGATGTAGGGGCGGCTCTCGATTAGGCCGGTCACCTGCACGCACGAGGGCTGTGCCAGCAGCGGGGCTGCCAGCAGCAGTCCCGAGATATACTGCGAACTCACGTTGCCCGGCAGCACAAAAGTGCCCGGGCGCATGCGGCCGCTCGTCTTGAGCGGAAAGCCGCCCAGACCCTGCAGGTCGCAGCCGGCGGCGATGATCTCGTCGGAGAGCGGGGAGAGCGGGCGGGCGCCCAGGCGACCCTGACCGACAAAGGTGGCCTCTGCCCCCAGCGCGCAGGCCACGGGCAGCATAAAGCGCAGGGTGGATCCGCTTTCGCCGCAGTCGAGCGTGCCGCCGGCAAGTGCCTTGAGCAGGCCAAACTCAATACTCTTCATGGTGGGGTGAACCTGGAAGCCGTCCTCGACGGTCTCGATGCGGGCGCCCAGTGCCGTAAGGCAGCGCACCGTGGCCTCAATGTCGGCGCAGGTGGTGTTGCAGGCGACGTGCGTCTCGCCGTTGGCAAGCGCGGCGCAGATGATCAGGCGGTGTGCCATCGACTTGGATGCGATGGCGGGAACGGTACCCTTAAGCGGGGACGGGGTGATGCGGGCTAGCATGCGGTTGCGTCTCCCTTCTGGCCGAGGCCCTCGGCAATGAGATCGTGGAAGGTGGAAAGCGGCGTGCGGTCGATGCTGCAACGGCCAATGCCGTGCGGAATCACCAGGTCAATGGTGTCGCCGGCTCGCTTTTTATCGTGGAGCGCCTCGGCATAGACGGCGTCGGCAGAAAGGTTGCAGCGGGTCTTGAGGCCATGGCGCGCGCAGAGCTCCTCGATGCGGCCGGGCAGTGCAGCATCGCAAACGCCATGCAGGGCCGCGGCGCGCGTGATGATGCCCATGCCGATCGACACGCAGTTGCCGTGTCCGAGTTCAAAGTGCTCGCAGGCCTCGACGGCGTGTCCGGCGCTGTGTCCAAAGTTGAGGAGCTTGCGTTGGTTGGTCTCGCGCTCGTCGGCGACGACCACGGCGCGCTTGATGTCGATATTGCGGGCGATGATGAGCGCTACGCGGGCCACATCGCGGTTGAGCAGCTCCAGCGTGAGCGGGGTCTTCTCCAGCTCGGCGAAAAGCTCCGGGTCGGCGATCACGGCGTGTTTCACAACCTCGCCGCAGCCGTCGGCGAACTGCTCGGGCGTGAGGGTGGCCAGGCACCCCACGTCGGCGATAACCACGCTCGGCTGCCAAAAGGCACCGGCCAAGTTCTTGCCGGCGGCCAGGTCGATGGCGGTCTTGCCGCCCACAGACGAATCCACCATGGCGAGCAGACTCGTCGGGATCTGCACAAACTTGCAGCCGCGCATGTAGGTGGCGGCCACAAAGCCCGCCACGTCGCCCACGACGCCGCCGCCGAGTGCCACGATCACGTCGGAGCGCGAAAGCTCGTGCTCGGCCACAAACTCCAAAATGGCAACATAGGTTTCGGCGCGCTTATGGGCCTCGCCGGCCTCGAAGGTGCAGATGCTCACCTCGTAGCCTGACGCCTCCAGGCTCTGCTTAACGGGCATCTGGTAGAGCGGGCCCACGTTGGTGTCCGTCACGATGACGGCGCGGGTGCCGCCGGCAGTGGCGCGCACAAGCGGTCCCGCCTGCTCCAGCAAAAACGTGCCAACATGCACCTGGTAGGGGCGTGCAGTGTCGATATCGATGGTAATCGCCATAAGCTTCGGTCCTTTCGACCTGGCGTGATAGGTGGTCTAGTGGGAGGCCTCGTCGTCTAGTGCGCGCTTAATGCGGTCGCCCTCGGCAAGGAGGTTCTCCAGATAGCGCTGGTCGCGGTCCTTAAGCGCGCGGCTGTAGGCGCTAAGCGACTCGATCAGATGGTCGATCTCGAAAGCGAGCGCGTCGGCGTCGTCGATCATGAGCTCGGACCACATCTGCGGGTTGAGATGCGCCACGCGGGTGAGGTCGCGATAGCTACCGGCCGAAAAGCCGTGGTGGACCTGGGCGGTCGGGCTCTTAACATAGGCGTTGGAGACGACGTGCGCGAGTTGGCTCGTAAAGGCGATGACGCGGTCGTGCTCGGCGGCGCTCGTTACGCTGAACTTGCCAAAGCCTAAGGGACGCACCATCTCGCGCACCTGGCCCAAGAGCTCCAGCTTAAGGGCATCGTCTACCTCGGGCGGAACGAGCACGAGCGGGGCGCCCTGGAACAGGTCGGCGCGGGAGTGCGCATAGCCCGAGAACTGCGTGCCCGCCATGGGGTGCGCGCCCACAAAGTAGAAGCCGTGGTCGCGGGCGAGCTCAAAGGCGCGCTCGCACACAATGCCCTTGACGCCCACGGTGTCGATCACCACGGGGCCCATGATGGCCTCGGTATCGGTGGCGTCGGCGAGCGCCTGCGCGTGCGCCTTGAGCCACTCGATGCATGCCTCGGGGTAGCAGGCCAGCACGATAATGTCGCACTCGCCAAGCGTCTCGTCGTTGAGCTCGCCGGCGACGGTTCCCATGCTGGCGGCCGTCATGACGTCATCGTCTGGGTCCCAAGCTAGCACGCGGACGCCCGCCTGCGCATAGCCGCGGGCGAAGCTGCCGCCGATGAGGCCCAGGCCCACGATGCCGGCGCATTTGGGGCCGCCCTGGTTGACGCGTGCGTTTCTCACCGTACCCATGTGCTACTCCTGAACGGTCTCTTGGCAGACGACCTCGCGAATGGCGCGGATGCGGCGCATGGTGTCGTCGAACTGGTCGGGGGTGAGGGCCTGGGCGCCGTCGGACCAAGCGTGGCTCGGGTCGTCGTGGACCTCGATTTCCAAGCCGTTGGCACCGCAGGCGGTCGCAGCGAGCGCCATGGGCTCAACGTAGCGGGTGTAGCCGGTGGCGTGGCTGGGGTCGGCGACGACGGGCAGGTGCGACAGGTGGTGCAGCACCGGCACGGCGTTGAGGTCAAAGGTGTTGCGGGTGCGGGTCTCGAAGGTGCGGATGCCGCGCTCGCACAGGATGACGTTGTCGTTGCCCTCGCTCATGATGTACTCGGCAGCCATGAGCAGCTCGTCGATCGTGCCGGACATACCGCGCTTGAGCAGAATCGGGGTCTGGGTCTTGCCGACCTCCTTGAGCAGGGGGAAGTTCTGGGCGTTGCGGGCGCCGATCTGCATGACGTCAATCTTCTTGTCCAAGAAGACCTGCACGTCGCGTGGATCCATGATCTCGGTGACGATCGGCATGTCGAGCTCGGCAGACGCCTCGCACAGCAGGTCGAGGCCGGCGGGGCCCATGCCCTGGTAGGCGTAGGGGGAGGTGCGGGGCTTGTAGGCACCGCCGCGCAGCATCGTGGCACCGGCGGCCTTCACGCGGCGGGCGATGCGGATGAGGTTCTCGCCCTCGACGGAGCACGGGCCGGCGATGACCTGGAACTGGTCGCCGCCGATCTTGACGCCGTGGCCGCAGTCGATGACGGAGTCCTCGGGGTGGAACTTGCGGTTGGCGCGCTTGAACGGCTCGGAGACGCGCTGCACACGCTCGACGACATCCATGGACTCGAGCAGGAACGGGTCGATCTTGGTCGTATCGCCCACCAGGCCGATGATCGTCTCGTTCTCGCCGCGCGAGACATCGGTCTTCAGGCCCTTTTTCTCAATCCAGCTGACGATATGGCCGACGGCCTCGTCGCTGGCGCTCTGCTTTAAAATTGCAATCATGGTGTGCCTCTCACCTCGATGGATAATCCTTGCAAAAACGGCCCGCATCGCGAGCCGTGTATATATGGTGCATGAGAGTTTATACTATCTGACTCGCTTTTGCCTTCTAAAGCGGGCCGTTGCGCCGCGTCTCCCACGTAATTGCAAAGCTTTTTCTTTTATTTTGATAGCCCGTGGTGCACTTGGGTATAATGCCAAACGTTGGCCCTATTAGCTCAGGGGATTAGAGCGTCTGCCTCCGGAGCAGAAGGCCGTTGGTTCGAATCCAACATGGGGCACCATCGAACGTAAGACCGTCCGAACCTCGCATGGTCCGGGCGGTTTTTCTTATACCGACGCGACGTGATGGGACGTGGTATGGCAGCAACGGATATCGAGCGCGGACTCTCGACCGCCGAGGTCGAGGAGCGCATCGCCGCCGGTAAGATCAACCGTAACATGGAGCTCAAGACCAAGTCGGTCAAAGAGCTCATCATCGAGAACCTCTGCACGCTGTTCAATTTGATCAACGTGATCTTGGCGTTCCTGGTCATTTTGACCGGTTCGTTTAAGAATCTGACGTTCCTGTTCGTGGTGTTCCTCAATACCGCAATTGGCGTCATCCAGTCCATGCGTTCCAAAAAGATGGTCGATAAGCTCACGCTGCTGACCTCCAAGAAGGCCATCGCGGTGCGCGACGGCGCCGAAGTGGAGCTCGACCTGGACCAGATCGTGCTCGACGACATCATCCGCCTAGGGCGCGGCGACCAGATTCCTGCTGACGCCGTGGTGGTTTCGGGCGAGGCACTCGTGAACGAGAGCCTGCTGACGGGCGAGAGCGACCTTATTAAGAAACAGCCCGGTTCCGAGCTCATGAGCGGCAGCTTTATCGACTCGGGCCTGCTGCGCGCCCGCGTGATCCATGTCGGCGCCGACAACTACGTAGCCAAAATTAATAACGAGGCCAAGTACGTCAAAAAGGTCAATTCCGAGATCATGAACGCGCTCAACGCTATCGTGCGCTTTGCGAGCATCATCATGATCCCACTCGGTTTGGCGTTGTTTGCCTCGAGTGTGAGCGAGCTGTGGGATGCCGCGGGAACCCCAGGCGAGAGCGCGCTTTCGTGGTGCTTCTCCGAGCTGTTGGCTGGCCATGTGCCTTCGTCAGCGCTGCTATCCACGGTGGGCGCCCTGCTGGGCATGATCCCGCAAGGCCTGGTGCTGTTGACCTCGTCGGTGCTCGCCATCGCCACGGTGCGCCTGGCCCGCCGCAAGGTGCTGGCGCAGCAGCTCTACTGCATCGAGACGCTCGCGCGCGTCGACGTGCTGTGTCTGGACAAGACGGGCACCATCACGTCGGGTCGCATGGAGGTCGAGGGCACGTATCCGCTGCCGATCGAGGGCTTTGGCATGGGCGCGGGGGAGGGTGACGCCGCCGTTCCCGTCGATACCACGGTGCTCGATTTTGCGCTGGCTAACGTGGCACGTGCGACTTCGGCCGATGCCAACGAGACCTGCCAGGCGCTGCTCAACTATTACGCCGATCGCCCGGTCGAGGTGTCTGAGCCGCTGTCGGTCATTCCGTTCTCGTCTTCCAAAAAGTGGAGCGGCGCGTCGTTTGCACAGGGCTCCTATGTGATGGGTGCGGCGCAGTTTGTGCTCTCTGATCGTGCGTTTGCCCAGGTCGAGAACCGTGTCGCCGAGCTTGCCGATACCTGCCGCGTGCTCGTGGTGGCGCTCGTGGACGGCTTTACGCCCGATGGCGATATGGTGGGCGAGGCCGAGCCCGTGGGCTTTGTGACCATCCGCGACGAGATCCGTACCTCGGCGGCCGAGACCATCGGCTTCTTTAACGAGCAGGGCGTGACGCTCAACGTGATCAGTGGCGACGACCCGCGTACGGTGTCGTCGATCGCGCGCGTGGTGGGCGTGCCGGGTGCGGACGCTTATGTGGACGCCACGACGCTCGATACGCCGGCCAAGCTCGATGCCGCAGTGGACCGCTACCATGTCTTTGGTCGTGTGACCCCGCAGCAGAAGCGCGAGCTCGTGCAGGCGCTCAAGCGCCGCGAGCACACCGTGGCCATGACGGGCGACGGCGTCAACGACGTGCTGGCGCTCAAGGAGGCCGACTGCTCCGTCGCCATGGCGGCCGGCTCCGATGCCGCGCGTAACGTGGCCGAAATTGTGCTGGTCGACAACGACTTTGCCTCGATGCCCGCCGTGGTGGCCGAGGGCCGTCGCTCCATCAACAACCTGCAGCGTTCGGCTTCGCTGTTTCTAACCAAGACGCTGTTCTCGATGGGCCTGGCGGCGCTGTGCATCGCGTTGCCGCCGTACCCTTTCGAGCCAATCCAGATGACGCTCATTAACTTCTTCTGCATTGGCGCGCCGGGCTTTGTGTTGGGCCTGGAGCCCAACAATGCTCGCGTGAAGGGGTCGTTCCTGACGAACGTGCTCAAGCGGGCACTACCGGCGTCGATTGCGGTCATTTTGGCCGCGGCGCTCGATATCTTTGTGGCGCGCGTGTTTGGCTTTAACCAGCTCACGCTGTCTACGATGTGCCTGCTTACGTCGTGCGCTGCGAGCGTCAGCCTGATCTGGCGTATCTCGCAGCCCCTCACGCCCTTACGTGTTGTGCTCTTTGTGTTTGTAGTCGTCGGCATCCTGACGGGCGTTATCGGATTCCCGAAGCTGCTGTCTATTGCCAACCTGACGATGGGTCAGATGGTTATCTTGGCAGTCATCGTGGTCTTTACCTGCTCGGTGTTCTTTAAGCTCGCCACGATGATGGATTCGCTCAAGCCGCGTCGTCGTCATGCCGCAACTGGTTTTGGCCGCGGTGTGCGCGTCCGCTTGGGTCGCGGTGGCGGCAAGGTGAGCTCGACGGGTTCGACGGCGGAGCGTTTTGCCAAGCGCGTCGCCGCCGACATGGCGCAGCGCCGCGAAGCTCGCACCGTTCGCGAGGCCGAGGCCCGCGCACTCGAGGGCGTGGCCCAGGCCCAGCCCAAGAAAAAGAGGCCCACGGGCGCCAAGCGCTCTCGCGTGACCAAGTCCGCCCAAGGCATCAAAGTCTCGATGCCAAGCAAAAAGAAGAAATAACTACGCGCCCTGGCGATGTTGAATTGGTGCCTTGCTCCTGTGGGGCCGTGGCGATGTTATGCTCTAACCTCGATTGTTTGAATTGCTTCGAAAAGAGGATGCCGTGATCTGCCCGCATTGCCTTAAGACTATCGAGGACGGCGCCTCGTTCTGCCCCTACTGCAACGCCTATGTGGGTCCGGGCGATGGTCCCGAGCACACCGAGTTCGTGTTCTGTGAGGGCTGCGGTGCCCGTCTTTCTCCGCATGATCGTACGTGCCCCAAATGCGGACGCCCGGCTCCGGGTATCCTCTCCGAGGACGCGGCCGCATCCGATCTGGCAGCGGGCCGCACGGCGGGCTTTCCGCGCCTAACGCAAGAGCAGATCGATACCGAGGTGCCGCATGCGCCGGCCTCTGCCGCTGCGGTGCTTTCGGACGCCGCCGACCCCAATGAGACCTGCGTGCTGCCAGCTTTCGATAAGGATTTCGGTATCCCCAAGGTCGATATTCCCACGCCCGTTTCCCTGCATGACGATGCTCAAAAACCCAAGCGCAAGGTGCATCCCGACGAGGACGCCTATCACAAGCACAAGCGTCATATCCCCAAGCCGCTCATTATCATCGCGGTCCTTGCCGTCGTTTGCGGCGGTGCCTATTGGTTCGTGACGGCCGATCCTATGGGTGTCATGCCTGGCTTCTACGACCAGTTTGGCCAGGCCGCGCAGACGACCTTCCCCACGCGCCAAAAGGGCGAGGCCACTGAGGACGATACCAAGCAGGACGATTCTGCCGAGGTGGTCCAGGAAGAAACCGTGCTCACCGATGATCAGCTCTATACCAGGCTCGACGGTCTGTATCAGACCATCGTGTCCTACGCTGACGAGGACCAGATCGGCGAGGTCATCGATTCCTTTAACAACGGCTATCTCCGAACGCCGCTGTCCACCCGTCAGGAGCTGTCGCAGAGTGCTTATGCCCTGCGCGACCAGATCAAAAAGACGCAAGATGAGCTCAACAACCTGAAAGTACAGGACGATACGGTCTATGCGGATGACATCGCCCACTTAAAGCAGCTTGCCGAGTGGATGTATGAGCGTGTCGACGTGATCTGCCGGAGCTGGGATATCTCGCTGGCCATTCCCGATGGTGAGTCGATGAGTTCCCACCAAAGCGATATCCTGGCGCCCATCGCGCAGGGCGGCAACAGCGCACTGAACCAGTACGACGCCAATGTGGGCTCCTGGAAGCCGCAGCAGCGTTCCTAAAATTAGTTCGCCATAGTCGGCATAACCTACGTGCGCAATTGATGTAAGCGCATGCTTATTGCTACAATTCGTACAAATATGCTTTAAACGCACGAGGAAGGAACCACATGTTTGGTTTTAAGAAAGAGCTCTACACGCCCGAGTATCAGCTTGTCGGCGACGAGTGCGCCGTTATCGAGACGTCGAAGGGTACCATCAAGGTCAAGTTTGACGGCGAGGGCGCTCCCATTCATGTCGCGAACTTCTGCGAGCTTTCTACGATGGGCTTCTATGATGGCCTTAAGTTCCATCGCTATGTGCCCGGTTTTGTCATCCAGGGCGGCGACCCCAATACCCGCGATATGTCCGGCGCCGACGTCGCCGCTGGTCTTGAGGGCCCCGACGGCATGCCCGGTACCGGTGGCCCCGGCTACTGCATCAAGGGCGAGTTTGCCACCAATCCGCGCAACAGCCATGTCGATGGCGCCCTTGCCATGGCACGCTCCATGGACCCCGATTCCGCGGGTTCGCAGTTCTACTTCTGCCTGGGCGCCCAGCATAACCTCGATTCCGGTTACACCGTCTTTGGTACCACGGTCGAGGGTCTCGATGTGATTTCGCAGCTGCGTGCCGGCGACGAGATCGTCCATGTCGAGATCGTTCACGAGTAAAGGGGACTTCCTTGAATAGCCAGCTGATCCAACAGGGCCGCGCCGCTTACCGCGCGGGTGATTTTTCCGCTGCAGCCCAGATGCTTGGGGCGGCAAAGACTCCCGATGAGATTATGGGCGAGGCCGATCACCTTCGTGGTAACGCCTTGATGCACCTGGGCATGTATGCCGAGGCCGCCGAGGCCTATGCCGCCGCCCTCAACGACGGCACCTACGGCAAGCGCGGTGCGCTGCTCACCAACCGCGGCAAGGCGCTCGCCGCCGTGGGCGACTACACGACGGCCGCCCAGGCGTTCTCTGCTGCTACGCAGGATGCTTCCTACGCCACGCCGTTCAAGGCCTATCTGGGCCTGGGTAACGCGCTGTTCCAGTCGGGCGACTATGCCAACGCGGGTACTGCCTTCCGTCAGGCTGCCATTGACGGCGCCAATCCGGCTCCTGCCGCCGCACTCGGCGAGCTTGGACGTTGCTTCATTAAGCTCGGCCGTCCGGCGGATGCCGTGGAGACCTACCGCACGGCTATCGACTTTGCCGGCCCTCGCGACGACACGCGCGCGCTCAACGCCGGCATGGGTCAGGCGCTTTCTGCCGCCGGCCGTCCCTCCGACGCGCTCGATGCCTTTAACGCCGCTACTGCCGATGGCATCTACCAGCTCACCTCCGAGCAGGCCGATGAGCTTGCCCGCGTGCACGATTCGCTTGCCGCGCTGTCTGCCCAGACGGCTATGGCCACGGCTCCGGCGCCCGCGATGGACGCTCCTGCCGTCGATCCGCTCGATCCTACGGGCGCGACCGGTCAGTTTATGCCCGATCCCTCGGACACCGGCTTCTTTACACTGTCAGAGTCCGAGATGGTCCAGCAGGACCGTCAGGATCGTAAGCAGGCCAAGGTCCGTCGTCGCCATCGCCACACGGGCCTCAAAGTCTTCATCGTGCTGCTTCTGCTCATTTTGATCGCCGCGGGCGGTCTGGGCTTTGCTTACACGCGCGGCTTTGGCTTCCCGTCTCAGGAGTCTGTCGTTACCGATCTGTTCCAGGCTGCCGGCGACGGTGATACGGCAAAGGCCGAGTCTTGCCTGGCCTCGAGCCTGTCCGAGGACGCTAAGTCGATGATCATCTCCTCGATTCCGCAGGGTGCCACCGTGTCCGTCGAGGGCATGGATCAGTCCATGACCGAGACGACCGCTAAGGTGAAGGCATCGCTGTCCAAGGGCGGCGAGCAGGAGTACACCGTCAAATTCGTGCGCTCCGACAATCATATCGGCTGGGCCGTTTCCTCGCTCGATATGGATTTCTCGGCTGCTGACAACCAGTAGTGACCTTATGGGATTTAGCTTTGCCCGGCGCTTCACCGCAAGTGAGGTGCCGGGCTTGCGCTAGTATCATGAGCTAGTAGTTTTCCAGCAATCATCCAACACATCAGGAGTTGCGTTGTTTTCTTTGATGGATATGTTCTTCGGTAGCTATGCGGGCGATCTTGCCATCGACCTCGGCACCGCAAATACGCTTGTCTCCGTGCGCGGCAAGGGCATTGTCATTCGCGAGCCCTCTGTTGTCGCCATCGACAAGAACGACGAGCGCATCCTGGCGGTCGGTATCGAGGCAAAGCGCATGCTCGGCCGTACGCCCGGCAACATCGTGGCCGTTCGTCCCCTGAAGGACGGCGTCATCGCCGACTTCGATGTTACCGAGGCCATGCTTCGCTACTTTATCGACAAGGCTTCCGAGAAGCGCTATCCGTGGACCCCGCGTCCGCGCGTTGTCGTTTGCGTTCCCTCCGGCGTCACGTCGGTCGAGAAGCGTGCCGTCTTTGAGGCTACGATCCAGGCCGGCGCTCGCCAGGCCTACCTGATCGAGGAGCCCATGGCTGCCGCTATCGGCGCCGACCTGCCTGTCGAGGAGCCCACCGGCTCCATGGTCATCGACATCGGTGGCGGTACCACCGAGGTTGCCGTTATCGCTATGGGCGGCATCGTCGTCTCGCAGTCCATCCGTATTGCCGGCGACGAGTTCGATCAGGCCATCCTCACGCACGTTCGCGATGCCTACAACCTTGCCATCGGCGAGCGTACGGCAGAGGACATCAAGATCAAGGTCGGTTCCGCCGTGCCGCTCAAGGACGAGCTCGACGTCGAGGTCAACGGCCGCGACGTGATCACCGGTCTGCCCAAGACCGTGCGCATCGAGAGCGAGGAGATTCGTCGCGCGCTCAACAAGCCGCTCGACGAGATGGCCAAGGCCGTCAAGGACGCACTCGACGCTACGCCTCCCGATCTTGCCTCGGACCTTATGTACTACGGCATTTTGCTGACTGGTGGCGGCGCGCTGCTGCGCGGTCTCGACGTGCGCCTGCGCGATGAGACCGGCGTTTCGGTCAACGTCAGCCCCACGGCGCTCGATAACGTCGTTAACGGCTGTGCCCGCGTGCTCGAGGCCAATGCGTTTGATGGCGGCTTCGTCCAGACCAATGCTTAATTTCCAAAAGGTGGATTCCATTTGGCACGATCTTCGGGTTTCTCCACAAATCTGAATACCAAGCGACAATCAACGGGTATGCGCCCGTTGATTGTTTTCAGCCTGATTTCGGTGTTGCTGCTCACGTTTTACATCCGCGAGGGCGAGGCAGGACCGATTCATGCTGTGCGTTCGGGCGTAACGACGATTACCTCGCCGGTGCGCTTTGTGGGCTCGGCCGTGGCGGCTCCCTTCAATGCGATCGGCAACGTGTTCTCTAACCTTACGGCGTCGCAGGACACGCTCGACGAGCTTAAGAAGCAAAACGAGGAACTGACCTCTAAGGTTGCTGAGCTCTCCGAGGCTCAAAAGACCGCCGAGCGTCTGGAGGGGCTGGTCGGCCTGCAGTCGACCTATAACCTCAAATCGACCGCTGCTCGTATCGTTGGTGCCTCCGGCGATGCCTGGACCTCGACCGTTACCATCGACAAGGGCTCTGCCGACGGCCTTACCATCAACATGCCCGTGACGAGTTCTGCCGGTGTTATCGGCCAGATCATCGAAGTCTCGGCCAAGACGTCCACCGTGCGCCTGATTGGCGACGAGAACTCGGGCGTGTCCGCCATGGTGCAGGACACGCGCGCCCAGGGTATGCTGCAGGGTCAGGCTGACGGCACGCTGCGTCTTGAGTACGTGAGCGTCGACTCCGACGTTAAAGTCGGCGACATCATCGTGACCTCGGGCATCGGTGGTGTGTTCCCCAAGGGCCTTCCGCTTGGCACCGTCTCGTCGGTTGAGAAATCGGCAAACGACGTGTACTACACCATTGTGGTGCGCGCTCAGACCACGGCCGAGAACAACGAGGAAGTGCTGGTCATTACCTCGCTGACCGACGAACAGTCGGCCTCGGATGAGGACGTGAGCACGGCCAACAGCACGCCGCAGGGAACGTCGCGCGATGCTGCAACCAAGACGAAGGACGAGAGCTCGGATGACAGTTCCGACACGTCCGAGACGACCGATTCTGGCTCGAACGAATAGGGGGCATGTCCATGGATCTACACGAGCAGGGGATGAGCTCCCGCACGTTTGTGATCGCCGCCATCGTGTGCGTGCTGCTGCAGGCAGGCCTAGCACCGCAGATCTCCATTGCGGGTGGTCGCGTCAACTTCATGATTATCCTGGTGTGCCTGAGTGTGTTCTCGGGCGACCCGACCCGTGCCGTCGTGTGCGGTTTTTGCAGCGGCTTGTTTTATGACCTGTCCGCTGCCGTGCCGGTGGGCATTATGTCGCTTCTGCTGACCTTGGGTTCTTTTGCCCTGGTGCACAGCGCCGTCGGCCAGACGGGCGGTACCCCGAGTGCGCGCGGCATCACGGTGGGCGCTTTCGCGCTCGTCATTAATGTGATTTACAGCATCATCTTGCTGTTTATGGGTTTGGAGACGAGCTTTGTCGTGGCGATCTTCGGCCATGCGCTGCCGTCCTCGATCCTGACGGGTCTGGTTGCCATTCCGTTTTTGATGTCCGGCGTCGTGCCGCAGTCCGGCTATGGATTCTCCGCACGTGGCGGACGCCAGACGGGTATGCGCTTTAAGCCCAAGACCCGCAAGCTCAAATAGGGGAGGCCCGTAGATGTCTTCCCAGTTGACGGTTATTATCGCCGGTATCGTGCTGGTTGTGGCCATCGTGGTCGCGCTGGTCATCATGCGTCGTGGCGATTCCCGTTTTACCTACGATACGCAGCATGGAACGGCCCCGCGCGCCACCGAGGGCGAGGGCAATACCGCGGCGACCGCCTTTAAGGGCCGCTTTTCCATCCTCACCACGGGTGTGGGCGCGATGTTTGCGGCGCTTGCCGTCAAGCTGTGGGGCATGCAGATGGTCTCGTCGGACTATTACGAGAAGCAGGCCAATAGTAATCAGACTCGCACCGTTACCACACCCGCTGTGCGCGGCCGCATCCTCGACCGCAACGGCGTGGCGCTTGTCCAGAACCGTCCCTCACTTGCTGTCGTGGCCTACCGCGACCTTGCCGAGGATGAGGTTCTGGTTCGCCATCTTGCCAACGTGCTTGGAATGCCTTACGTGGCGGTCCTTCGCAATATTCAGGACAATACAGAGGGCGCTCAGAGCCTGCATACCATCGCGACGGACGTCCGTCGTTCCACGGTTGCCTATATTCAGGAGCATGCCGGCGAGTTCCCGGGCGTCAAGATTGCCGAGCGTACCGAGCGCCAGTATCCATATGGCGAGACGGCATGCCATATCTTGGGCTATACCGGCACCATTACCTCCGAGCAGCTCGAGGCTCAGAATAAGAAAACCTCTGGCGATGATGATGCTTCTGCTGGCAAGATTACGTACCAGTCGGGCGATATCGTGGGCCAGGCGGGCGTTGAGAGCTACTACGAAAACCTGCTGCAGGGTATTCGTGGCGAGCAGACCGTCAAGGTCGATGCCTCGGGCAATGTGACCGGTCAGGCCGGTGCTGTGCCCGCCAAGGCCGGCTCCGATATTAAACTTACGCTCGACCTTAAGATTCAGCAGGCTTGCGAGACGGCGCTGGCAAGTGCCATTGAGCTTGCAAAGACCACGGGCTACAGCAATGCCGGTAACGGCGCCGTGGTGTGCCTCGATCCCAACAATGGCGAGATCCTGGGCATGGCGAGTGAGCCCAAGTTTGATCCGTCTGTGTTTATCGGTGGCGTCTCCAACGATGTATGGACCGAGCTCAACGACGATGAGGGTTCGCACCCGCTGCTCAACCGCGCCATCAGCGGCCAGTACATGTCGGCCTCGACCATTAAGCCGCTCTCGGCGCTGGCTGGCCTTGAGTTTGGAACCTACACGTCGGGCCAGACGACCAATTGCACGGGCTATTGGACGGGCCTGGGCAAGTCGTGGGGCAAGTACTGCTGGCTGCATTCCGGCCACGGCACCATGACGTTGCAGTCCGGCATCGCCAACTCGTGCGACCCTGTCTTCTACGACATGGGCAAGGCTTTCTTTTATGACGAGCAGCATTCCGAGGGCCTGCAGGAGGTCTTTCGACGCTGGGGCCTAGGCAAAACCTGCGGTATCGATTTGCCGAGTGAGGGCGCGGGCCGTATTCCCGATGCCGAGTGGAAAGAGTCGTACTTCACCGACGCATCTGCCGAGGACCGCAAGTGGAATGCCGGCGATATGACCAACATTGCCATCGGTCAGGGTGACATCCTGGTGACGCCCCTGCAGATGGCGTGCGCCTATATGGGTCTTGCCAACGGCGGCAAACAGTACGTGCCTCACGTGTTTTTGTCTGCCGTGTCGCGCGATGGCGACGGCGATGCCTATAAGTACAACGGCAAGGGCAAGAAGAAGCGCCTGGAGGCCAAGATCAACAGCGATTCGGATTTGGCTCTTGTTCGCAACGGCATGCACGACGTGATTTACACGGCATCGACGTCCCTGGCGGCTCACTTTGGCACCCTGACGCCCCAGGTATACGGCAAGTCGGGCACGGGCGAGAAAAGTGGCGAGGACGAATACGCGTGGTTCTGCGCCTATGCACCGGCCGATGATCCCAAGTATGTCATCGCTACTGTCCTGGAGCAGGGCGGCGGCGGCTCAGATACCGCGATGCATGTCGTGCGCGACGTGCTCGGTGTGATTTATGACGAGCCCGATACCTCTTCGGCCTCGGGCGATTCTTCGGTTCGATAGGAGGTTGCGATGGATTTTTCTCCGGCGGATCTGTTCCGTTCAACCAAGACCGGCTCTCGCAGCAGCCTGGACCGCGTCAACAAGCAACTTTCGGCCTCGCGCGGCACGTTTCGCCAAAAGGTGCATATCGGTGTGCTCGTGGCTACTGTGGCGCTCGTCGCCTACGGTGCCATCATCATCTGGTCGGCTTCGCAGTTTAAGGCCGATGCCTCGTTCTCACGCCATCTGCTGGGAATTGGCATCGGAGCGGTGCTGGCGGTGCTGGTCTGGCGTACCGACCTGCGCGGTATTTCCAATTTCTCGACGGCGTTGCTCGTCATCGACCTGATCGTTATCTTCTCGCCCAAGATTCCGGGTCTGTCCTATACAGGCGGTCTGGGCATGACGGGCTGGATCAAGATTCCCGGTATCGGCTTGACATTCCAGCCGGTTGAGCTTGCCAAGCTCATCACCATCTTTTTTATTGCTACGCTTGGCTCGCAGTATAACGGCCGCATCGATACCGTTCGCGACTACGTCAAGCTCTGCGGCATGCTGTCCATTCCGTTTTTGGCCGTCGTTGCCATGGGCGACCTGGGCTCGGGTCTGGTCGTGCTGGTTTCGGGCGCCATCGTCATCTGCATGAGCGGTGCACGCCGCGAATGGGTGCTGTCGACCCTGGCCCTGCTTGTGGGCCTGGTGGCCCTCGTCCTGGCGCTCGATTCGGTCTTTGATTCGTTGCTCGGCCACGATGTGCTCATCAAGCAGTATCAGATGAACCGTCTGACGGTCTTTATCGACCCCGATAATGCCGATTCGGACGATGCCTACAACCTGCAGCAGTCGCTTATCGCCGTTGGCTCGGGCGGCTTCTTTGGTAAGGGTTTAGGCCATGCGACGCAGTCGGCCGGCGGCTTTCTGCCTGAGTTCCACACCGACTTCGTCTTCGCCTTCCTGTCCGAGACCTTTGGCTTTTGCGGTTCCTTTTTGCTCCTGTGCCTCTACGTGCTGCTGATCTTTTCGACGATTCGCGTCGCCTTTAAGTGCGAGTCGCTGTTCTTGCGCCTATCGTGTGTGGGCATCGTTGGCATGTGGGCGTTCCAGACCTTCGAAAACATCGGCATGTGCATCGGCATGATGCCGATTACCGGTATTCCGCTACCGTTTATTAGCTTCGGTTCGTCTTCGATGATGATTCAGCTGCTGACGGTGGGTATCGTACAATCCATATGGCGGCATCGTTCGGGCGCCGCGTAACCGCTGGAGGGGTTTGCTATGAAAATTCCCGTAGATAAGCTGACCCGCGCTTTTAAGATGGGCGCGTCCGTTAAGAAGGATTCCGATACGCCGGTGCGCGTCTCGGTCTATTTGGATTCGTCCGCCTCGCGCTTTCTGGCCGAGACGGTGCGTGACGCCTTTGTGCCGCAGACGACCTCGGGCATTGTGCGCGTCGAGCGTCTGGGGGAGGAGCGAATTGCTCCAAAGACCGATACCGATGTGGTACTGGTGCTCTCGTGCGGTTCCGACCGCTTGGAGAGTGCCGTGCAGGAGCTCGTGATCGCCGGCGCGCCCGTGTGCGTGCTTGCCGAGTCTGCTGTGGAGGTGCCGTTTATCGAGGAGTCCACGCCCATGCTCGGCGTGGTGGCGGCAACCGATAAGACGTATCTGCTCGAGACGCTTGCCCGCTGGATTCTCGATCGCACCGAAAAGGAAACGGCTTTTGCGGCGAACTTTGCCTTCATGCGCATCGCGGCGGCCAATCGTATCATTACCTCGTGCGCGCTCACCAATATGGCGACCGGTGCGCTGGTGTTTTTGCCGGGCGCCGATTATCCCGTTATGGCGCTGGCTCAGGTGGGCATGCTCTTTGAGCTCGCTGCCGTCTTTGGACGCGGCATTAAGCCTGAGCGCGGCTACGAGGTCGCGGGCGTGCTTGCCGGCGGTCTTGTGATCCGCGCGGTCACCCGTGCTCTTGTCAAGCAGACGCCGCATATTGGGTTTGCCGTCAAGGCGCTCACTGCTGCCGCGGGCACCTATGGCATGGGCCGTGCGCTCGTTTCGCTCTACGAGCGCGATGTCGACTACAGCCGTGCCAACGAGGTGGTCACTGCCACGTTCTCCCGCGTTCGCGATCTGGTGACCACGGTCGCGGGCGCTACCCGTCCTATGGCGTCCTACCAAGACGCATCCGATCTCGCTGCTTAGGGGTTTTCCGTTGCGCGTTGCATACCAAGATTGTTTTCATTTAATTGAGCCGTTGCTCGCCAAGGTCGAGAAGCCGAGCCGCTATATCGATCACGAGTGGGGCACGCTTTCCAAGGCCGATGCCGACTACCGTTGCTGCCTGATCTACCCGGATGTGTACGAGGTCGGTCTGCCCAACCAGGGTATCGCCATCCTCTACAACATCCTTAACCAGGCCGAGGGCATCTCCTGCGAGCGCGGCTATGTGCCGTGGCCCGATATGGGTGACGCCATGCGCGAGGCGGGCATTCCGCTGCTCTCGCTCGAGGGTGCAGCGCCGGTCGCTTCGTTCGATATCGTCGGCCTGCATGTGCCGCACGAGATGGCGGTGACGAACTTCCTCGAGGCACTCGACCTCGCTGGCATTCCGCTGTTAGCGGCCGACCGCACCGAGGACGACCCCATTATCATCGCCGGCGGCCCCTCGGTGTACAACCCCGAGCCGTACGCGGCCTTCTTCGATGTTATCCTCATCGGTGAGGGCGAGGAATCGCTGCTCGAGACCTGCCAGCTGCATCGCCGCCTGCGTGACGAAGGAGTCCCGCGCGCGCAGATTGTCGAGCAGCTTGCATCTATTGCCGGCAACTACGTGCCGTCACTCTATGAGGTTCGTCACGACGAGCCTTGCTCGCCGCATGGCTACACCGTGCCGCGTGAGGGCAAGGATGCGCCGACCGTGGTCTACAAGCGCGTCGTCGAGGATTTCGGCGCCACGAATCCGCTGTCGCAGTCGTGCGTGCCCTATGCGCAGCTGGTTCACGACCGCCTGTCTATCGAGATCCTGCGCGGCTGCGCCCGCGGCTGTCGTTTTTGTCAGGCCGGCATGACGTATCGCCCGGTGCGCGAGCGCTCGGCCGACCAGATCGTCTCGTCGGTGATTCAGGGTCTGGAAAAGACCGGCTATGACGAGGTGTCGCTGACCTCGCTCTCCACGACCGACCATTCCTGCATTCGCGACGTGCTCGGCAGGCTCAACCGTCGCCTGGAGGATACGGGTATTCGCGTGTCTATTCCGTCGCAGCGCCTGGATTCGTTTGGCGTGGATATGGCCGAGTCGGTCGCCGGCGAAAAGAAGGGCGGACTGACGTTCGCGCCCGAGGCCGGCAGTCAGCGCATGCGCGACATCATTAACAAGAACGTGACCGAGGAGGACCTGGACCGTGCGGCCAAGGCGGCCTTCGAGGCCGGCTGGAACCGCATGAAGCTCTACTTTATGATGGGCCTTCCCGGCGAGCGCGACGAGGACATCGTGGCCATCGCCAATCTGGCCGATCACGTGCTGGAGCTCGGTCGTTCCGTGGTGCCCAAGGCTCGTCGCGGCTCGATCTCGGTGTCCATCTCGGTTTCGGTCTTTATCCCCAAGGCCGCCACGCCGTTCCAGTGGTGCCCGCAGCTCGACTACGACGACGTCAAGCGTCGCCAGAAGCTGCTTATCACGAGCGTTCACAACCGTGCCGTCCGCGTGCATTACCACGATGCCGAGACTTCGCTCATCGAGGCCGCGCTGTCCCGCGCCGGTCGCGACATGACGCCCGTCATCATCGATGCTTGGCGCTCGGGCTCTCGCTTTGACGCCTGGGTAGAGCATTTCTCGCTCGATAACTGGAAGGAGGCTGCTGCCAAAAACGGCATCGACCTCAATGAGCTCGTGCACCTGCCCTACGAGTTGGACTGGCGCCTGCCGTGGGAGCATGTGAGCCCCGGCTGCACGCGCGGTTTCCTCGAGCGCGAATACCGCCGCTCGCTGGAGGGTGTCACGACCCCCGACTGTACCCGTACGTCGTGCACCGGCTGCGGAATCTGCCCCACGCTCCACGCCAAGAATGTATTGATGGGTGATCGCGCATGAGTGAGCGCCTGACCGACAACCCCACGCTCTTTAGACTTCGTGTTCGCTATGGCAAGCGCGATCGCCTTAAGTACCTGGGCCATCTCGAAGTGATCCATACCATTGAGCGCATCGTGCGCCGTGCGGGACTTCCCTATGCCGTCACGCAGGGCTTCTCTCCGCACATGCGCGTGGGCTTCTCTTCGGCGCTACCGGTTGGTACGTCGTCGACCTGCGAGTGGTATGACCTGTTTATGACCGAGTTCGTGGCGCTCGACGAGGCGTTTGAGCGCCTGGCTGCGGCGTCTCCGGCCGATCTGGCGCCCATCGAGGCGGCGTACATCGACGTGCGCACGCCGGCATTGACGGCGCAGCTCACGCGCCTGTCGTACCGTATCGACCTACACTTGGACGCCGAAGCACCCGTGAGCGCCGATGAGGTGCGCGCTGCGATCGACACGCTGCGCGCGGGCCACGGCATCGACTACGCGCGCGGCAAAAAGAGCAAGCGCTTGGATTTGGATCACACGCTCGTGGGCTATGAGCTCACGGCGGGGGAGCGCCCGGACCATTTGGTGCTCATGCTCGACACCCATGCCGACAACGAGGGCTCCATGCGTCCGGAAATTTTGCTTTCTGCTGCTGATGTTTTGTTGCAGGGCTTGACCCCGGGCGTGGATGCACCTATTGTTTCCACCGGTATGCAAGACCTCGTGACCATCTGCTCCTACGATGTCGAGCGTCAGAATCAAGCATGCGAGGACGACGAGGGCCGACTCGTCAGCCCCATACCTGTGCGAACTTGTGGATTTGCTCCACATACTCGTTGACGGGGGTATTTTCGCCTGCTACTATATTCGGCTGTTGCACTAACTGATGCATGAAGGGCAAGTAAACATGTACGCAATCGTTAACACGGGCGGCAAGCAGTACAAGGTCGCCACCGACGATGTCATCACCGTCGAGAAGATCGAGGGCAATGAGGGCGACAAGGTCACCCTGCCGGTTATCTTCCTCAACGATGGTAAGAAGATCGTCACCGATCCCGACAAGCTGGCCAAGGCCAAGGTTACCGCTCAGATCGTTGAGCAGTTCAAGGGCGAGAAGCAGCTGGTCTTCAAGTTCCACAAGCGCAAGCGCTATCGTCGTCTGAAGGGTCACCGTCAGCAGCTCACCAAGCTGAAGATCGTGAAGGTTCAGGCTACCTCCCGCGCCAAGAAGGCTGTCAAGGCAGAGGCTGAGGCTGTTGCCGAGGCTCCCGTCGCCGAGTAGATTACACTCGTAACGAAAGAGTAGGTATACACAATGGCACACAAAAAAGGACTCGGTTCCTCCCGTAATGGCCGTGACTCCCGCGGTCAGCGCCTTGGCACGAAGCGCTATGCCGGCCAGACGGTAACCACGGGCACGATTCTCGTCCGTCAGCACGGCACGCACATCCACCCGGGTGAGAACGTTGGCCGTGGTAAGGACGACACGCTGTTCGCGCTGGTCGACGGTACCGTTGAGTTCCACAAGGGTATCAAGCACAGGGTCAGCGTACGCCCGCTCGCGAACGCGTAATTCACCCTTCATAGAGCACATATGTGGGAGGCACTTGAGTTTTAGGATTCAAGGGTCTCCCTCTTTTTTGTAGGAGGCGATTCTGTTGTCACAGTTCACCGATATCAGCCGCATTAACGTGTGCGGCGGCGACGGCGGAGCCGGATGCATGTCGTTTAGGCGCGAGGCATTTGTCCCCAAGGGCGGCCCCGATGGCGGCGACGGCGGTCGTGGCGGCAATGTCGTCATCCAGGCCGATGCTCAGCTGTCTTCGCTGATCGATTACCGCTTTAAGCATCACTTTCGCGCCGAGCGCGGCACGCACGGGCAGGGTGCCCGTCGTAACGGCAAGAGCGGCGAGGACCTGATTCTCAAGGTCCCTATGGGTACCGTGGTGCGCGAGCTCGACCCCGAGACGCAGACCCCGATGTTTGAGATTGCCGACCTGGTGCACGACGGCGAGCGCGTTGTCGTGGCCCCCGGTGGTGCCGGCGGTCTGGGCAACACGCACTTTGTGACGTCCGTGCGTCGCGCTCCGGCCTTTGCCCAGCTCGGCGAGCCTGCCGAGGAACACTGGATCGAGCTCGAGATGAAGCTTATGGCCGATGCCGCGCTTGTGGGCTTTCCCTCGGTGGGTAAGTCATCGCTCATTGCGCGCATGAGTGCCGCCCGCCCCAAGATTGCTGACTACCCGTTTACCACGCTCGTGCCGAACCTCGGCATGGTGCGTGCCGGCGAATATTCTTACGTCGTTGCCGACGTCCCCGGTCTCATCGAGGGCGCGAGCGAGGGCAAGGGCCTGGGTCACCAGTTCCTGCGCCACATTGAGCGTACGGCACTCATCATGCACGTCGTCGATATGACGGGTGGTTTTGAGGATCGCGATCCGGTCGAGGACTATCGCATCATCAACCGCGAGCTCGAGCAGTATGGCGCCGAGCTTTCGGAGCGTCCGCAGATCGTCGTTGCCAACAAGTGTGATGCGCCGGGCACGGCCGACAAGATTGCCGACCTTAAGCGTGCGGCGCTCGACGATGGCCATATGTTCTTTGCCGTGTCTGCTGTTACGGGCGCCGGCCTCAACACGCTGATGCTTGCCGTGGGCGAGCAGGTGGCTAAGCTTCGCGCCGAGCTGGCGGTCTCTGATGAGCCGGTCGATCTGCGCGACGAGGAGTGGGAGCGTCGCCGCCTGCAGCGCGAGAAGCGTTTCCGCATTGTCCAGGAAGAGCCCGGTGCCTTCCGCGTGGTCGGTCGTGCCATCGAGCGCATGGTCATCCAGACCGACTGGGAAAACGAGGAAGCCGTCATTTACCTGCAGCATAAGTTTGCGCGTATGGGTGTTGACGACGCGCTCGAGAAGGCCGGTTGCCGTGCGGGCGACGAGGTCCGCATTTGCCAGCGCGCTTTTGACTTTGAGGGCGCCGAGGACTTCTCGGAGTACGAAGAGCTCGAGGATGCTGGCGAGGACGTTGCCGTCGAGGCCATTGACGTGGCCGATGCTGCGGATGAGGGCGTCGAGGTTGTCGATGCGGCGGATGCCGAGGACGATGCCGAGACCTCGGAGGGCGAGTAAGCCATGTCGCTGCGCGGTGGAATCGGTCTGCCCGAGCTTCCTCTAGAGGACGGGCAGGAGTTTAGGCTCGGCATTATGGGTGGCACCTTTGATCCCATCCATTACGGGCACCTGGTGACCGCTGAGCAGGCGCGTGAGTCCCTCGACTTGGATGCCGTGCTCTTTATGCCGGCGGGCACGCCTGCCTTTAAGCTTGACAAGCCGGTGACGCCTGCCGAGGACCGTTATGCCATGACGGTCCTCGCCACCGCCGCGAACCCGGCCTTTTTGGCGAGCCGGTTCGAGATCGACCGCCCGGGCGTAACCTATACGGCTGATACGCTTCATGCCCTTCGCGACTTTTACCCGCCGCAGGTAAAGCTCTACTTTATTACGGGCGCCGATGCGATTATCGATATCGTGACCTGGCATGATGCCGAGCGAATCGCTGAGCTTGCTACCTTTATTGCGGCGACACGACCGGGCTTTGATATCGATACGGCGCGTGCCCGAATCAAAGAGTCGGGGCTGCCGTTCGACGTGCGCTATATTCAGATTCCGGCGCTGGCGATCAGCTCGACGAACATTCGTAAGCGAGTTGCCCGCGGCATGAGCGTGCGCTATCTTACGAGCGAGTCCGTGCTCGGCTACATTCGCAAACGCAGGCTATATGCCGATTTGGGCCAAGAAGATTTTGAGTGATGGGGGTCTACGTTGTCGGTAGAGGATCAGTTTGAGGGCGATGAGCGCGCACTGCTCAAGCGCATTCAAGAGCTGCTCGATGTTCGCATGAAGGATAAGCGCAAGCGCTATGTGCATTCGCTGGGTGTTGCCGAGACTGCACTTCATCTGGCCGAGGTCTACGGCGTTGACCGCTTTGATGCCGCTGCCGCCGGCTTGATCCACGACTGGGACAAAGTGCTCTCCGACGACGAGCTGGTTACGCGCGCTCTGCATTACGGCATTAAGATTGCCGGTTCTCCTTCCGCCGCGACGCCGCTTTTGCATGGTCCTGTTGCCGCCTATGAGCTTCCGCAGCTTTTCCCCGAGTTGTCGCCGGCCGTTTTCCAGGCTGTCGACCGTCATACCGTGGGCGCTTGCGACATGACGCCGCTCGATATGGTGGTCTTTGTGGCCGATGCCATCGAGCCCAACCGCCACGGCGACTATGCGCATGCGCTGCGCAAGATGGTGGGGGAGTCGTCGCTCGACGAGTTGTTCTTCTCCTGTTTTGCGCAGGGTTTGGTCTATGTGATCCAGTCCGGGCGCTATCTTTATCCCACGGCTATTTCGATTTACAACCATTACGCCCAGCTGCGCTAGCTCGGGCTGTCTAGAAAGAGGTATTCCATGGCCGACGAGACCATGACCGACGAGCAGATTCTTGAACATGTGGAGCACAAGAGCTTCGCCGCCACGTCCGACCGCACTGCCGCCTCGCTGTCCGCGAGCGGTGTCGCCGCCGAGGATGTCGCCCGCGCCGCCGCACAGGCCGCCTACGACAAGAAGGGCGAGGACGTTCAGGTGCTCGACCTGACCGAGCTTTCCGACGTATGCGACTACTTTGTGCTTGCCACCGGTACCAACAACCGCCAGGTCGATTCTATCGTCGACGAGATCGAGGAGAAGGTCGCCGAGGCTTGCGGCGAGCACCCGTTCTCCATCGAGGGTCGCGAGCAGAAGACCTGGATGCTCATGGACTACGGTTCGGTTGTCGTCCACGTCTTCACTCCCGAAGCCCGCGACTTCTACCGCCTCGAGAAACTCTGGGGAGACGCCCCCCAGCTCCCCCTCAACCTCCTCTAGTAGCTCATTTGAGACGGGGTTTAGCTACCCTCACGCATATCGCCGGGCAGTTGCGGTTTTCCGCAGCTACCCGGCTTTCTTTTTGCCTCAGGGACTAATCGTTGAAGCGGGATTGGCGGCCGAAGGATAGGGCGGTGTCGCCGAATTTGTCTCGGACGGCGTCGATGGCGACGGAGAGGTCGCGTCGGTCGCTGGATTGGGCCCCGCGGTCATCGACTTCGCAGAACAGGTCGGTTTGGATGCCGCCTTGGTGGTCGAAGTCGCTCATGCCGATGCCCGCCAGGCGCACATGCATGCCTTCCTGCCAGATATTGTCGAGCAGCTCGAGCGCTACGGCAACAAAGATATTCTCATCATCGGTGGGGTGTGGAAGCCGCCGCTGCGCCGAGCGTCCGCTGCCATACGAATATTTAAGCTTGAGCGTTACCGTGGCACCCGTCAGCCCCTGACGGCGCAGGCGGCGTCCCACTGACTCTCCCAACAGCGCAATCGCCGCCTCAATATCCCCACGCTCAGTCAAATCTTTAGCAAAGGTGCGTTCATTGCTGACCGACTTGACCTCGCGCTTTTCATCGAGGCTCGTGACTTCGGAGATTTCGAGTCCCAGCGCACGCTGGCGCATGCGTTCGCCGTTGACGCCAAAAATAGAGGCCAGTGTGGACTCAGGCGCGCGCGAAAGCTCGCCGAGGGTGTAGATGCGCATGCGGCGCAGTCGCTCCTCGGCCGAGCGCCCTATGCCGCTCATGGCAGATACCGGCAGCGCGGCCAAAAAGCGCTGCTCGGTTCCGGGGCGCACGATGGTCAGCCCAAACGGCTTATCCCGCTCGCTTGCGATCTTTGCGACCGTCTTGTTGCAGCCCACACCAATGGAGCACGTCACTCCCAGCGCTGCCACGCGGTCGCTTATACGCCGCGCAACCAGCAACGGGTCTTCGGGCGCAAAGCGACCCGGTGTGATATCGATAAAGGCTTCGTCGATGGATACGCGCTCCACGCGCGGCGTCTCCTCGGCAAGAATCGCCATGACCTGCGCGCTCACCTCGCGGTAGCGATCAAAATGCCCGTGCGTCCAAATGGCCTGAGGACACAGACGCCGTGCCTCGGCCGAGGGCATGGCGGAGTGCACGCCAAAGCGACGTGCCTCATATGAACACGTGGACACGACGCCACGCGAATCGGCGTCTCCGCCCACGATGAGCGGTTTTCCGCGCCATTCGGGATGGTCGAGCATCTCCACGCTCGCAAAAAACGCATCGAGGTCCATGAGGCCCACCGCCGGACCCGTCCAGGGAGGCGGCGTGACGCCCATGGCATCCTCATAACCGTATGTATGTTCGCGTCTTTCCATGTCATGAGTATACCGCGCAGCTCATGTGGGGTGCGTGTATGTGCTTGCAAATCCCGAATTCTTGTCTAAGATATGGATTTGCCCTCGACTACACCGAAGAAGTTGGTCTCACGGACTTCACCTGCCCGCGTCGATGGCGTATTATGT
>DBFDDV010000075.1:0-14014 GCA_048302525.1 Collinsella sp. | reverse complement strand
CCGCAGTGCGGCCGTCTTGCGGTACGGGGCAAACCTCATGGTGCAAACGTTGACAGTTTGTTACGGAGTTCCGTTTGTAGCGAGCATGTTTCCAATGTTTCCGCAGCGTTTCGGGGGTGCCGTTTTGTGCGACTCCTGTTGCCTGGCGAGCACGCGCCCTCGGTTCACGCTAGAATGCACTCAACCTTTAAGCGGTTAATCCATCCATAAGATGCACGAAGGAGCTATCTATGAGCGAACCCCTGCGCACCGTGAACGTCGGTCTGATCGGTCTGGGAACCGTCGGCGGCGGCGTGGCCCGTCTGATCAAGAGCCACCACGATGAGTACCTGGCAGCCTACGGCATCGACCTTAAGCTGACCCGCGCCTGCGCGCTTGCTTGGGAGCAGGCCGAGGCGGCAGGCATTGAGCGCAAGGCCTTTACGAGTGACTGGCACGATGTCGTCAGCGACCCCGCCGTCGACATCGTCGTCGAGCTGATCGGCGGTGAGCATCCCGCAACCGAGATCTTCACCACTGCCTTTGAGCACGGCAAGCACGTCGTCTCTGCCAACAAGGCCCTACTGGGCCGTCACGTCGAGACGCTTGCCGAGAAGGCACGCGCGTGCGGCGTGCAGATTAAGTGCGAGGCCAGCTGCGGCGGCGGCATCCCCATCGTGAGCACGCTTGAGCACGACCTGGTGGGCAACAAGATCCTGACCATCGCCGGTATTCTCAACGGTACCACCAACTACATCCTGTCGCGCATGGACGCCGAGGGTGCCGATTACGCCGACGTGCTCGCCGACGCGCAGGCCAAGGGCTATGCCGAGGCCGACCCGTCCGCCGACGTCGACGGCTTCGACGCCGCCAGCAAAACGGCGATCCTCGCCTCCATCGGCTTTGGCACCCGTGTGACCACCGACGACGTATACCAGCAGGGCATCCGTACCATCGGCGCCGAGGACATCGCCCAGGCACGCGAACTCGGCTACACCATTAAGCTGCTCGGCATCGCCCGCAACACCGACGCCGGCGTCGACGTCCGCGTGCATCCCACGCTGATCCCCGCCGACCACATGCTCGCCAAGGTCAACGGCGCCATGAACGCCGTCTACGTGGTGGGTGACGCCGTGGGCGAAACCATGTTCTACGGTGCCGGCGCAGGCTCCTTCCCCACCGCAAGCGCCGTCGTGGGCGATATCCTGTCGCTCTCCGAGCAGATCAGCCGCGGCGTGGCTCCGCTTCCCGAGATTGAGCCCTATGGTCACAACCTCGCCTTTAAGCCCATGGACGAACTCCAGACCAAGTACTATGTGCGTCTGAAGGTCGCCGACCGCGTGGGCGCCCTGTCCGAGACGGTCGACATCTTTGCCAAGCACAACATCTCGATCTCGCTCATCAACCAGGTCGAGGACGGCAAGTCGGGCGTCAGCGATGCCTGCTCGGTCATCTTCCTGACGCACCGCGCACTCGAGAAGGACGTCCAGGCTGCCGCCGCCGAGCTTGCCAGTGTCGACTGCGTGGCCGAGGTCGCCAACGTCCTGCGTATCGAGGACGTCGAGGCCTGGACCGAAGGTGTTATGGCCAACTAATCCAACGCTTGCCTAGCAATACACGCTTTGAGGGCTCCCGTCCGATGTGGGACGGGAGCCCTTTTGTCTCCTGCCCCAAGCACAACGGCAGAGTACATTTGCGCGAACCGCTCATCGGTAACGCGGGCTACCGTTCACCGATATGCAGACGCGACCGATTCCGGCTACCGCTACGCTGTGCTGCGAATGTCCGCCCGCGATGAGAGGAAGCACCATGTTGCTCGAGGGCAAGAAAGCAATCATCACCGGAGGCACGCGCGGTATCGGCTATGCCATCGCCTGTCGCTTTATCGAGGAGGGCGCCGCCGTCACGGTCTTTGGCTCGCGTCAGGAGACTGCCGACGCCGCCGTTGAAAAGCTGGCCGCAGCCTATCCCGAGGCCAAGGTCTGGGGCCGCACCTGCGACCTCACCTCGCTCGAGGCCGTAACCGAGGCCTTTACCGAGGCAGCCGCCGACATGGGTGGCCTGGACACGGTCGTTAACAACGCCGGCATCTCCCAGCGCTCGCCGCTTCTGGAGTACACGGCCGAAGAGTTCGCCAAGGTCATGGACCTCAACGTCGTCGCCGTCTTTAACGGCCACCAAGCCGCTGCCAAGATTATGGCCGAGGCAGGCCACGGCGGCACCATCACCACCACGAGCTCGATGGTCGCCAAGTACGGTCAGCCCTCCGGCGTTGGCTATCCCACGTCCAAGTTCGCCGTCAACGGTATGGTCCAGTCGCTCTCGCGCGAGCTCGCCCCCATGGGCATTCGCGTCAACGCTGTCGCTCCCGGCGTGACCAAGACCGATATGGTCGCCAACCTTCCCGAAGAGGTCATCAAGCCCATCATCGCCACCATTCCGCTCGGCCGCATGGGCGAGCCCGAGGACGTCGCCAACGCCTTCGTTTTCCTAGCGAGCGACATGTCCTCCTATGTCACGGGCGCCGTGCTCCCCGTCGACGGAGCCGCCCGCTCTTAAGGGACCACAAGCCTCAGCTCCCAGCCTCAACATAGTCCAACAAAGAAGGCGCGCCGTCTGCATCAACTGCAGGCAGCGCGCCTTCTTCTGTTTGAAAGGGAAGCTGTGTCCCGGAATTCCGACGCAGACCGGGACGCAGCTTCCCTCAGGGCCATGTTTCGGAAAGAGCGCCCCGTTTTGAACGCCGATTCTGGGATACCGTTTCCGCAACGGGTCTCTCGCGGAAACTGCATCCCACTCTGAGCGCCCATTCCGGGACACAGTTTCCCAACGGCCCCCGTTTCGGAAACCACATCCCGTTCCGAGCCTTCAAAGCAGGACGCGGCTTCCCCGAGAGAGTATCGACTACTTGCCGTCGTCGTCCTCGGCTTCTTCTCTTGCATAGAGCTCCAGCATGCGGCGGCGGTATTCGCGCACGGCGAGCTTGGCGCGCTCCAGGCGGCGACGCTCGCGCGGAGTCAGCTCGGACGGGTCGACCTCGTCTCCATAGGTCTTATCGGCAAGAAGATGTGCCGCGTCCACAATACGGGCATCGATATGGCCGCTCGCCGCCTCGGCGGAAAGACGCTCGGCAATCGTATCGAGCGTAGGCAAGCCCTCGAATACGCGACCATGGCCATGCGAAGTCAGCAGCTCGTGCTCACGTGCGAGCAGGCTCGCCAAATCGTGATGGGCGCGCAGGATGTCGAGCGCATCGGATGGATGCTCGGCAACTTCTGCCACGGCGGCGACCGGCGCGGCGTCGACCACGCGGTAGAAGAGCTGCGCGAGCAACGGCATCAAGAACACCGTGATGGCACCGGCGGCAACCATGACCGACGCAATATCTTGCGACAGCGCGCCCGCGTTGACGGCAACGCTTGTCACGGCAACGATGATCGGCAGGGCCGTGGTGCAGTACAGGGCCACGGTAATGCGACCATACGCCGACACATCGCGCGTCGCAGGACAAATGCTCATAGAGATGAGAATGGGAACGGCACGAATAATCAACAACGCCACGATAAAGCCCACGAGCAGACCCGGGCGCGACGCCACGGCCGTCAGATTGATCTTTGCGCCCGATACGGTAAAGAATACCGGAATCAAAAAGCCGTAGGCCAGGCCGTCGAGCTTGGTCTCGAGCGTATGGTTGCCCTCGGGGATGATGTAGCGCAGGACAAAGCCGGCGGCAAAAGAACCCAACACGATGTCGAGATCAAAGACAGCCGAGAACGCCACGAGTGTGACCAGGATGAGCACCGTCAGGCGCACGAAGGTCTGCGACGTGGTATCGGCACGTTCCTCGACAAACGCAAAGAAGCGGCTGCCGACGCGCTTGGAGCGGCTCGGGACCACGGCCAGCAACACGCAGACCACCGCAAACAAGCCAAGGATCACAAGCGTTTGGATGCCGGTGCGGGCAGACAGCAGCACCGACATGGCAAGCACAGGGCCGAGCTCACCCCAAGTGCCATACGCGAGAATCGAGTCGCCCACGCGCGTGCCGGTGAGCGAGCGCTCACGCATGATGGGCACGAGCGTACCGAGCGCCGTCGAAGTGAGGGCAAGCGTCACGGCGATACCGTCGAAATGACTGACCGAGAACCACGGGGTAAAGCGTACGGCAAGCCAGGCGATACCAAACGTGACGACCCACGTCGCCAAGCCGTAGCGCCCCTCGACGCCCGTGATGCTCTTGGGGTCGATCTCAAAGCCGGCAAGCAGGAACAAGAAGGCCAGGCCCAGCTCGGACACAAGCGAGACCTCGGCATCTACATGGATGACGCCGAGCATATGGGGTCCCAGCACCGCGCCGAGCACGAGCAAAAAGACCGTCTCGGGAACGGGTTTTCCGGGAATCGCCGAGGCGATAAAAGGACTCGCAAAGGCCACGAGTGCGATGATGGCGAGCGAAACGAATGCCATGTGATGCCTTTCTCTTGTTTGCGCTTCACTGTAGCACCCTCGCCGTCCTCAACGCGCCGCGAGCTGTCGTATCATAGTGAGGTTTACAAACATGTGGCTCAAGGCGACCGCGAGGCTTGTCCCGTAAACCGACCGCTGCCGCATACCGTACCGTACGCCCAACCGATCAGGAAGGCAGGAACCAATGGTCTCTCGTATCTACGTGGAGAAGAAACCCGGGTTCGACGTCGAGGCTCAGCAGCTCAAGGGCGAGCTGACCGAAATTCTCGGCATCAAGGGCATCGAGGCCCTGAGGATCATCAACCGCTACGACGTCGAGGGCATCGACGAGGAGCTTTTCCGCTCCTGCGTGCCGACCGTCTTTAGCGAGCCCCAGGTCGATGTGACCTACGACGAACTCCCCGCAAGCGATGGCGCCGTCTTTGCCGTCGAATTCCTGCCTGGCCAGTTTGACCAGCGCGCCGACTCCGCCAGCGAGTGCGTGCAGCTCATCAGCCAGGGCGAGCGCCCCGCCGTGCGCTCCGCCAAGGTCTATATGATCTCGGGCGCTCTGGACGAGGCCGCCATCGATGCCATCAAGCACTACGTGGTGAACCCCGTCGAGGCGCGCATCGCCTCGCTCGACCTGCCCGAGACGCTGTACATGGAGACTCCCGAGCCCCAGCCCGTCGAGGTGCTCGACGGCTTCCGCAAGCTCGACGAGGCCGGCCTTGCCGCCTTTATCGCCGATCGCGGCCTTGCCATGGACGAGGCAGACATCGCCTTCTGCCAGCAGTACTTCCGCGATGAGGACCGCGACCCCACCATCACCGAGATCCGCGTGATCGACACCTACTGGTCCGACCACTGCCGCCACACCACCTTCGGCACCGTCCTGGACGACGTGACGATCGACGACGCCGTGGTGCAGCAAGCCTTCGACCGCTACATGGAGATGCGCCACGAACTCGGCCGCGACGCCAAGCCCGTCTGCCTCATGGACATGGGCACCATCGGCGCCAAGTACCTTAAGAAGACCGGCGTCATGACCGATGTCGACGAGTCCGAGGAGATCAACGCCTGCACCGTCAAGGTGAAGGTCGATGTCGACGGCGAGGACCAGGACTGGCTGTTCCTGTTTAAGAACGAGACCCACAACCACCCGACCGAGATCGAGCCCTTCGGCGGTGCCGCCACTTGCGTGGGCGGCGCTATCCGTGACCCGCTCTCGGGCCGCAGCTATGTGTATCAGGCTATGCGCGTCACCGGTGCCGGCGACCCCACCGTCCCGGTTTCCGAGACGCTCGAGGGCAAGCTGCCGCAGCGCAAGCTCGTGACCACTGCCGCCGCCGGCTACTCCAGCTACGGCAACCAGATCGGCCTTGCCACCGGTCAGGTCAACGAACTCTATCACCCCGGTTACGTGGCCAAGCGCATGGAGGTTGGCGCCGTCGTGGGCGCTACCCCGGCAAACCACGTTCGTCGCGAGTGCCCCGCCCCCACCGACAAGATCATCCTGCTGGGCGGCCGCACCGGCCGCGATGGCATCGGTGGCGCCACCGGCTCCTCCAAGACCCAGAACACCGAGTCCATCGAGACCTCGGGTGCCGAGGTCCAGAAGGGCAACGCCCCGGTCGAGCGCAAGCTGCAGCGTCTGTTCCGCCGCGGCGACGCCTGCCGTCTGATCAAGCGCTGCAACGACTTTGGCGCCGGCGGTGTCTCGGTCGCCGTGGGCGAGCTTGCCGACGGCCTGTATGTCGACCTTGATACCGTGACCAAGAAGTACGACGGCCTGGACGGCACCGAGCTCGCTATCTCCGAGTCCCAGGAGCGTATGGCCTGCGCCGTCGCCGACGGTGACGTCGAGGAGTTCATGGGCTACGCCGCCGAGGAGAACCTCGAGGCGACCGTTATCGCCGAGGTTACCGCCGAGCCGCGCATGCGCATGGCCTGGAACGGTGTCGCCATCGTCGACCTATCCCGCGAGTTCCTCAACTCCAACGGCGCGCCCAAGCACCAGATCGCCCACGTATGCGCCCGCAGCGTGTGGCAGCCCAGCTGGGCCGGCACCACGCTTGCCGAGCGCATGACCTCGCTTGTCACCGACCTCAACGTCGCTTCCAACAAGGGCCTTTCCGAGCGCTTCGACTCCACCATCGGCGCCGCGACCG
This sequence comes from Collinsella sp., assembly GCA_048302525.1. Lineage (GTDB taxonomy): Bacteria > Actinomycetota > Coriobacteriia > Coriobacteriales > Coriobacteriaceae > Collinsella. Next base: position 7,418 of record DBFDDV010000075.1, on the reverse strand, counting down.
TGCTCATGCCCTTTGGTGGCAAGACGCAGCTCACCCCAAGCTCGGCCATGGTCGCCAAGTTCCCCGTGGACGGCGAGACCACCACGGCGAGCGCTATGGCATGGGGCTTCAACCCCTACCTGATGGAAGCCGACCAATTTGCGGGCTCCTACCTGTCCGTGGTCGAGTCCATCGCCAAGCTCGTTGCCGCCGGCTTTGAGCACAAGCGCGCCTACCTCTCCTTCCAGGAGTACTTCGAGCGTCTGCGCACCGAGGCAGAGCGCTGGGGCAAGCCCACGGCAGCCGTCCTGGGCGCCCTCATGGCCCAGGTCGACCTGGGTGCTGGCGCCATCGGCGGCAAGGACTCCATGAGCGGCTCGTTTGAGGACGAGGCCGGCGAGCTCAACGTTCCGCCGACCCTGATCAGCTTCGCCGTCGCCGTGGGCAGGGCCGCCCGTGCCGTCTCGCCCGAGTTCAAGGGCCTCACGCACCGCGTCGTCCGCATCGCCCCCGCTACCTATGGCGAGGACTACCGTCCCGACGCCCAGCAGCTGCTCGCCGCGTTTGACGCCGTCGAGGCGCTCACTGCTACCGGCGACGCCCTGGCCATCTCCACGCCCGGCTACGGCTGCGGCGCCGAGAGCCTCTTTAAGATGTGCGTCGGTAACCAGATCGGCATCGAGCTTGCCGAGGACGTGGACGTGGAGAGCCTCTTCACCCCGCTCTACGGCAGCTTTATCGTCGAGCTCGCCGAGGATGCCGAGCTGCCCGAGGTCGCCGACGGCGTTGTCGTCGAGCCCCTGGGCACCACCGTCGAGGGCTATGTCATCGACACCGGCTCCGAGGTCATCGAGCTCTCCGAGCTCCAGGAGGCCTGGGAGAGCGGCATCGAGGGCGTCTTTGCCTACCGCAGCGCCGACGAGACCCCCGAGGTCGAGACCATCGACTTCCGTGCCAAGGACATCCACGTGTGCAGCGGCGCCAAGATCGCCCGTCCGCGCGTGATCATCCCCGTGTTCCCCGGCAACAACTGTGAGTACGACAGCGCACGTGCCTTCCGCGCAGCCGGTGCCGAAGCCGACACCTTCGTGATCAACAACCTCACGCCCGAGGCCGTCGCCGAGAGCACCCACGAGCTTGCCCGCCGCATCCGTGCAAGCCAGATCGTCATGATCCCCGGCGGCTTCTCGGGCGGCGACGAGCCCGATGGCTCCGCCAAGTTCATCACGGCGTTCTTCCGCGCTCCCGAGGTCACCGAGGCAGTTCGCGACATGCTCAAGGCCCGCGACGGCCTGATGCTGGGCATCTGCAACGGCTTCCAGGCCCTGGTCAAGCTCGGTCTGGTGCCCTACGGTGACATCGTCGACGCCACGCCCGATGCGCCCACGTTGACGTTCAACACCATCGGTCGTCATCAGAGCCGTCTGGTGCGCACCCGCATCTCGTCCAACCTGTCCCCGTGGCTGTCGCAGTGCAGCCTGGACGACCCCTACACCGTCGCCATCAGCCACGGCGAGGGCCGCTTTGTCGCCAATGACGAAGTGCTCACCCAGCTGATCGCCAACGGCCAGGTCGCCACGCAGTACGTGGGCGAAGACGGCAAGCCCAGCATGGATCTCTCCGTCAACCCCAACGGCTCCGCACTCGCCATCGAGGGCATCACGAGCCCCGACGGCCGCGTCCTGGGCAAGATGGGCCATGCCGAGCGTCGCGGCGACAACCTGTACCGCAACGTGCCCGAGCATGTCCCCGGCGACAAATTCATGCCGATCTTTGAGAGCGGCGTAGCCTACTTCGCTTAATACGTTTCCATCGGGTACAATCCCCTCGGGTAACAACACCCGCCACCGGCACCCCCGGTGGCGGGTTCTTTTTTGCTTTGCGCGTATAGGAGAAGGACATCATGGAAAGCCGCAAGCCGTATCTCGCCACCCTGCCCGGACTCATCCTGGGCTGTCTCGTTTGCTGCGCGCTCTGGGGCTCCGCCTTCCCCTGCATCAAGATCGGCTACGGCCTCTTTGGTATTCCCGCGCACGACAGCGCCTCGCAGCTGCTCTTCGCGGGCCTGCGCTTCACCCTTGCCGGCATGCTGGTCATTGTTGGCATGAGCGTGGCCCAGCGCCGACTGCTCGTTCCGCAAGCGCGCGATATCAAGCCCATCTGCATCTTGTCGCTCTTCCAGACTATCGGGCAGTACTTCTTTTTCTACCTGGGCCTCTCGCGCGCCAGCGCCATGTCGAGCTCCATCATCGAGGCCAGCGCCAACTTCCTCGCAATCCTCTTTGCCGCCCTGGCATTTCACACCGAGAAGCTCAATGCGGCCAAAGTGCTCGGCTGCGTACTGGGCTTTGCCGGCGTCGCGCTCGTCAACCTTTCGGGCGCGGACGGCACCTTTGGCTTTACGCTCGACGGCGAGGGCTTTATCTTGGCTTCCACTGTTGCAGGCGCCCTATCGACCTGCCTGATCGGCATCTTCTCGCGCGAGCACGACGGCGTCTTGCTTGCCGGGTGGCAGTTTTTAGTCGGTGGCGTGGTCCTTACCGCCATCGGGTTTTTGATGGGCGGCACGTTGTCCCCCACCGAAATCGCCCCCGCCATCGCGCTCATCATTTATATGGCACTCATTTCCGCCGTCGCGTACTCGCTGTGGTCGCGCCTGCTTGCCGTCAACCCCGTCAGCCGCGTCTCGGTCTTTGGGTTTATGAACCCCGTCTTTGGTGTGGTGCTGAGTGCGCTGCTGCTCGGCGAGGGCGCTGGCACGAGCCCCGTTACCGTCATCGTTGCCCTGCTGTTGGTCTGCGGCGGCATCATCATCGTCAACAAACCCAAAAAAGCCTAGCGAGCTCACCTTTTTAGGGAGGGCGTTTGCACACTTTAGCTTAATGGAATACATCGATGAGCTGAGGGCCACCACGCACGCAAGCGTGCGACCCTTTTCCTAGCGTATCTGGATGCCGGCTTTCTTTTTCTCGGCCTTGACGCGGTAGAGCTCCGCATCGGCAGCGCGAAGTAAGTCTTGCCAGGTATCAACACTATCGCCGACCCGCGCGCAACCGATGGACATCCGCAATGCATACGGCACCTCGGCATGCGCGAGCTCGTCGTTGATTGTCGCGCACAGATGCATGATATCCTGTTCCGCCGCTGCCTTTTGGAGCACCACGAACTCATCGCCACCATAACGCGCGATAAAGCCACCAGACGCCGAGCAGACCTCTTTGAGCGCAGCGGATATTACCTGAAGAGCATGGTCGCCCTCCACATGTCCATAGCGATCGTTAATCTGCTTAAAGCCGTCAGCGTCCATCATAAGCAGATATACATCTTCGGCCTGATCCACATTTGAAAAGAGCGACAGCATATAGGTCTCAAAACGGTTGCGGTTGTTGAGTCCAGTCAACGGGTCAGTCGAGATCAGTTGCTCCTGGCAGATGATATAGAGCAGCAACATGCTAATCATTATGCCGACACAAAGGCCAGGCACCGAGTATACGATCTGAAAGGTACCGCCCACCAGAGCGGGAACCGCAAAAAAGGCGAGGGTGCGATAAATGGCCTTCTTTTGCAGGCTTTCGACTTTTCGAGCCTGAATAAAGGCATGCAAGGACGTATATATGACGTAGCAGTAGCTAACGATAGGCTGAATCATATAATGCGCTCCGCGACGATATACGCCCCGCGCATCGATATAGAACATAGCGTGCGTCCAGTAGCTGGTAAATGCCAGAACGACCACCAATGCGGTTGGCAACGTTAAAAGTACCACCCTATAGGGCGTGGTCAGGAGCCGTGAGCCCTGCATCGTCTCGGAATAGAAAAACCAAATAAGGCACGCGATGGCGAACAGCGAAAACGAAACCGCGTTGGAAATCCAGTTGGCCGTGATGCCTACAGGAGTGCTCACGCCGTCCGAGAGCGTCCAGATCATATCGAAGAAAATGTAGGCAGCAGACGTGTAGCCCAGCATGCTAAACAAAAGCTGCTGGGTGCTCGAGAACAGGGAGCGACGGCTTCGTACGGCAAGTCCGATAAGAATAATCATGCACAGCAGGAATATCTCGATCTTGAGTGCCTTTACCACTAGACGCCCTCCCTTCAATATCCAAGTGGCCAGAATCGCCCAATTCGAATCTGGGCAACAAACACCCCCTACTCCGCAGGGGTAAGGGGAATCATAGCAGAGCGCCCGAACGTCACTGCAAGACAGCTCTCGTTCGGGCGCTCAAACGGCGCGAGTTGCACGCCGGAATCATTGATGGGTATCGATTGCTACTCGCCATCGATGTCGGTCGCGACAGCCTCTTCGATGGCCTCGACACCGGCAGGCGACAGGTCTTCCTTGCCCTGGCAGAACTTCTTATCGACCCAGCCGGTCAGAATCGGGGCCATGATTGCCGTGATGATGACGGCAGTGGCGATCTGCGCATACGCGGTGGGCGCAAGCTCGGCATAGCGCGGAGCGACCTCGGCGAGGGCGACCGGCGTGGTCATGGCCGTGCCGGCAATGGTGGAACACGCCACAGCCGCCTTACCATTGCCGCCACACAGGCGCTCGAAGGCAAAGGTAATGGGACCGACGATAAAGAGCGTGATGGGGCCCAGCAGGATGCCCGAAATGCCACCGGCGATGAAGCTCGAAAGGCTCATGGACGCACCGAGCTGAAATCCGATGACGGCGATCGCAGGGTTGGCACCGGGAACCAGCAGGTTCTTGATAAACGGGAACAGGTTGCCCAGGACCATGCCGATAACGAGCGGCAGGATGGAGCCGATGATGGTGCCGATGGGAATGTTGGCGAGGCCCGAGACACCGAGAATGATCATGGTGACGGCGGGGCCGGCCGTAAAGAACAGGATGCCGACGGCGCCCTGCTCGGACTCGTCGCCGAACTCGCCCATGATGCCCGTATAGAGTGCCATGTTGCAAAACGTGATGCCGCCGATGATGGACACGGAGCTCAGGCCCAAGAAGTTGTCGTTAAAGAAATAGGCGACGCCCAAGCCGAGAGCCGCCGCGACGATAAGCTTAGGAATCAGCACGACGATGCCGGTCTTAATGGCGCCCGGCGTGGACTTAAAGCTGATGCCGGCGCCCACAAACAGCAGAATCGCGGCAACGATGGTGTTGGAACCGCCACGGCAGGCGGCGGTAAAGAAGCCACCGATCTCGAAGACCTGCGGGCAAAAGGTATTGAGCAAAAGGCCGACGATCATCGGGTAGATCATGATGTCACCCGGGATGCGTGGTACTTTGAATTTCTTTTGCTCGTTGGTGGTCGCTTTCTGTGCCATGAAACCCCCATTTCCGCTGACACGGAACAAAAGCCCACGTCATGCTTTGCTACAGTAAAGTTTGACCATGGTACCAGAAGAAGCAGACCGGCTCAGTGAGAAATTCGATTGTTGGGCCAGGACGGCGAACGCACCCTTGCTTTTAAACGAGGCTCAAAACAATATAGAACACGATGCCCGAAACGCAGCACCACAGCATCGATTTTGTCTTGACCGCCACGACCACGACGCCGGCGGCCGCAATCCAGGGAACCAAGGCAGGCCAGAGCCCCGCGTCGAACGCGCCGGGACTCACCAAGTCGTTGGCGACCAGCGCGGCAAAGGCAGCGGGCGGGATATAGCCCAGGGCCTCGGTAATGCGGGGCGACAGGGTCCGCCCGCGCAAGGCGAACGCCGGCGCGATGCGAGAGAACGCGATAGCAGCCCACGACGACAGCCACAGAACCAAGAACTCGTTAACGGGCATCGCGGGCACCTCTTCCGTCAAATACAGCATCGCACGCCAGCGCAATGGTAATGCCGACCACGACGCTTGCCGGCACGGCAATATTCACGAGGCCCAAGAACTTGCATACGGCGACGGACACCGCGCCCGAAACCGCCGCGACAACGTTGCCGCGCGACAGCCGCTGCGAAAAGAGCAGGCAGATAAAGAGCGAGGTGCAGACAAAGGCTGCAATGGCGGTGGGAACATCGACAACGGCGCCGACGATGGCGCCCATCGTACACGATACGCCCCATGTTGCGATGAGGATCACGTTGAGCACAAAGGACTCGCGCGGGCCCCAATCCTCCCCTTCAACCAACTTGGCAAGCGAGATGCCATATGCCTCCTCGGTGAGTGTCGCGGCAACAGCCAGCGTCTGACGCTTCGAGGCACCCGTCAGATGCGGCGCGATCGATGCCGAGTAAAGCGCAAAGCGCGAGGAGATGGCAGCAACGCTCGCGACGATCGATGCTGCAGGCACGCCCGCCAGCCACAGGTTGCAGATCATAAACTGGCCGCTGCCCGTCACAAACGTGCTGCTCAGGGCAAAGACCATCCAGGGTTCCATTCCCGTCTGCCCCATGATCATTCCGCACGGCGCGCCTATTGCAACATAGGTAAGCATCACTGGCCAGACGATTTTAAAGATCCTAAGGACCATGCCACTCCCATTCTGGTAAGTCGTCTGCAGCGCGCCTCGCAACGCAGCAGAAATATCAACCGGTGGCAATAAAGTTCGCCTACAATTGCCACCGGATCGAAAGACACAACTTTTTAGGAAGTCATTATGACAGCTATCGATCGAGACCGGGCGCGCGCGTCCTTCAAAAGCTACACCGATGCCTACGACGCCACCAACCCACGCATCGCGCTCAAAATCGAGCATACGTACCACGTGGCCGAGGCATGCGATGCCGTAGCGCGCGAGCAGGGCTGGTCGTCAGAAGATATTGACTTGGCATGGCTTTGCGGCCTGCTACACGATATGGGCCGCTTTGAGCAGCTGCGGCGCTGGGACACCTTTAAGGACGCCGAGAGCATGAGCCATGCAACACTGGGCGTCGAGGTCCTCTTTGGCGAGAATCCCGCCGATGCACCCGCCGTAACGAGCATCCGCGACTTTATCGATGACCCGGTAGAAGATGAGCTCATCCGAGCGAGCATTGCCTATCACAGCGATTTCCGTCTACCCGCACAGCTCGACGAGCGCACGCGGAGCTTCTGCGATATCGTGCGCGATGGTGACAAGATCGACATTATGCGCACCATCGCCGACAGCACCGTCGAGACCATCCTTAAGGTGGATGAGGACACGTTTCTCGCCAGCCACTTCTCGGCACCGACGCTGGCCGCCTTTGACGAGCACCGCTGCGTCACGCGCGATGAGCGCGATGAGCCCGCCGACTTCTTGGTGGGGCTTATCTGCTTTATGTTTGAGCTCGTCTATCCGGCAAGCCGCGCGCTGGCGCGCGAGCAGGGCGATATCTACCGCCTGCTCGACGCACCCTTTGGTATCACGCGCCCCTTCACCGATCCCGCCACGCAAGCGACCTGGGAGCGCCTAAAGGACGAGCTGCGCAGCTGGCTGGCAAGTGCCTAGCACTCAAGCTGGGCCAGCAGCTCCTCAACGACCTCGACGGCGTCGCCGACGACCTTGTAC
>DBFDDV010000074.1:0-3374 GCA_048302525.1 Collinsella sp. | reverse complement strand
GAACATGGGAGACGGCGGTCGACGAAACTGGAGAGGAGGTATTACGAGCTCCTGTGCGAATTGAAGGGAGCGCTCCCGCAAACTGCCTATTGACAACTTATAGGAGCGTCGGTTTTGTTGAAGCAAATTTGTCGGGTGCTCAGGATTTCCAAAAAAGTCTACTCACTTAGCCAGCGGGCAGCCAAATGATTATTTAATCCCCGTCCCAGAAAAATCAATTAGCGGACAGAAGGGCAAAAGTCAAAAAAGCCCCGTCCCAAATTAGCTACCTCTTGCGTAATCACTCGCCAGGAAGAATGTTCGCGTAGAACTCGGCCCCGTCGTCCAGGCGCAGGATCCCGACGCGGCCGAACTCGGAGCCAGTGGCGGCGGCGCAGTCGATGTCGATGCGATCGGGCACGCCGGCGGTGTCCTCACCGCCCAGGCGCACGATCTGCCCGCGGCCCGACTCCTCATCGAGTCCCGCCAGGCCGCCGACCTCGCAATAACGCCCAAGCGACACCGTGGGCGTGTGGCCGCTCACCACGACCGGGCCCTTGCCCTCGGAAGAAAGCAGCCCCGTCGGCGCATCCCAATAGCCATGGCGAATCCAAAGCAGGTCATCGGACGACTGCACCGCAAGTATCTGCTGCAGTAGCTCGCGATCGGCATCCACCGCCCCCGCACCATCGGCACAATCAACCCCATGTTCAAGCAAAAACGCCCGCGCCGCCTCGGTCTGGATGCCGGCATGCACCAGCAGGTATGGACGCTCGTCAGTCTCGGCCACCGCGTAGAGCGGCAGCGTCGCCATCCAACGCACGAGCTCCTCGTACGCCTCAAATTCCATATCGTTGAGCTGCTGACGGGTAGTCCAACCGCCGTTGATATCCCAGGTCTCGGCATCGAGCGGGTCTTGGCCAATGATGGCATCGAGCATGATCTGCTCGTGGTTGCCCTTGAGCACGCGAGCGTTGGGTAGCGAGCGCACGAGCTTAATAACGCCAACCGGATCGGGCCCGCGATCGATCATGTCACCCAGCACGTACAGCGTATCGTCGGACGCCAGCGAAATCTTGGACAGGGCCTCGTCAAGCGCACGCACGTGCCCGTGAGCATCAGATGTCACATAGATCGCCATGGAACGCCTCTCTTTGCATTGCGGCCGAAGCCCGGAGCCGCAACTAAAACTTCAAGTTGAACTTAAACGTTACCCATTGTACTCCGTTGCAATAAAGCTGGAAAGGGCTGCATACCGTCAACGGTCGCCAGCGCATGCCTGTCAACCCGCACCGCTCACGCTACGTCGTCTGGCCCGGCGCCCCAACCAACGCCGCCCGCGTCTCCGCTTCGTGTCGAAAATGAGCACGCCCGCAATCCGCCCCCATAAACCCACCATCTTTGGGTACAAATAAACGCAGATAACTGACCGTGCCACGCCAATCACCCGGGAGCGGACACCATCCATGAACCAGATACTTCTCTTTATCGGCCTCGTCATTATTCTGTGCCTGACCATTAAACCCGTCGGCAAAAAGCTCCCCTTCCCCACCCTGCTTATCTTTATCGCACTGGGCATGCTGCTGGGCGTCAACGGTCCGGCGCACATCGACTTTAGCGACTATGCGCTCACCGAAACCGTCTGCAGCACGGCGCTGCTGTTCATCATGTTCTACGGCGGCTTTAACACCAACATCGACCGCGCCAAACCTGTCGCCGTGCCCGCGGTGCTGCTGAGCACCCTCGGCGTCGTCATCACCGCTGGCATCACGGGCGCCTTTGCGCACTTCGTGCTGGGCTTCGACTGGATCGGCGGCCTGCTGCTGGGATCGGTCGTGGCGTCTACCGATGCGGCGAGCGTCTTTAGCGTGCTGCGCGAGCACAGCCTGTCGCTGAGAGGTGGCACCGACTCGCTGCTCGAGGTCGAATCGGGCTCCAACGATCCCGTCGCTTACATGCTCACCGCCGTGCTCGCCACACTCGCGGCCGGCGGCGACATTAACATCCCCGTGCTGCTGGCCAAGCAGATCATCCTAGGCGTGGGCCTGGGCCTTGCCATCGGCTGGGCATCCAGCCGCCTTATCGAGCGCGCGCATGCAACAGCCGAGGGCGCGCAGACCATCTTCTTGTTCGCCGTGGCCATCGTCGCCTACGCGCTGCCGAGCTACCTGGGCGGCAACGGATTTTTGGCCGTGTACCTGGCCGGCATTGTGCTGGGTGCGAGCGACATCACCGGCAAGGTCGAGATGGCGCACTTCTTCGATACCCTCACCGAGATGGCCGAGATGACGATCTTCTTCTTGCTCGGCCTGCTCGTAACGCCCGCACGCCTGCCGCAGATGCTGCTGCCGGGCCTGGCGCTCATGGCGTTTATGCTCTTCGCGAGCCGCCCCATCGCCGTCGGCGTACTCCTGGCGCCCTTTAAGACGAACCCCCGCCAGGTCGCGCTCGTAAGCTGGGCGGGCCTGCGCGGAGCAGCTTCGGTCGTCTTTAGTCTCTTTGCCGTGGTTGCCGGCGTTCCTGGTGGACACGACCTATTTGACCTGGTGTTTGTGATTGCTGTGTCGAGCATTGTGGTGCAAGGTTCGCTGCTGCCGGCGGTGGCGAAGAAGCTCGATATGATCGATGCGACCGGCGACGTGCGCCGCACCTTTAACGACTACCGCGACGAGGACGGCATGTCGTTCGTCAAGCTCAAGGTAGGCGCTGGACATCCGTTTGCCGGACGCTCGCTCGCGGACATTGGCAGCGCCACAGATATGCTCGTGGTCCTGGTGCTGCGCGACGGGGCGCACCCGGTACTGCCCAACGGTGATACCGTCATCGAGGAAGGCGATCTGCTGGTGATGGCCGCCCCAACGTTCGAAGAGCGTGCCGAGGTTACGCTGCGCGAGGTCACCGTGACGCCCCACGGTCGCCTGGCCGGCCAGCGCCTGCGCGATGTGCCGCAAGGCAAGCACCCCTTTATCGTCGTGATGCTCAAGCGCGACGGCCAAACGATCATCCCCGACGGCAACACCCTTATATACGCCGGCGACGAAGCCGTCATCGCCACACTAGCATCGTAGCCATCCCCACCCATAAGTTGCGGTGAAATAGGGATTGAATAGGCTTCTGAACAGCCATTTCAGTCCCTATTTCACCGCAACTTATGGGTGGGGATGGGTTGAAAAACATTTGAATTGACACCGAAATGAAAAAGCCGGGGAAAACGTCCCCGGCACTTGGAAGCCCTCTCTTTTGAGATGACCGATTTCTTTATATCACGAACGCTAGTTAGATGCCATTCATTGAGGGCTTTATCAGGCGCGCCATCCCATCCCATCCACATGGCGCCAGTTGAAAGCCGTCCGATCTCATGCTATAAAGAAATCGGTACCCTCGAATAAAGGGAC
>DBFDDV010000073.1:0-2705 GCA_048302525.1 Collinsella sp. | reverse complement strand
CGCCTATATCATCCCGTGCTCAAACATTCTCGCTGCGCTGCGAAACTGCGCGCGGGACGATATAGGCGGGCGCCCCGGGGACTACGTTGACGCTGCTTGTCTCGCCCGGGTGCCGTTGGGCCAGGGAGGGGCGTCTTCGCTGATAATTGCTTTGTTGGAAGAGCTGCTTTTATTGCGGCTCTTTCTTTGGTTTTGGGTATATTTGTTCTTGTTGAAATGTTATTGCGGATGGGCTGGTGACTTGGCTTTCCGCTGTTATTTGTAGCCGTCTCGGCTTTGGTTGAGGGGAGACGTTCTTTATGCGTATTGTGTTTATGGGTACGCCTGATTTTGCTGTGCCTTCGTTGACTTCGCTCGTCGAGGCTGGGAATGAGATTGCGCTTGTTGTTACTCGTCCCGATGCTGTTCGCGGACGTGGTAAAAAGTTGGAGCCGTCTCCTGTTAAGGCCAAGGCGCTTGAGCTTGGTCTGCCGGTTGTTGAGGCTAATCGTATGACGCCTGAGGTTGTTGAGGCGCTCCAGACTGCCCAGGCTGACATTTTCTGTGTGGCTGCTTATGGCTGCATTTTGCCCGATGAGGTGCTGCATATGGCACCGCTCGGTATTGTGAATGTTCATGCGTCCTTGCTGCCTCGATGGCGTGGAGCCGCTCCCATTCAGCGTGCCATTCTTGCTGGTGATGAGGTTGCTGGCGTTTCTATCATGCGCATCGGGCATGGCGTGGATACTGGTGCTTATTGTGCTCAGGCTTCCACGTCGGTTGCCGGTAAGCATGCTGAGGCACTGACTATGGAGCTTGGCGAGCTGGGCGGCAAACTGCTTGCCGATACGCTTCCTTCTCTTGCCGATGGCACCGCCGTGTGGACTGAACAGGATGAGGCGCTCGTTACCCATGCTGCCAAGATTTCCAAGCTGGAGATGCGTCTGGATCCGCAGATGGCTGCGCTCGATTGCGTGCGTCATGTGCTCGCTTCGTCCGATACTGCGCCTGCTCGTTGCGTGATTGCCGGCAAGACCGTGCGCGTGCTCGATGCTGCGCCGGCTGATGTGTCGCTTGGCGAGGGTCAGGTTCTCATTAAGGCCAAGCGTGTTTTCCTTGGCCTTTCCGATGGTGCGGTTGAACTGCTCGAGGTTAAGCCCGATGGCAAGCGTGGTATGGCCGCTTCTGCTTGGGCTGCTGGGCTGCAAGGCGCCGATCTTTCGTGGGGTGTTCTGTCATGAGCAAGCTGTCTCCCGCGCGCAAGTTTGCGCTCGATGTGCTGATGGAGGCCGATCGCCGCGGCATGTATGCGCGCGACGTGCTGTCCTCTCGCGCATCGGCCAAGGCTATTGATCAGCGCGATTCCGCTTTTGCCGCCCGCTTGGCACTTGGTGTTGCCGCGACGCAGGGCATTTTGGACGAGCTGCTCGATCAGTTCCTCGATAAGCCCAAAAAGGTCGCGCCGCGTGTTCGCATGGCGCTTCGCATCTCGGCCTTCGAGATGCTCTACCTGCATACCCCTGGCCGAGTTGCCGTGAGTCAGGGCGTTGAGCTGGTTCGTAGCGGCGCTAAGTCGGCTGCCGGTCTTGCGAACGCCGTGCTGCATAAGGTCGCGGACAACGTCGAGGACTTTGCCGCCGCCGCGGGTGCTGATGAGTCCGAGCGCCGTTTGGTTCGCCTGTCTCGCCTGATGGGTATGCCGCGTTGGCTGTGCGCACGCATTATGGCGTCGTTCGATACGCCCGAGGGCGCGCTCAACTTTGCCGGTAATCTGGCGCCCGCGCCGCTCGCCTTGCACGAGAATGCCTTTGCTACCCAACCTGATCCGTACCTATCGCAGCTTGTTGCGCCTGTGTTCCCGGGTTGCCATGCGCCGGTCGATGCGCAGGCCACGGTTGCGTCGGGTGTGTTTGAGCGCGCGGCGGCCGTGGCCTCGGACCTTAACGCCCAGCTCATCGCTACCGCGGCGACCCGTCCCGGGCGTTGCCTGGAGATTGGTGCCGGTCGCGGCACCAAGACCTATGTGATGATGTGCCAGGCCAAGCGTGCCGGCTACAATCGTCAGCACACCGCGCTCGATTTGCACGATCGCAAGTGCGATCAGAATCTCGCGCGCCTGCATAAGGCCGGTATCCAGGGTGTTCGCACGGTCTCGGGCGATGCCTGCGAGCTCGATGCAGTCCTTACGTCGTTCGATGCCATGCTTGGCAAACCTGTCCTGTTCGACACGGTGTTTATCGATGCCCCGTGCTCGGGCACCGGCACTATGCGCCGTCACCCTGAGATACCGTGGCGTCTGACCGAGAAGGACGTTACGACTGAGCTGCCCCGCCTGCAGCTGACGATGCTCAAGGAAGCGGCCGCGCGTGTGGCTGCCGGCGGCGAGCTCATCTATGCCACCTGCTCGGTTTTCGATGAAGAGAACACGCAGGTTGTGGATGCGTTTTTGTCTTCGCTCGAGGGCGCAGACTTTAGCCTGGCACCTCTCTCCGAGGCGCAGATCCTGCAGCTGCCCGATTTCGCCCAGGCCAAGAAGCTCGTCTCCGTACGTCAGAACGATCGAGGCCTCTTCCAAAGCGTACCGGTAAACGTCGACTCCTACGACGGCCACTTCTGTGCCAGACTGGTCCACAAGTAATACGGGCCCAAGGGTAGCTAATTTGGGACGGGGCTTTTTTAACTACCCTGCCGGCCGGGTAGGTAAAAAAGCCCCGTCCCAAATTAGC
>DBFDDV010000072.1:0-18872 GCA_048302525.1 Collinsella sp. | reverse complement strand
GACGGCGGCGTAAAGATCAAGGTTTTTAGCCCCCACGAGAGCGGCGACAGCGTGATCTTCTACGTGAGCTACACCATGACCGGTGCGGTCATGAACTGGGCCGATACCGCCGAGCTCTACTGGAAGTTCGTGGGTGACGGCTGGTCCGCGGATTCCGACGATGTCGAGATGGAAGTGTACTTCGCAAATGCCGCTGCCGGGACGGCGGCCGTCAAGGGCGATAACTTCCGCGCATGGGGCCACGGCCCGCTGACGGGCGACGTATCGCTCGATGCGGATGAACCCATGGTCACCTATACCATTCCCTGCGTGCATCGGGGCGAATTCGCCGAGGCGCGCATCGCCTTCCCCAGCGACTGGGTGCCGCAGCTTGCCGCTTCGGGCGAAGAGCGCATGCCGACAATCCTGAGCGAGGAGAAGGCGTGGGCCGACGAAGCTAACGCCCGCCGCGCTCACGCTCGCATGATTGCCAATGCACTTGCCGCGCTAAGTGTTGTCGCGGCGGTGGCCTTTACCGGCACAATCGTTGCGCTCAAGCTGCGCCGCCGCAAGCCCAAGCCGCTTTTCCAGGACGAATATTTCCGCGATGTGCCTTCGGCCGACCATCCCGCCGTGCTTTCGGCCCTTATGAGCTGGAACGAGGTGCCCGATCAGGCATATATCGCCACGCTCATGAAGCTCACTGACGACCGTGTGATCAAGCTGGAGCAGGCGACCGTGACCAAGGCCAAGAAGGGTCTGCTGAAGCGCGAAAAAGAAGAGCAGACGTATCGCGTGATGGTGAGTGATGCGGGCTGGAAATCGGCCAAGGGCATTGACCACATGGTGCTCAAGGTCTTCTTTGCCGGCGTTAAGCCCGACGAAAACGGCGACCGTTCGCGCACGTTTGACGAGCTGCAGCACTACGTCAAGCAGCACGCTACGCCCGTGGGCGACAAGCTCGAGGACTATCAGAACACCGTTAAGGGCAAGCTGGCCGATAGCGAGTACGTTGCCTCGGATGGCATCGTTGCAATGGTGTTTTGTCTGGTTCTTGGTATTCTGATCGCCTTTGTTCCCGTGGGATCCATTTTCTTTACTGACGGCGCGCAGGTGAACATTATCGCCGCGGTTATCTCGGTGCCGATTGTGCTGGTGGGTATTGGCGTGGGCCTTACGTTCCGTCGCTTTACGCCGGAGGGCGCCGAGGTGGCGGCTCGTTGCAAGGCGCTTAAGCATTGGCTCGAGGATTTCACGCGCCTAAAGGAAGCCGTCCCGGGCGATTTGGTGCTGTGGAACAAGCTGCTGGTGATGGGTGTGGCGCTGGGCGTTTCCAAGGAAGTCTTGCGTCAGCTTGCCGAGGCGGTGCCTCCCGAGGTGCGCGAGGCCGACGGCTTCTACGACAATTACCCCTGCTATTGGTGGTACTACCATCATTACGGCATCGATTCGCCGCTCGATTCGTTTAACGACGTGTATCACGAGAGCATCCGTGAGCTGGCTTCGAGTTCCGATAGCTCGAGCGGCGGCGGAGGCGGCGGCTTCTCGGGCGGCGGCGGAGGCGGCGTCGGCGGTGGCGGCGGCGGAACGTTCTAACGGTCGTAAGCTATGGGATGGGCTTTTCTCGACAGCCGTCGGGGAAAGCCCATCCCCGTTTTATGCGCTACCTACGAAGACTGTCCCCAGCGACTAGTCATTTAAGACTGTCCCCAACGACTAGGTATGGCTGCTGCCAAGGAGTGTCCCGGGGTGCCGGCACAAGAGGAACGTCCCTAACTGCCGGGTTTTAGACTGTTAGGTCGAGTTCGTAGAGGAAGCTTTCGCGCGGCATGGCGTGGCGGCGTTCCTCGCGGTTAGCGCGGTGCGTGGCGGTGCGCTTAAAGCCGTGCAGCTCGTAGAACTTCCACGAGCAGTTGGAGTCGGTGTACAGGTGCGCGCTGGTCGCCCCGCACGAGGACAGATGCGAGATAGCGGCGTCGAGCAGCACCGTGCCAACGCCCAGGCCGTGGACATCGCGATCCACGGCAAGCAGTGTGACCTCGTTGTCGTGTGGCAACGGGCTGCTCTCGAGCAGGCGGTTGTTGGTTCGGATGGTTGTGCGCACAAACGAGAGATACTCGGCGCACGACTCGGGTTCCAGTTCGCGCATCTGCGAAAGCAGTGCACGCTCGGTATCCATCCAATGTTCCTTGACGGTGGCGCCGGAGCTTTGTCCTGCGCGTGCAAGCGCAATGCCGCGCGCCTCGCCGTCAATCACTGCAACCTGCGAAAACGTCGAGGACGAAAGGCAGTAGGCAAGGTCGCACGCGGCCTCGAGGCGGTTGTACTCATCGTTATCCGAGTTGTTATGCCAAAGCTGCTGTAAGATCAGCGCGATGGCGTCGAAGTCTTCGGTATCAAACGGTCGGTAGAGAACCCGCGAGACCATGGTGCCTCTTTCTATTGCGGATGCATATCGAGCAAAGTTCTACCACGCCATTGGCATCTAAATATGGTGCCCCTGTGTTCCATCAACTCACCGTGCCCAGTGGCGCTCCTGCAACCCCGCTCGCAAGCTTTTTCTGCACAGCCGTGCGTTGCGGGGTGCATCGTCGCGCTCGATGCGCTACATTGAATCAGTATTTTCAATGCCGCTGCGCGAGCGCTGCAGATCGACGTATCACCGACTCACAGAGCACGGCGGCGTACCAGACAGGAGGACTGCATGGGATCTGATGTGAAGATCGCACGCGCGTTGATCTCGGTTACCGATAAGACGGGCGTCGTCGATTTCGCACGGACGCTGGTTGACGACTTTGGCGTCGAGATCATCTCTACGGGCGGCACGGCTCGTGCCATCGAGGACGCGGGCGTTCCCGTAACCCCCATCGAGGAGTTCACGGGCTATCCCGAGATGATGGACGGCCGCGTCAAGACGCTGCACCCCAAGGTCCACGGCGCGCTGCTGGCCCGCCGCGATTCCGAGCAGCACATGCAGGAGGCGGCTCAGCACGGCATTAAGCTGATCGACCTGGTCGTCGTCAACCTGTACGAGTTCGAGAAGACCGTCGCCAACCCCGAGGTCACCTTCGCGGACGCTATCGAGCACATCGACATCGGTGGCCCCTCCATGCTGCGCTCTGCTGCCAAGAACGCCGCGAGCGTTACCGTCGTTTCCGACCCGGCCGACTACGACGCCGTCCTGGCCGAGATGCGCGAGACCGGTGGCTGCACCACGCTTTCCACTCGTCGTCGCCTGCAGGTGAAGGTCTACCAGACCACCGCCGCCTACGACACGGCTATCTCCCGTTGGCTTGCCGCCCAGGCAAGCGACGTGGCGGACACCTCTGCCAAGCTCGAGATCTCGCTGGAGAAGGTCGACGACCTGCGCTATGGCGAGAATCCTCAGCAGAAGGCTACGGTCTACCGCTTTGCCGAGGGCTGCGAGAACACCGCGAGCTCGCAGTTCCCGCTCGTGGGCTCCGAGCAGATCCAGGGCAAGCCGCTCAGCTACAACAACTATCTGGATGCCGACGCCGCCTGGAACCTGGTCCGCGAGTTCGACGAGCCGGCCTGCGTGATCCTCAAGCACCAGAACCCCTGCGGTTCCGCCGTTGCCGAGGACATCACGGCCGCCTACGACCGCGCCTTCGCCTGCGATCCCAAGAGCGCCTTTGGCGGCATCATCGCCTGCAACCGCGAGGTTCCCTATGAGCTGGTTGAGCACTTCGCCGACCAGAACAAGCAGTTCGTCGAGGTCATCATCGCCCCGAGCTACACCGATGAGGCGCTTGAGCGCATGGCTAAGCGCCCCAACCTGCGCGTGCTGGCGACCGGCGGCGTGGACCAGGGCGCTCAGGTGGAGCTGCGCTCCATCGACGGCGGCATGCTGGTGCAGGAGGTCGATCACGTGACCGAGGATCCCGCGACCTTTACGTTCCCCACCGACCGCAAGCCCACCGACGCCGAGATGGCCGAGCTCGAGTTTGCCTGGAAGGTCTGCAAGGGTGTCAAGTCCAACGCCATCCTGGTCTCCAAAGGCAAGGCCGGCATTGGCATGGGCCCGGGTCAGCCCAACCGCGTTGACTCTGCGCTGCTTGCCTGCGAGCGTGCCGAGGACTTCTGCGAGCGCGAGGGTGTGGAGAAGGGCGGCTTTGCCTGCGCAAGCGACGCGTTCTTCCCGTTCCGCGACAACGTCGACGTGCTTGCTGCACATGGCGTGACCTGCATCATCCAGCCCGGCGGCTCCAAGCGCGACGACGAGAGCATCCAGGCCTGCAATGAGCACAATATTGCTATGGTCTTTACAGGCGCTCGCCACTTTAGGCACTAAGTTTCGCCTCGGGACAAAATAATCTCTGCAAAAGACGGTCGCTCCGTTTGGAGGGCCGTCTTTTTGGTATAAGAGGACGGAATGACTAACACGAAAGGTATGACCATGCCCCAGATTGATGATGCCGAGCTGTTTGGCAATGCCGAGGATCAGCGTGCGTACGAGGACTTTTGCGCCAATCAGGAGGCGGTCGAGAAGTTCACGCTCGACAAGCCCGCGCTTGTCTGCCGTTGGCGCATGTCCAACAAAAAGGTGCCCATGCTCAACCGCCACATTCGCGCACTGTCCGAGCGCCTGGTGCAGGGCGAGCCGCTTACCCATAACATGCTCAGCTGGGCCAAACAGCACGTTGAGTGGTCGCTTGCCGAGGGTGATTACACCGCACGCGACGGCGTGCTCATGCTGGTGATCGACATCAACGGCAACGCCGCCATGACGGTGGGGGAGTACGAGCCGCTCGCCGATACGTCGGCCAAGGCGCTGCGCGCCCGCTCCGCCGAGGCCCGCTCCGAGGCCGACGAGACCGGCGTGGCGCCCGAGCTGCTCGCCGCCGTCAACAACGGCGAGCTCGCCTTTGTGGCGCCGGCGGACGAGTTCCTGTGTGGCACGGCGACGCTCATCGAGCAGTTGGCCCAGACCAAGGGCATCCCGGTCGCGCGCGTAGACATTCCCGCGCAGCTTAAGGGCGCGCTGTTCCTAGTGAGCGACGAGCACGGCGTGGTCCCCGCAACCGAGACGGACGCCACCGAGGCCGACGCCGCTACGGTTGCCTTCTTCGCCGAAGGCTACGAAAAGCTCCGCGCCCGCCGCTAAATGATTTTCTGGGACGGGGATTAAAGAATCATTTTGGTCCCCGCCACCGCTACGAGTGCGAGGCGGACAAAACGCCCCCGCTCGCGAACAGTTCTGTCACCTTGGCACCGCGCGCGGTGCACACCTGCAGTTTCGCAGCCATAATGGTGGCAAGACAACCAAGAGGGGAGCGGAACCCATGCCGCTGATCTATATCGTTGAGGACGACGAGCCCATTCGTCGTGAGCTTGTCGACATCCTTGCCCGCGCCGGGTTTGAAATCGAGGCCTGCGAATCGTTTGAGCATGTCTCGCACGATATTCTCGCCGCCGCGCCCGACCTGGTGCTGCTCGACCTCACGCTCCCCGTCAAAGACGGCCAGCACATCTGCCATGAGGTTCGCCGCGAATCCGAGGTTCCCATCATCGTTCTCACGTCGCGCACGACCGAGATCGACGAGGTCATGGCCATGACGCTCGGCGCGGACGACTTTGTTCCCAAGCCCTATAGCGCGCGCGTGCTCGTGGCGCGCATCAACGCACTGCTGCGCCGCACCACGGCGGCAGGCGAGCGCAGCACACTTGTCCACAAGGGGCTGGAGCTCGACCTCGCCCGCTCCATGGTCACCAACACGCAAACGGGCACCAGCACCGAGCTCACCAAAAACGAGCTGCGTATCCTCTCGCTGCTTCTGAGCCGCGCGGGCAAGATCGTCTCGCGCTCGGCCATCATGCAGGACCTGTGGGACTCCGACGCCTTCGTGGACGACAATACGCTCACCGTCAACATCAACCGCCTGCGCACCACGCTCGAAAAAATCGGCATCAAGGGGTATTTGACCACGCATCGCGGCCAAGGCTATTCGGTCTAGGGGCCGGCTATGTCGTTTGGCAAGTTCTTTAAAGATGCGCTGCTTCCCGTCGCCGTGTGGACGTGCGGTGTGCTGCTGAGCTGCTTTGTGCTGACGGTCGCCGGCGCACCCGTTTCTATCGTGGTCGTGGCGGTCGGCGTGTCCTTTATCTTTGGTATGCTCGGCATCGTGATCGAGTACGCGCGCCGTCGTCGTTTTCTGCGCCAGCTGGAGCGTGCGGCAGAGGAGCTCGAGAGTCCCGCATGGGTGCAGGAGATGGTGCAATGTCCGACCTATGCCGAGGGCGAGCTCGAGTACGAGGTCTTGCGCCGGGTGGGCAAAGCTGCCTGCGACGAGGTTGCCGAAGGCCGGCGTCAGACCGATGACTATCGCGACTATATCGAAAGCTGGGTTCACGAGGCCAAGCTGCCCCTGGCGGCGGCCCATCTAATTTTGGAAAACCTGGACGGCAGCGAAGACGATCTGTCGCGTGTGGATGACCTGGGCCGTGAGCTGGCTCGTGTGGAGCGCTATATCGACCAGGCACTGTACTACGCGCGCTCGGAAGTCGTGGAGCGGGACTACCTGATTCGCCGCTGGAATCTCAAGACCTTGGTGACGGGCGCGATTAAGGCCAACGCGCGCGAGCTCATCGCGGCGCACGTGGCCCCAGTGTGCGAGAACCTCGACTTCGAGGTCTTTACCGACGAGAAGTGGCTTGAGTTTATTCTGGGCCAGCTCATCCAGAACAGCATTAAATACGCGCGCGAGGACGGCGCGAAGATCGTGTTTTCGGGCGCGTTGCTGGACGAGGGCCTGGCAAGTGAGCGCATTGAACTCACTGTTGCCGATAACGGCTGCGGCGTGAGCGCGGCCGACCTGCCGCGCGTGTTCGAGAAGGGCTTTACCGGCGACAACGGCCGCACCACCAAGCGCGCAACGGGCATCGGCCTCTACCTGGTGGCGCGCCTGTGCTCCAAGATGGGCATCGACGTCACCGCAGCATCCGATTCCGGCAAAGGCTTCGTCGTAACGTTTGCCTTCTCAACCAACAAGTTCCAATACTTCGAGTAACGCACGCGGCAGACGTCCGCCCAAACAAAACGTGCCGCCTCAAACAAAACGTGCCGCCCCAAACGGGGCGGCACGCCATCTTTTATCAGACAACTCGCTGAAGTACGGTGACGAAGGCGCAAGGCCGGGAGGGGTTATCAAAGCCGACATCCCGCAGCCGCGAAGCGGCGAGGACGTCGGCGTGATAACCCCGCAGGCCTTGCGCCGACGGGAAGGAACCTACTTCACGACCAAAATGTCGCAGTCCGTATTGCGCAGCAGGAACGTCGAAATCGAACCCAGCAGCGCATACTTGATCGAGGACAGGCCGCGTGCGCCGCAGAGCACCAGGTCGGGCTTGACTACGTCGAGCATCTCGTCCTTGAGCGTTTCGCGAATACGGCCGGCGCGAATCATGACCTCGACCTCGGGAATGTCGGGATTGGCCTTGGCCTCTTCGAGCTGCTTGGCGATGGAGTTCTTAAATGCCTCCTCTAGGCCGTTGACCAGATCGACCGGATAGGAACCGGCGCTCTCGAGCGCCGTGGAATCGATAACGTGGCCGATGATTAGCTTGGCGCCGTTGTTCGCGGCGACCTTGATGGCGCGTGCGAGCACAAAATCCTGCTGCTCAGTACCATCGAGTGAAACAAATACCTTGGTGTAGCCCTCGTTCATGGTTTCCTCCTTGGTCTATCGCACGGGCGCGGGGCTCGTGCATCGGGCGGGCGCGGGCGCGTTGGCCGCCGGACACTTTGTCTTGTTGCAGTTATACCCAAGGATTTCGGTTTGACCGCTCGCAATTCTGTGAACGGACGAGTTTTTTGGTAAGGGTAGGCGCAGACGCGCCCGAACGGTTGATAATGGGACATCGCCCGCACCGTCCGCAGAACAATATCGGCGGGTGTCTAACGAGGGGGTCCCTTTGGATATCATCGAGCTTCTAAAATCTGCCTTCATGGGCCTGGTCGAGGGCATCACCGAATGGCTGCCTGTTTCGTCGACCGGTCACATGATCTTGGTGGACGAGTTCGTCAAGATGAACGTGAGCGAGACGTTCTGGAATATGTTCCTGGTCGTGATTCAGCTCGGCGCCATTCTGGCCGTCTGTGTGCTGTTCTTCCATGAGCTCAATCCGTTCTCGCCCAGCAAGGGCAAGGAGGGCCGTCGCGACACCTGGGTGCTGTGGGGCAAGATTGTGCTCGGCTGCATTCCCGCCGCGGCGATCGGTCTGCCGCTTAACGACTGGATGGAGGAGCATTTCTACAATGCTCCCGTCGTGGCGCTGGCGCTCATTGTGTACGGCGTGCTGTTTATCGTGATCGAGAACTGGCGCGCGAGCAAGCGCGAGGAAATGGCCGTTGCCGGTTCGTTTGGTTCGCGTGCTGTGGTGTCGGGTGGACGTCCCGCCGGTGCGCACTTTGCGGCGCCCGCCGCGGCTACCGCTGAGGATGAGGACGATGACGAGAATCTGGACTTTGGCTCCATCGCCACGCTCGAGGACCTGAGCTGGAAGACTGCGCTGGGTATCGGCTGCTTCCAGGTGCTTTCGCTGGTGCCTGGTACGTCTCGCTCCGGTTCTACCATCATCGGCGGCCTGCTTTTGGGCTGTACGCGTTCGGTGGCGTCCAAGTTTACGTTCTTCCTGGCCATCCCGGTCATGTTTGGCGCGAGTGCGCTCAAGCTGGTCAAGTACTTCATCAAGGGCGGCACGTTCGGTGCCAACGAGGTCGCTATCCTGGGCGTGGGCTGCGTTGTGGCCTTTGTGGTTTCGCTCATCGCCATCAAGTGGCTCATGGGCTTCGTCCGCCGTCACGACTTCAAGTGCTTCGGTGCCTACCGCATCATCCTGGGCATCGTAGTGCTCGCATACTTCTTCGTTCTGGAGCCGATGCTCGGCCTCTAACTTAGTCGACGCTGCGCGGCGGCCAGGGCGACAACTTGTCATTCAAAGGGGGTGGCATGACCAAAAGGTCTATGCCGCCCCCTTTTCATGCCAATTTGTTCGCCCTGACCGTCGCTCGCTGCTGCTGCCATGACATCGGCGGTTTCGTGATTGTCAATAGATTGGTGCAGACTAACCTGACCCCATTGCACCAAATCCGCTGGGGCGAGCCTGACGGTGACGCACGGAGTCGTGGTGTGATTTGCGTCGGTGTCCGCGCGGCTCGGTATACTGGTACGGCTCAAACTATGGCGCTGCCCGCAGGCGCGCCGTCCGTCAGATGAGGAGTCGCCCATGACCCAGCCCTTGCCCTGGGAAAAGAATGTCGCGGTACCTGTGCCGCCCGCGCCGGAACCCGTGCCGCTCGATGCATACACCGCCCCTGCTGCGCCGGAGCCCGAGCTCGTTCCGCTCGACATCTACGACGCTCCCGCGCCGGCGCCCAAGCCCGCCAAGCCGCTCGTCGACATCGACAGCCTTAATCCCGCTCAGCGCGAGGCGGTCCTGACCACCGAGGGCCCGCTGCTGGTCCTTGCCGGCGCCGGCTCGGGCAAGACCCGCGTCTTGACCTTCCGTATCGCACATATGCTCGGCGACCTGGGCGTTAAGCCCTGGCAGATCCTTGCCATCACGTTTACCAACAAGGCCGCGGCCGAGATGCGCGAGCGTCTGGCGGCACTCATCCCCAGCGGTACCCGCGGCATGTGGGTGTGCACCTTCCATGCTATGTGCGTGCGCATGCTGCGCGAGGACGCTGACCTGCTGGGCTACACCGGTCAGTTCACCATCTACGATGACGACGATTCCAAGCGCATGGTGCGCGATATTATGCAGGCGCTCGGTATCGAGCAAAAGCAATTCCCCATCAACATGATCCGCAGCAAGATCAGTTCGGCCAAAAACGCCATGATCGGCCCCGAGGACATGCTCAAATCCGCCGACAGCCCCAACGACAAAAAGGCCGCGCAGGTCTACTTGGAGCTGGAACGCCGCCTGCGCGCCGCCAACGCGATGGACTTCGACGACCTGCTCGTGCGCACGCTCGAGCTGCTGCGCACCCGCCCCGAGGTGCTCGACAAGTACCAGGAGCGCTTCCGCTACATTAGCGTCGACGAGTATCAGGACACCAACCACGTCCAGTACGAGATCGCTAACCTGCTGGCCGCCAAGTACCAAAACCTCATGGTCGTGGGCGACGATGACCAGTCCATTTATAGCTGGCGTGGCGCCGACATCACCAACATCCTGGACTTTGAGCAGGACTTTAAAAACTGCAAGACGGTCAAGCTCGAGCAGAACTACCGCTCCACGGGCCATATCCTGAGCGCCGCCAACGCCGTGGTGCGCCACAACTCGCAGCGCAAGGACAAGCGCCTGTTTACGGCCGAGGGCGATGGCGAGAAGATCCAGGCCTTCCAGGCAAGCGATGAGCGCGACGAGGGCCGCTGGATTGCCGGCGAGATCGAGAAGCTGCACTCCAAGGGCACGAGTTACGACGACATCGCCGTGTTCTACCGCACCAACGCTCAGTCGCGTATTCTCGAAGATATGTTCCTGCGCGCAGGCGTGCCCTACAAGATCGTGGGTGGCACGCGATTCTTCGACCGTGCCGAGATCCGCGACGTCATGGCCTATCTTAAGATGATTGTGAACCCGGCCGACGAGATGAGCGTCAAGCGCGTCATCAACACGCCGCGCCGCGGCATCGGCTCCACCTCGATTCAAAAGATTGAGCAGCTGGCACGCGACAACCGCTGCTCGTTCTTCCAAGCCTGCGAGATCGCAACAGCCGAGACGGGCATGTTTAGCGCCAAGGTGCGCAACGGCCTGTCGAGCTTTGTGGCGCTGGTGCGCGAGGGTCGCCGCATGGACGGCGAGCTCAAGGACGTCGTCGAGATGATCGTCGATAAGACGGGCCTGCTGCAGGCTTTCCGCGCCGAGGGCACCATGGAGTCCGAGAGCCGCGCCGAGAACATCCAGGAATTCCTGGGCGTCGCCGCCGAATTTGAGGAGACGCACGAGGATATCGAAGGTACGCTCGAGAGCTTGGAAGAGCTGCGCGCTGCCGGTGTTGCCGATGTGCCTGCTAGCGCCGAGCCCGAGCCTGTCGTGGTGAGCGCGCCTGCGCCCGAACCGGGGCCATCTGCCCCGGTATCCTCGTTTGAGGCGCTCGTTGGCGCGCGTGACGCCGCGGGCTCCAATCCGCTCGATAGCTTGGCCGCTCCGGCGCTGTCTCCGCAGGATGCCCTGGCCGCCGCCATCGCGGGCAACGCGTATGCCGCGCCGACGGAGATGCCGGCGGGTGCCGTGCATGCCGACGAGATCGAGCGCACCTACGGTCCGCTCACCTGTAAGGCGCTGCCGGCGCTCATGGAGTGGCTGGCCCTGCGCTCCGACTTGGATTCCCTGGCCGGCGAGACGCATGCCATTACCATGATGACCATCCACTCCGCCAAGGGCCTGGAGTTCCCGGCGGTGTTCGTGGCCGGCATGGAGGAGGGTATCTTCCCGCACGTGCACGACTTTGGCGGTAGTGACGATCCGGGCAAGCTCGAGGAGGAGCGTCGCTTGGCCTACGTCGCCATCACGCGTGCTCGCAAGCGCCTGTTCCTGACCTATGCGGCCACGCGTCGCACCTACGGCTCGACCTCTGCCAACCCGCGCTCGCGCTTCCTCAACGAGATTCCGTTTGAGGATATCGAGTTTAGCGGCATCGGTTCTGCCGGTTTTGAGGGCACGGGCTGGGAGAAGCGCGGCGACCGTCACGGCACCTTTGGCTCGGGCATGGGCTCGGATATGTACGGCGGCAAGGTGTTTGGCTCGCATACGCGCTCGACCGGCGGTTCCGGTTCGCGCGGCGGATCGAGCTTTGACGATTTCTTTGGCGGCAGCAGTTACGGGACCGAGCGCCATCGTGGGGTTTCGCCTGACGCCGGCCGTGTTGCCTCGACTTTTGGTTCGGGCGCGTCGCGAGCCAAAAAGCCGTCATCTAAGGTGTCGCCGACAGTGGAGCGCAAGGTCGATCGTGCCAGCGCATCGCAGGACTTTGCCGCAGGCGATACCGTGAGCCACAAGACCTTTGGCACGGGCACCGTGATCTCGGTCACCGGAGACATGATCGAGGTTCAATTCGAAAAGACCGGCCAGACCAAAAAGCTGATGAAAGGTTTTGCGCCAATCGTCAAGCTGCAGTGATCCCGGCGGACCTGGGCGGGCGTATAGGGCAACATCGCCTGCTCGGGCAGTCCTGCGCAAGACGGAGGCCACATTAAGTGGCCTCCTTTGCGTGCGGAACTCGCGATCGATGTTGCCCTATACGCCCGCCCAGGTCCTTGGGTAACGTTGCTAGACGAGCGTTGCTTTGCTCGTTCGCTTTTTGGTCTGGAGAGCCGGGTGGGCTGATATATATGGACAAGGGGCTCCCCCGTTGGTGAACGGGGGAGCCCCTTGTTGCGTTTTGGGTTGTTGTTGCGGTCTAGAGGTGCGAGATGATTAGTTCCATCTTGCCCTCGAGTTCAATCTTGTCCACGGTGCTCGGGGCCAGCAGGTGGCTTCCCTTGTGGACGGGGTCGCCGCAGATGGTGCCTTCGCCGTCGATGACCGACAGGCACATGAAGGGCCAGCGCTGGTCGAGGGTCTTGCTGCCGTCGACACGCACGCGATCGACGGTGTAGCAGGAGTTAGACTCGAGCTCGGTCACGCCGTCCACCTCGGGCGCGGTCACCGTGCCGTCGGTCGGAGCCTGAGCATCAAAGTCGATGCAGTCGAGGCTCTGCTCAATGTGCAGCGGGCGCAGCTTGCCATCGGTGCCGGGACGGTCGTAGTCGTACAGGCGATATGTCACGTCGCTCGACTGCTGCGTCTCCAAAATGAGCGTGCCGGTCTTGATGGCGTGCACGGTACCGGAATCAATCTGGAAAAAGTCGCCCTTGTGGATCGGCAACACGTTGAGCATGTCGTCCCAACGGCCTTCCTCGATCATCTGTGCGGCCTCGGCGCGGTCCTTGGCACGCTGGCCGACGATGATTGTGGCGCCGGGCTCGCAGTCCAGCACATACCAGCACTCGGTTTTGCCCAGGCTGCCGTTCTCGTGCTTGGCGGCGTACTCGTCGTTGGGATGAATCTGGATCGAAAGGTCGTCCTTGGCGTCCAGAATTTTAATGAGCAGCGGGAACTCCTTGCCCTCGCAGTTGCCAAAGAGCTCGCGGTGCTCGGCCCACAGCCATGACAGCGTGTGACCGGCGTACGGGCCCTCAGCGATCTGGCAGTCGCCGTTGGGGTGGGCCGAGATGGCCCAGCACTCACCGATGGGACCATCGGGAATGTCGTAACCAAATACGGTTTCGAGCTGGCGGCCGCCCCAGATCTTCTCGTGAAAGATCGGCGTCAGCTTAATCAAATCGGACATGTTCATACCCCCATTGTGTTGTGCGGGCGCTGCACAAAACAGCTCAAAGCGAGCGCCCGGATGACTACAAAAACCTATGCCAACGTTACGTTGTGCAACTCAAAGCGGTCGCCAACGTTGCGCGAGACCGAATACTCAAAGGCGGCGCCGCTGTCCAAAAAGCCAATCTGGGTGAGCTCGAGCAGGGGAGAGCCAAGTTTGGTGTCCAGACGCTCGGCTTCTTCCTCGGTTGCTGCCACGGCGCGAATGGTACGGTGGAAGCTCGAAATCTTCAGCCCACATTGCTCGCGGATGAAGTGGTAGACCGATCCGTACAGGTCCTTCTTTTTCAGCCCCGGAATCAGCTCGAGGGGCATGTAGGTGTACTCGATAACGATGGGCTTCCCATCGGCCTGACGCACGCGCACGATGTGATAGGCAAAGTCATCCTCGGCAATTCCCAGCTGGGCTGCGATGTCCGCTGGTGGATTAACAATCGAGAAATCGTAGACCACCGAGGTCACCTTCTCCCCGCGGTGCTCATACGAAAAACCCTGGGCACGGTCGTTTTTGCCCTGGAAAAACGCCTGGCCGGGAAGCCCCGCCGTGTCCTTAACGTAGGTACCCGATCCACGACGGCTGGTAATTAGACCTTCCTCGGTGATTTGCTCGATAGCTCGTTTGACAGTGATTTTGGAAACGCTATAGAGCTCACAGAACTCAACGACGGTGGGAAGCTTGTCGCCCGGTTTAAGAGCGCCATCCTCGATACTTCGACGAATATCTGCAGCTATCGCCTCGTATTTGGGAATCATGGAACCTCCTTTCCGACATATATGAATACAAAAAGTAAGTATAACCCTCAACAGGGCATCCATATTACTTTTATCTAAGAAGTTCGAGAAAGAAAAAGAAAAAGACGCTTTACTTTTAAAATTAGAGCGCTATAGTTTAAGCAACGAACGGAATCCTTCCGCACAACAGGATCGACCGTTTGGGGACGGTTTTGTTTTGGCGGGTTGGATATCGGTATGACCGGTGCGCGCCAGCGCCGGATAACCTGCCAAAGCAAACCCGTCTCCAACCGGAAGCTCTAGAACACGAAAGCGAGGACTTTGATGGCACAGTATCAGCTGCCCAACGACTTCTTCTTTGGCGCTGCTATGTCCGGCCCGCAGACTGAGGGTCAGTGGAACCAGGGCGGCAAGCTCGAGAACCTGTGGGACACCTGGTCCATCCAGGATCTGGGCTCGTTCTACAACTGCGTTGGCTCTTACGCCGGCAATGACTTTATGGCCAAGTACCAGGAAGACCTTCGCATTTTGAAGGACTTGGGCCTGGATACCTATCGCACTTCCATCCAGTGGAGCCGTCTGCTCGATGCCGACGGCAACCTCAACGAGGAAGGCGCCGCGTGGTATCACGAGTTGTTCCGCGCCTCTCGCGAAGCCGGCCTGGAGCCGTTTGTCAACTTGTACCACTTTGACATGCCCACCTACCTTTTTAACCGTGGCGGCTGGGAGAGCCGTGAGGTTGTCGAGGCTTACGCACATTACGCCGACGTCGCCTTCCACGAGTTTGGCCAGGAGATCAAGTACTGGTTCACCTTTAACGAGCCCATCGTCGAGCCCGAGCAGCGCTATCAGGAGGGCGTGTGGTTCCCGCAGCTCCACGACTTTAGCCGCGCTCGCACCGTGCAGTATCACATCTCGCTGGCACATGCGCTGGCCGTGGCCAACTACCGTCGCGCCTATGACGAGGGCGCCGTTCGCAGCGATGCCAAGATCGGCATGATCAACTGCTTTACCCCGGTCTACACCAAGGAGAACCCCAGCGAGGCGGACCTCGAGGCCGTGCGTATGACCAGCGGCATCAACAACCGCTGGTGGCTCGACCTCATTACCAAGGGCGAGCTTCCCGCCGACGTGCTCGACAGCCTGGCCGAGGGCGGCGTTAAGCTTCCGTTCCGTGCCGGCGACCAAGAGATTCTTAAGCAGGGTGTTGTCGACTGGCTCGGTTGCAACTACTACCACCCCACGCGCGTTCAGGCGCCGGCGAGCAAGATTGACCAGTACGGTCTGCCGCACTTTGCCGACGAGTACGTGTGGCCCGACGCCGTTATGAACGAGAGCCGCGGCTGGGAGATCTACCCGCAGGGCCTCTACGACTTTGGCATGGACTGCGCTAAGAACTACCCCGATCTTGAGTGGTTCGTTTCCGAGAACGGCATCGGCATCATGGACGAATACAAGAACCGAGACGCCGAAGGAACCATCCAGGATGACTACCGCGTCGACTTTGTACGCCAGCACCTGGAGTGGGTTGCCAAGGCAATTGCCGAGGGCGCCAAGTGCCGTGGATACCATTATTGGGCCGTCATCGATAACTGGTCTTGGGCGAATGCCTTTAAGAACCGTTACGGTTTTGTCGAGGTCGACCTTATGGACGGCTACAAGCGCCGCCTTAAGAAGTCGGCAGCTTGGCTCAAGCAGGTCGCCACGACTCACGTGGTTGATTAGCGAACGGGCGAACGCCCAGACCGCGCGCCGCTGCGCGCAACACATGGCACATCTGGTGGCAGAGGGCGACAGACCACCGTGCGCATAGGAAAAGGCCGGATTTGAAAGTTAGGAGCAATCATGGCCAGTGACAACGGAAAGAGCTTCCTCGACAAGTTTGCCGAGGTCTCTGCGAAGGTGGGAAACCAGGTTCACCTGCGTTCCCTGCGTGACGCCTTCGCGACCATCACGCCGCTCTATATCCTTGCGGGTATCGCGGTTCTTATTAACAACGTCGTGTTCCCTCTGTTCCCGCTCGATGCGGCGGGCCTTGCCAACCTTCAGACGTGGGGTTCGGCAATTACGCTGGGCACCCTCAACGTCTCTGCCATTATCTTGGCCGGATTGATTGGCTACAGCCTCGCTAAGAACAAGCGTTTCGATAACCCGCTCGCTTGCGTGGTCGTCGCTATCTCTGCTTTCGTCATCATGATGCCGCAGCAGATCACCGCCTCGCTTGCCGCCACGAGCCCGCTGCTCACCGACAAGATCACCTCCGCCGAGGTCACGGGCGCCCTTTCGACTGCCAACACCGGCACCAACGGTCTGTTCTCGGCTATTATCATCGCCCTGCTTTCCGTCTCGCTCTTCATCAAGATTTCTGGCGTCGAGAAGCTCAAGGTTAAGCTGGGCGAGGGCGTGCCTCCCGCGGTCTCCAACTCCTTCAACGTCATGATCCCGATGCTGCTCAACCTCGCGATCTTCGCTCTTGCCGCAGCCCTGCTCGCCGTGTGCGCCGGCACCGATCTGTGCACCATCATCTCCACGTGCATCTCCAACCCGCTCAAGAGCATCATGAACGCCGGTCCGTGGGCTGTTATCCTCATCTACACCCTTGCTAACCTGCTGTTCTGCGTCGGTATTCACCAGTCCACCATCTCTGGCGCTACCGTCGAGCCGATCCTGACCATGCTCATCGTCGACAACATGGCTACCTTTGCCGCCGGTGGCACCATCCAGCCCGATCACTACATGAACATGCAGATCGTTAACAGCTTCGCCCTCATCGGCGGCTCGGGCTGCACCCTCACGCTTCTGCTCGACACGCTCCTGTTCTCCAAGAACAAGGCTTCCGAGACCGTTTCCAAGATGGCTATCCTGCCTGGTCTGTTCAACATCAACGAGCCGGTTATCTACGGTTACCCCATCGTGTACAACCTGCCGCTCATGATCCCGTTCGTCCTTCTTCCCGATCTGTTCATCGGCATCACCTATGGCCTTACCTGCGCAGGCATCATCAGCCCCTGCATCGCCCAGGTGCCCTGGACCATGCCTCCCGTCATCAATGCCCTGCTCGCTACGGGCTTTGACTGGCGCGCCGGCGTGTGGCAGGCTCTCGAGATTGTCATTGGCATGGCCGTCTACCTGCCCTTTATGAAGATTTCCGAGAAGGCAATCGCCAAGCAGGAGGCTCTCGCCGAGTAGAACGCCTAACGTTCGTCCCTTTCACCTTTGCGGGCGCCGGTACGCGGTGCCGGTGCCCGCAGCTCTCTCCCTTGTGTAAAGATGCAGGGGGTGGGCACAATAGCCGCAAGGAATACAACCAGTCGTTGTCTGCGCGCCGCGCAGTTATAAGGAGGAAACCATGAAGAAGATCATGCTCTGCTGCAATGCCGGTATGTCCACGAGCCTGCTGGTCCAGAAGATGCAGGCCGAGGTTGCAAACCGTGGTCTGGATATTGAGGTCGAGGCTCGTCCCATGAACGAGGCCCACGATCACCTGGATGAGTGCGACATGTTGCTGCTTGGCCCGCAGATCGGCTACACCAAGGGTGACTTTGAGAAGGAGGCCGCCGGTCGTTTTCCGGTCGAGGTCATCAACATGGTCGACTACGGCCGCATGAACGCTGCCGGCATCATCGACCACTGCGTCAGCGTGATGGGCTAGGTGCTCCGCATGGAGGATATGAACGAACTGCAGATGACCTGCTTCGAGATCATCAGCTACGTCGGTACCGCCAAGAGCATGTACATCAATGCCGTGCAAAAGGCCAAGGAGGGCGATTTTGACGCCGCCGAGGAGCTTATCAAGCAGGGCGACGAGGCCTATAACGGTGGCCACGATGTTCACATGGGGCTTTTGAAGAAGGAGGCCAACGGCGAGCGTAACGGCGAGGCCCCGTTGATTCTGCTGCATGCCGAGGACCAGATGGCCGGTACCGAGACCATGCGCGTCATGGCGACGGAGCTCATCGAGATCCACAAGCAGCTGCAGGCACTTCAGGCCTAGTCGGCGCTATCGCCGCGATGGACCGTGCGGTCCAACAGACAACACAGTCCCTTTGATGGGCGCCGGGAGTCTCCGCCTCCCGGCGCCCTTATTTTTGGGAATGGTCTTGCGTGGCCTGTTGGGCAACCATTTGCGTTTTCCCAGATAAAACCTGCCAAAACAAACCTGTCTCTTTTTGGTAGGTTTTTGCCTTGGGAGCGGTACCATACAGGCAATGTTTAAACGAGAAAGGTGGGCTCCCATGGAACCTAAACAGTACTACATCGGCATCGACGTCGGCGGCACTTCGGTTAAGGAGGGCCTGTTCGACGAGGACGGAAACCTGCTTGCCAAGGCCAGCGTGCCCACGCCTCCCATCGTTGACGCAGCGGGCTTTGCCGCGGTGACCGAGGCTATCGACCAGGTGGTCGCCAAGGCCAAGATTCCGCGCGCCTTTGTGGCAGGCATTGGCCTGGCCGTTCCGTGCCCCATCCCGGCATCGGGCGATGCCAAGGTCAAGGCCAACATTGCCATTAATCTGCCCGAGCTGAGGATCGCCATTCAGGAGCACTGCCCCGACGCGGTCGTTAAGTACGAGAACGATGCCAATGCCGCTGCCATGGGCGAGGCCTGGCTCGGCTCCGCCAAGGGCGTACAGAACGTGGTGATGGTCACCATCGGTACCGGCGTGGGCGGCGGCGTTATCGTTAACGGCGACGTGGTATCGGGCGTTGTGGGTGCCGGCGGCGAGATTGGCCACATGTGCCGGAACCCGGCTGAGGAGCGC
>DBFDDV010000071.1:0-2233 GCA_048302525.1 Collinsella sp. | reverse complement strand
TTGTGATAGAGTGCTACAAACTCTGGCTTTTGCCCTACGAGTGACCAAGAGCTCGGGGGCTTTAACACAAGGAGGATCTATGCCCGAGAAGATTGAAGAGCTGGTACGCGCTGCGCTTGCTGCGGCCCAAGAGGCCGGCGACCTTTCCGCATTTGAACTTGACGATTGCGCCATCGAGCGACCGGCTGACACTTCTCATGGCGAGTGGACCTCCACCATGGCCCTGAAGTCCGCCAAGCTGGCCCACTGCGCCCCGCGCAAGATTGCCGAGGCCATCGTTGCCCATATGCCCGAGGACCCCGCGATCGAGAAGGTCGAGATCGCAGGCCCCGGCTTCATCAACTTCTACCTCTCCGTTGCCGTCAAGAACGCCATCTTCGGCGAGGCCCGCGAGAAGGGCATGGACTTCGCTAAGTCCAACGTCGGCGGCGGCCTGAAGACCCAGGTCGAGTTCGTTTCCGCCAACCCCGTCGGCCCCATGCACATCGGCCACGGCCGCTGGGCCGCGCTGGGCGACTCCCTCTGCCGTGTTATGGACCACGCCGGTTACGACATCCAGCGTGAGTTCTACATCAATGACCACGGCTCTCAGATGAACACCTTCGGCAACTCCATCAGCACGCGCTATATGCAGCTCGCCGACATCATCGCCAAGCAGGGCGTGGACATCGATGAGGCTCACAAGATTCTGATCGCCGACCGCGATGCCTTTGTTGCCGATGAGAACGACGAGCACCCCGAGACCCATCCGTATCAGGATAACTTTGCCGAGACTCTGGGCAAGGACTCCTACGGCGGCGACTACATCATCGACGAGGCCGCCGAGTTCTGGCGCACCGACGGCGACAAGTGGGTCGAGGTCGATCCGCAGGAGCGCATGGAGAGCTTCCGTGAGCGCGGTTACGTGAAGATGGTCGACAACATGCGCGACCTCTGCCACGCCGTCAACTGCGACTTCGATCGTTGGTTCTCCGAGCGCTCGCTGTATGTGAAGGACACCGAGGGCGAGGCCGCCGGCACCTCCGCCGTCGATCGCGCTTTCGAGAAGCTCGACAAGATGGGCTACC
Source organism: Collinsella sp. (assembly GCA_048302525.1). Lineage (GTDB taxonomy): Bacteria > Actinomycetota > Coriobacteriia > Coriobacteriales > Coriobacteriaceae > Collinsella. The sequence continues at coordinate 1,166 of DBFDDV010000071.1, read as the reverse complement.
TCTATACCAAGGACGGCGCCCTGTGGTTCCGCTCCACCGATCTGGGCGACGACAAGGACCGCGTTCTGATCAAGTCCGACGGCGAGTACACCTACTTCGCCTCCGACGTTGCCTATCACTGGGACAAGTTCCAGCGCGTCGACCACGTCATCGACATCTGGGGCGCCGACCACCACGGCTACATCGAGCGCGTCCGCTGCGTCTGCGACGCTCTCGGTTACCCCGGCAAGTTCGAGGTTCTGCTGGGCCAGCTCGTCAACCTGCTGCGCAACGGCAAGCCCGTCCGTATGTCCAAGCGCAAGGGCACCATGGTGACCCTGCAGGAGCTCGTCGACGAGGTCGGCTCCGACGCCGCTCGTTACACGCTCATCTCCAAGAGCTCCAACCAGATGGTCGACTTCGACATCGAGGCCGTTAAGAAACGCGACAACTCCAACCCGGTGTACTACGTGCAGTACGCTCACGCTCGCGTGTGCTCCATTCTGCGCCGTGCCGCTGACGTTACGCCCGAGCAGGCTGATGAGATGGGCATGAAGGCCGTCGCCGCCAAGGCCATCGGTGAGAATGTCGATTACTCGCTGCTGACCGACCCGACCGAGCTCGCCCTTTCGCGTAAGCTCAACGAGCTCACCGACCTCATCGCCAGCTGCGCTCGCGACCGCGCCCCGTTCCGTCTGACGCACTTTGCCGAGGAGCTCGCCGGCGACTTTCACAGCTTCTACGCTGCCTGCCAGGTCCTGCCGAGCGAGGGCCGTCCCGTCGACCCCGAGCTTTCGCGCGCCCGTCTGGCCGCTTGCGACGCCGTCCGCGTGACGCTCGCTCTGGTTCTCACCCTCGTTGGTGTCTCCGCTCCCGAGCAGATGTAATCTACGGGTCCTTTGACCGTGAAGGTTCGGCTTTGCTGAGCCCTATAAGCCCGATCTCCATGCGGAGGTCGGGCTTTTTGCGTTTGTCGGGGCTTTTTGGCGTGTTGGAAAATGCTACAAAAACGCAACTATACCGGTTTACGGGGCTGAATCGCTGCCTGGCGAACATAGCGATAGCAGTGAAAATAAAACCGACGCTCCTATAAGTTGTCAATAGGCAGTTTGCGGGAGCGCTCCCTTCAATTCGCACAGGAGCTCGTAATACCTCCTCTCCAGTTTCGTCGACCGCCGTCTCCCATG
>DBFDDV010000070.1:0-8788 GCA_048302525.1 Collinsella sp. | reverse complement strand
CAGCCCACGAGACCCAGACCAAGAACCGCAGCCGCGGAACCAGCAAAGCCCAGGAACTGCCTTCTGCTCATTTCGTTCTTCATTACAATCCACCCTTTCACACCGTGGCGGCACCCTTTGCCGCCGCCTTCGGAGATTGGCTCGGGGACTTTGCCCCTTTTGCTGATTTGTACGATACGCTATTTGGCTAGTTGTTTGAACAAGTATTACTAGAGCGGTAGAAAAACTTCGGTGAACGGTAATTTCAACTTGATACTTGACAAGTTTTGTATAAACAATTATTTGTTATCGAATGCAGAGAAAACGCCCGGTCAAGCCGATGCATCGTCGGTTTGACCGGGCGTTTTCTCTTTGAGGGCATGAGTCTCGTCAGGCTGCGAGCTAGCCGGCTATCGCTTGGAGTTGACGCGGTAGTGGAAGATCTCGGGATGCGTGCGGGCATGCGTGACCTCGAACAAGATGCCGTCCGAGGTGTACGACTGGCTCTCCATGACGGCAACGCAGTTGTATTTGCCAAGGTCAAGATAGCTGCAGTCCTCATCGTTGGCAAGCTCGACGCTCACCGTACGGCGACTCGCCATCACTTTGACGCCGCGTTTGTGCTCCAGATAGTCGTAAATTGACTTTGCAGCGATCTCGGGCGTCAGGCCTTTGGCGATCGACTCCAGAAAATAGCCGTGGTCCACCTGGCGAGCGCTACCGTTAAGGCTACGGACACGCACCACGCGAATCAACTCCTCGCCCACCTTAAAGCCCAGGTGACGAGAGAGTTGCTCGGTGCAGACCAGATGTTCAAAAGACTTAACGTCCGTCGATGCAACGGCATTGTTGCGCTTTGCAAACTCGCCAAACGACTCAACCTCTTCGAGTGCGCCCAACATGTCGGTTTCGCCCTTAAGCCAAATAACGCGCACGCCCTTGCCGTGTATGGGCTGCACAAACATCCCGTCGGCCAGCATACTCAAGGCGCGACGGACGGTATTGCGAGTGCATCCGAACTCCGCGGTCAGCTCGGCTTCGGTTGGCAGCATCTCCTGAAACGCATAGGTCCCATTAATGATGCGCGAGCGTATTTCTCGGTAGATTCCTTCATAAATCGCTTTTGGCATTGTTTCACCTCTAATGAATATGTATGGCTAGGCACGATAGCATTTCTTTGGGTTGTTTAAACCGATTATCGGTAAAGCACGGATTATTTACCGTCGACGGTTCCCCCGAAACCCAAATCGGACCGAATCAAAACCGTCAATGCGGCAAGCAGCCAGTCCTCTACAATGAGTTCATTGTTTAAACGTTCTTGCTCGCACAGCATGTTGCATCCGAAAGGCATATTATGCTGCAGAAAATCCAACGTTTTGGCGGAGCCATGTTCGCGCCCGCCATGCTGTTTTCTATATCAGGCCTCATGGTCGGCATCTCCGCTCTCGCAACGACTGCGGACATCGTCGGCGATCTCGCCGTATACGGAACCCCTTGGTACGTTTTCTGGACCATCATCCAGCGCGGCTCGTGGACGGTCTTTAAACGTCTCCCGCTCCTTTTTGCCGTAGCGCTGCCTATCGGTCTTGCCCAAAAGCAACCGGCACGCTGCTGCCTCGAGGCACTCGTGGCTTATTTTGCCTATTGCTTCTTTTTGAGCGAGATCATTAAGCTGAGCGGCGACAACCTTGGACTTAAGTACCCATCATCTTTGACCCCCGCCAGCGGCATCACCGTCATCGACGGCATCAAGACGCTCGACACCGGCATTATCGGCCCGCTGGCGGTATCGGCAACCGTCGTCGCCATCCATGATCGCTTCTACGATGCCAAGGTTCCCGATTGGCTCGGCACCTTCTCGGGTTCCTCACTGGTCTACCTCATCAGCTTTTTTGCCGTGTTTGCCCTTGCCGCCATCTCGGCCGCCATCGTACCCTTCGCATACGCTGTGACCGAAACGCTGCGCCACGCACTTGCAGGCGTCGGCCCCTTCGGCGTGGGCATCTTTGTGTTTTTGGAGCGAGCACTCGAGCCCATGGGGCTGCACCACCTGCTCTATATGCCCATCTATTACGACAATCTGGTCATTCACGACGGTATTTACGCCACGTGGACCAACCTGCTCCCCATTCTCTCCCATAGCACGCGCCCTTTAAATGAACTTGCACCCTGGGCAGGTTTTACCGCCACCGGCTGGGGCAAGCTCTTTGGCCTTCCCGCCATCGCGGCAGCATTCTATTTCACCGCCAAACCCGAACGCCGCGCCGGCCTTAAGGTCATCCTTTTGCCCGCCATCGTCGCCTCGGTGGTCTGCGGCGTCACCGAACCGCTCGAGTTTCTCTTTATGTTCACCTATCCCGGACTCTTTTTGCTCTACGCCGTCCTATCCTCCTGCCTTGCCATGACCATGAACTTCTTTGGCATCGTCGGCATCTTCTCGGGCGGTCTCATGGAAATGACGGCCTTCAACTTCATCCCACTCATGCGAATGCATGCCGGCTCCTACCTTTTGGCGCTCGGCATCGGCCTTGCCTTTAGCCTCATCTTCTTTGTTAGTTTTCGAGCACTCATCTTGGTCTATGACCTTAAGACGCCGGGCCGCGAGAATCATGTCGCCAATCGCACGACAATCGATCGTTTAACGGGAAGCGACTTTGCCAAAGAGCAATCTCCCAATGACGAAGTCAATAGTCGATCCGATCAAGATCACGTCCTCGCTGAGCGGGTAATTCAGCTCTTAGGTGGCGTTGGCAATATCGTGGGCGCAACCAACTGCGCCACGCGCCTGCGCGTCGAGGTCGCAGACCCTTCCATCGTTGCAGATAACGCGTCGTTTGTCGCGGTGGGCGCCAAGGGCCTCATCATTACGGGCAAGACCGCCCAGGTGATCATCGGCATCTCCGTTCCCCGCGTTAAAGAGCATTTTGACCAGATCATGGGCCTCGAGCCGGGATTTGTGCCCACCACCTCGGCCTCCCCTGCCGCCAGCGCAGCCCATAAGCGCGGCGATATCTGCTTCTTCGATATCGACGGAACACTCGCCTGGCAAGACCCTCGAGTGGCACAAGAGCTTCCCGAGAGCGAGCGAGACCTCTCCCCCTATCCCAATGAAGCGGTCTCGCAAGCCATCCGTGATTTTGTCGCCAAGGGCAATATGGCGTTTATCTGCACAGGGCGCACGCTGAGCTGCATCCATCCAAAGCTGCTCGAGCTGCCCTGGACCGGCATCGTCTGCCTCGCGGGTGGCTATGTCGAACTTGAGGGGCACGTGATTCGCGATTTGGCGATGACGCCCGGCATGCTGCAGCGCCTTGCTCCCATTCTTGAGCAATCGGACGAAGTGATTCGTTTTGAGGGACTCAATGGCGTCGTTCGCATGAGTGCCGATGCGCCCGACGCCCCGGGATACGCCCGCACCGTGGGCGATGCAATTACGCAGCTGCAACATTACAGCGCCTACAAGATCTTAATGTCCACGTCGCTTGCCAACCGCATCGCTCAGGATCAAGCGTTTGAGCCGCTGCTCTGCTTTAACGAGCTCGAGCTCGAAGTGACCGAGATTTCGCCTCGCGAATGCACCAAGCGCGAGGGTATCCAGTCCGTACTCGACGCCCTCGATCCCCACCACGGAACCGTATACGGCATCGGCGACGCCAGCAATGACGTCTCGCTGATGAACGCCGTCGACGTTGGCATCGCCATGGGCAACGCACCGGACTTCCTCAAGGAAAAGGCCGACTATGTCACCGACAGCATCGACCACGACGGCGTCGTCACCGCGCTCGAACACTTTGGGCTTATCTAGCCAAGCCCCTACCGCACTTGCGGCCGCATGGACCAATCGTCTTCAACCGCCGCGCTCGACGCCCTAATGTGGCAATATGTTGTCTGCATAATGCAACGATGCAACCTATCAAAGAATGCGAGAACCCGTGTCCAGTCCGTTTACCAGCTTTTTAGCCCAGCACTTTGACCAGATTAACGACTATCTGGCCACGTTCTTTGACGGACAGGCGACCTCTGCCGATATCGAGCGCTACCTGTACGCGCCGCTCTCGGCTTTTACGGCCAACGCCGGCAAGCGCCACCGCCCGCTTATCTGTATGCTCGCCGCAACCGCAGTGGGCGGTAGCTTTGAGAGCGCCCGCAGCGCCGCGGCAGCTATCGAGCATTTCCAGTCGGGCGCACTGATCCACGACGACATCGCCGACAACGGACAGCTTCGTCGAGGCAAGCCCTGTATGCACCTTACCGAGGGCACGGGCCTTGCCATCAATTGTGGCGACCTGGCGCTCACCATGGTCACCAAGACGGTTCTCGACGACCCCACGCTGGAGTCCGACGTGAAGCTGCGTGTGCTCCACGAGCTTACCGAGATGATCGTCCGCACCATCGAGGGTCAAGCGCTCGACCTGGGTTGGGTCCGTGACGGGCGCTTTGATATCTCGGTTGATGACTACCTGGACATGGCGACGCACAAGACCGCGTTTTACAGCGGAGCCACGCCGCTTGCCGCCGGAGCCATTATCGGCGGCGGCAGCGATGAGCAAATCGAAGCGCTGCGCGCCTTTGGCCTGCATACGGGCCTTGCCTTTCAGATTCAGGACGACCTGCTCAACCTTGTCGGCACTAAGGAAGCCGCCAACAAGGACTTCCGCACCGACATCACCGAGGGCAAGCGCACGCTTGTCGCCGTACATGCCCTCTCTGATGAGCGCTACCACGACGAGGTCGAGGCGATTCTTTCCTCGGGCACCGATGATCCCGCGCAGCTCGCACGCGCCGTGGAGATCTTCCAAGAGACCGGCTCCATCGATTACGCCCACACTTACGCGCTCGACCTGACCGCTAAGGCCAAAGCGGCCATCGAGAACGTTGAGCTTGATCCGCACGCACGCGAGCTGTTCCTCTCCATGGCAGATTTCTTTGTGGAGCGCCTTAACTAACGGGGGTTATAAAACCTGTCAGCAGCGTATTTAGGCACAACTTGCTACACTGTTGAGTGCATGTTTATGCATCCCTTTGCGTTGTCTATCCGACAGACGCTCAAATAGTACGAATGGTACGCCGAAAGGGGTTCGTTCATGGAACCTATTACAACGGGCATGCAAGGAGCAGCCGTCGAGGACGTGCAGTCTCGTCTCCTGCAGCTCGGCTACACGATTGATGCCGCCGAAGTCACCGACAAGTACTTTGGAGCCACCACTGAGCAGGCCGTCAGCACCTTCAGGCTCGACAGCGGCCTTGCTGCCGGTCATGCCGTCGATATCCCCTGCTGGAGCGCCCTTGTAGACGCTTCGTATAAGCTGGGCGACCGCACTCTCTATCTGCGCATGCCCAATTTCCATGGCGCCGATGTGCAGGCCCTGCAGCGCGCTCTCAACGTTTTGGGCTTTGCCTGTGGCGAAGACGACGGCTACTTTGGTCCGCATACCGAGGCCGCCCTGCAGCAGTTCCAGGAAAATGTCGGCCTGTTTGCCGACGGCATGGCCTTCCAGGACACCTACGCCTACATCAACCGCCTGCACCATGTGTGGGAGGGCAAGCCCTCGGTCACCGAAGCCGAGTCCCGCATCGGTTTTGCTCGCGCCGCCAACGTGCTCGAGCGCTTCCAGATTGCCGTCATCGGTGAGGACCCCATCGCGCGCAGCGTTGCATCGCGCATGTGGAACATCGCCACGGCGACGACCGATAGTAGCGGCATGATGCTTTGCGATTCCGAGGTTCCGACCGACGTGGACCTGGTACTCGAAATTGCAAGCGATGAGCTGCCCGCAGATGCAGCGCCGCGCGCCACGATCGCCCTCGCCGAGTGCCATAACCTGGCCCAGCGCATCCGCACTGCCAATGTCGCCGCGCAGCAGAAGCCGGCACGCATTCGCATTGAGCTCACGGGCATGACGCGCTACAACGGCACCTTCACGGCCAGCGACGCGCAGACACTCGCCGTACGCCTGCTCGATGGCGTTTGCGATGCCCTCGCAGATTAGGTAAACTAAACGAGTTGCTTTTGGGCAACACCACACATTGGGACGTAGTTCAACGGTAGAACTCCGGTTTTTGGTGCCGGCTGTTGGGGGTTCGAATCCCTCCGTCCCAGCCAAGGTAACTGAGCGCCCTGGGCTTTCATCAGCCCGGGGCGCTTTCTTGTGGGCAAGCGAAGGGATTCGAACCCGCAAGGAATCTACCTATATAAGACAGACGCCCCAGGCCCATAACGACCAAGAGCGCCTTGCATCTAGAATTATCAGCCCTGTTCCGAAAAGCGAGCCGCATGCAACAACCAAGTAACCACAGGCCCCGGGAGAGCGGGGACACCGGCTTAGGTTTATCGCGAGTTCCGCACGAACAGGAGGCCACTTAACCTCGATGTTTTGGACGTGACAGCGAGAGGGACCCTGGTATGGCAAGGTGACGTGAAACAAGGCGGCGCTGACCTTCTGGTCGCGCCGCCGAAGTTGAACGTCAGATTGCCGTGCCAGGGCCCCTCGCAGCGTCAAGAAGTCCGCCGTTCGGTAGAACGGCGGAATCTAGTTGTTCAGCATGCGGTCGAAGCTTCCCGAGTCGCCATCCCGATAGTCTGCGGTCATCAGAATCTCCTGCGGAATGCGCCCGCCTTCACGCAGCACGTTGCGGAACTGCACGCGCGTAACCATGGGCAGATCCTTGATCGTCGCTGCCAGGTTCTGCGGCACGCCCTGGTTGGCAGCCGCGGGCTCGCACTCGCCGCCAGCCTTCACGCGACGCTTATGCTCGGCGAGCATGGCGCGGTACATGCCGGCATGCAGGCGAATCTCAACCACATTGGCATTGCGAGCCTGCTCGACAATGCGCGCGCCCTCGCGATCGATGTCGCCTACGTAGTAGACGTAGTTAAAGCGATAGCCAATCTCAGCCAGATAATCGTCCAGGGCATGCGAGACGCTCGCCTTGCATCCGCCGCCAAAAATCACGCCGCCCACCTTGATGCCAAAGAGCTTGGCGTGCTTGCGGCCACGCAGCAGCTTGACGATCTCGTCGTAGGTGTCCAGGTTCTCGACCATAATGAACGGCTTGTCGGCGCCCAGCGTAAAGAAGCCCGTAAAGTGCACGGGGCGATTGGGGGCGACCTTGATCGCCTGCATGCTGATGCCCTTTTCGGTCATACGCCTGATCAAGCGCTCACCGTGCTTGCCGTCAAAAGCCTTCTCGTCGTTAAAGATCTGGTAGGCACGCTGGCGGCGCGAGGCAACCGGCGTATCGGCACCTCGGTTCTGCTCGATCCAAGCCTGGATGATTGCGATTTCCTCGGCAATCTTGCGGTTGGACATCTCGTTGTGCTGAGTGCGCTGCGGAGCCTTTTTGCCGTCCTTGCCCTCGACCTTTACGATCTGTGTCTGCTGCTCCTTGATCTTAGAGAGCGCCGTAGGCGTAGGGACAACCTTGAGCAGCTGCCTGCCTAAAACGCGGGCAAGGGCAAACGCCGAGACCTCGCCGTGGACGGACGACTTGGGCTGCTGGGCAGCAGTATCTGCTGCGGCAGACTCCGGCTTCTTCTGAGACTTGCGCTTAGAATCGCCCTGGGAATTGCGCTCGTGCTTCGGCATAGACGCCTGCTTCTGCGGACGAACGGACTTGCTCTCCTTCGCCGGCTGGCGCTTAGGCTGCCCCGAAGAAACCTCGGCCTTCGCATCCTCGTTCTGCGGCGTGGTCTTCTCGGTTGCAGTCTCGGCATGGGAACTGCGGCCCCCACGATGGCGACGGCGGCGAGGCTTGCTCGACGCGCCCTGCTCCGCCTGCTCATCAGTAGGCTGCTGGCCCTTGGCCTCGGCATCAACCTCAAGCTGCGGCTCAACAGGCTTCTGCTCGCGAGCCGCCGGCTCAACGGTCTTCTCGTCCTTCTCGCCCTGAGTGGTCGAAGCCGGCTCGCTCTTCTCCTGACGCCTTACGGGATACGCGCGCCCCGCAAAACCACGTCCGGGACGGCATGAACCCGGAGCCTTCTTGGCAGACTCCTCAACATCGTCTGCAACCTCAGAAGACTCTTCAACCTCACGCGCGGCATCCTGCTGTGCAGCCTTAAAGTGAGCACCGCGACGGCGCTTGGGCTCTTGGGCCTCCACGGGCTTTTGCTCCTTCGTGGGCTTCTGCGACTCGGCAGCAACCTCGGTCTCAACAGCCTCGGCATCCGTCTCACCCTTTTGAGCAACGGCGCGACGGAAGCGCTCCTGCTGGGCGCGGCGCTGCGCATCGCGCTTGCCACCCCCGCCAAAACCGCCGCGTCCTGCCTTGGCCGTAAAGGCACGCACGACGTTCTCATCGAGCAACTCATCGGTATCGACATGCTCACGCGGAGCAGTTTCTTCCACAGCAGGCACGTCAGCGGAATCCTCGACGACAAAATCCTCGACGGACTCGGCAGGCTGCTCCTGGGCATCGCGGATCTCGGCATTGATGGTATAGAACGCCGGGCGCCCGTTAATGCCGCTACCCTCGATCTTGGTCACAATCTTTGCCGCGATGAGCTCATCGCGCATCGCCTTGGTGTCACATTCCTTATCGACGGAGCGAAAAATCTGTGCCAGCGCGCTCGACTTGATCTTTAGTGCCTTACGGCAGAGCAGGTCGTAGGCAACCAGCTTTGCCCGCTCGGCAGAAAGCGACGTTTGTCCGCTCAGACGCTCGGCCAATGCATCGACATTGTTTTGGTTATCGGAATATACCGTCTTGGCCACGGGGCCCCTTTCATATGCACACATATATGTCCATATGGTACAACGCGCGACGCCATCCACGCAAAACATCTGCGAGAACACCCCGGTATCACCCG
>DBFDDV010000069.1:0-18732 GCA_048302525.1 Collinsella sp. | reverse complement strand
ACAAGTTCCGCACGAGCCGGAAAGCACTTAATGTGCTTTCCGTGCGAGCAGGACTGTTCGCAGTAGCAAACTAAAGGCCAAGGGGCCCAGTCAACCTATCAGCAGCGATTACTCAACAGTTAGTTGAATTTGAAGATCTTTGAGGCAAGACGGTATAGGCCGAGTGTGGTTTTGTCACCGGCACGACCGCGCAGATTGGTGAAGAACCCGACCACGCCGTAGCGGGCACGACGATACATGCGCTCGTCATAGGCCTTCAAATCATTCCACAGCGTCTTTAGGCGCTCGTCGGCGCAATCTTCCTCGGAAAGCTTGGTAAGCACCGAGCAGATCGCCATCATCATGGTGAAGTAGCCCATCATGTACGAACGCAGGCGCGACGACCCAACATCGCTGTACAAGTGGTACGACTCCATCATGATACGCGTCACACGGAACTGCTGGTCCAGACGCTTGACCATCGTTGCCTCGTTGACGCTCTGGCCCTCGCGACCGATAAAGTAGCGGTAGAGGTCGATGTCGGCGTAGTACATGGTCTTGCAACGCGGCAGCGGCACGTAGGCGTAGATGTTGTCCACATAGAACGTGTGCGGCGGCATGGGAAGGTTGGACTCGCGCAGCACATCCGTGCGATAGCACAGGCTGTGCATGAGAAGGTTCTGGTCCAGGCGGAAATGACCGATCTGATCCCAGGAAAAGATCTTTTTGCGCGGCAGGGCAAATTTGTAGCCAATAGCGGTATGCGTGCCCTCGTAAACCTTCTCGTACACGTAGTTCGAGATAAACAGGTCAACGCGCTGGTCGCGCTCCTCAAAGCCACGCAGAATCGACAGCATGGTCGAAAGGGCAGCGCCGTCAAGCCAGTCGTCCGAGTCGACAACCTTGTAGTAGGTGCCCTGCGCCTCGCGCAGACCCGAAAGGACGGCAATACCGTGACCGCCATTCTCCTGGTGCACCGCGCGGATGATTCCAGGATAACGTGCCTCCCACTCATCGGCCTTATCGGCCGTCTCGTCCTTGGAGCCGTCGTCCACCACGATAATCTCGATATCGGTGGCGTAATTGCTCCCCTCCAAGATGGAGGTGATGCAATGGTCCATGTCCTTGGCGGCGTTATACGAGGGAATACCGAACGTTATGACTTTATGCATGGCAGGCGATAATCTCATCCGAAAGATCGAGGGCGGAATTGGTCACAGCGTCCATATCGTAGTAACGATACTCGGCCAGACGACCCACCGGGTGGAAGTTCGTCAGGTTCTGGACGCGCTCAAGATAGCGCTCATAGAGCTCACGGTTCTCGGGCTCAAGAATGGCGTAGTACGGCGTCTCGTCCGAGCCGGGCGTATAGGCCTTAGAGTACTCCTTCATGATGGTGGTCTTGCCGGGCAGGACCTGACCGGTCATGTTCTTGAACTCGGTGATACGCGTGTAGTCCTCGCTCGTGGTGTAGTTGACGGTGCCCACGGGCTGGAACTGGTCCATATCGAGCGTCTCGAACTTCATGTCGAGCGTACGGTACGGCAGAGCGCCCAGGTCGAGGTTGAACAGCTCGTCGAGCGGACCGGTATAGACAATCTCGCCGCCGTAGACCTTGCCGTCGACCTTGACGGTGGTCTCGTCGATCTCAAAAAGATCGCGGGCGTCCACGTCGCAGAACACGTCAATCAGGTCGTGGTCGAGCATGTGCTCAAAGAGCGCCGTGTAGCCCTCCTGCGGCATGCCCTGGAAGGGAGCTTGCGGGAAGTAGCGGTCATCATCGCCCACAAAGACGGGAACGCGGCCGGTGATCGAGGGGTCGATCTGATCGGGCGTCTGGCCCCACTGCTTCATGGTGTAATGCAAAAAGACGTTCTCGTAGACGTAATCGGCGACCTCGGCCAAGTCGGGGTCGTTCTTCTTACGCAGCTCCATAATGGGCACCTTGACATCCTTGCCAAAGGTCTCCACGAGCTTCTGATACAGCTCCTCGCCGCGCTCGTCACCAAAGGCGAGCTTGAGACTCGCATGGTTGAAGGGCACGGGCATAAGGGTACCGTTGATGTTGGCGAGCACCTTGTGCTGATAATCCGTCCACTTGGTAAAGCGCGACAGGAAATTGTGCACGCGCTCGTTAAAGGTGTGATAGATATGCGGACCGTACTCGTGGATCAGGATTCCGGCCTCGTCAGTGCAGTCATAGGCATTGCCCGCAATGTGGCTACGGCGCTCCAAAACGGCAACACGATAGCCGATGGTCTCGGCAAGACGGCGGGCGCAAACGGCACCGGCATATCCAGCACCGACGACAATCATGTCGTACGCGCCGGCGTTAAAGCCTTCAGGCAGGCCTGAGGTAATCTGCATCGATACTCCTTGTCAAAAGCCACGGGCTCGTTAGCTGGGCTTTTCTCGAACATTCTTCGAGACATATTTATCAGAGCGATTATAGCGCTAATGCGTCCTATAATGAGCTTGCCACACAAGGAAAGCTCAAGCACCGCGGCGTACATAATTGAAAGGTAAACCCGCTAGCAGCGGGTTTATTCGTGAACAGCCGGGCGCCTGGAGCTTAGCGAAACGCTTGTAAGGAGTAACATGAGCGATTTCCTTAACCGTATGAAGTCTGCCGCCAAGGCCGACCTTAAGACGATCGTCCTGCCCGAGGGCGAAGATCCGCGCACCATCGTCGCGGCCACCAAGATCATCGAGGAGGGCCTGGCAAAGATCGTCATCCTGGGCAACCCCGACGAGATCAACGTTCCCGGCGCCACCGTCATCGACCCGCGCAATGCCGAGAAGCACGAGGAGTACGCGCAGAAGTTTGCCGAGCTCCGCGCCAAGAAGGGCGTCACCATCGAGCAGGCTCGCGCCCAGGTGATGGACGCCACCTACTTTGGCACCATGATGGTCAAGATGGGCGACGCCGACGGCCTGGTCTCCGGCGCCTGCCACTCCACCGCCGACACCCTGCGCCCCGCGCTTCAGATCCTCAAGACCGCCCCGGGCACCAAGCTGGTCTCGGCCTTCTTCGTGATGTGCACCGACACCCCGCAGTTCGGCACCGACGGCACGCTGATCTTCGCCGACTGCGGCCTCAACATCAACCCGTCCTCCGACGAGCTCTCCGAGATCGCCATCGCCTCCGCTCACTCTTGGTCCACCTTCATGTGCAACGTTGAGCCGCACGTGGCCATGCTCTCCTACTCCACCATGGGCTCCGCCGGCGGCGAGGTCGCCAAGAAGGTCCAGGAGGCCGTGAAGTTCTGCAAGGAGAAGGCTCCCGAGCTCGCCATCGACGGCGACCTGCAGCTCGACGCCGCCATCGTCCCCACCGTCGCCCGGCTCAAGGCTCCCGGCTCCTCCGTTGCCGGTAAGGCCAACGTGCTCGTGTTCCCCGACCTCGAGGCCGGCAACATCGGCTACAAGCTGGTCCAGCGCTTCGCCGGTGCTGACGCCTACGGCCCCATCCTGCAGGGCATCGCCAAGCCGGTCAACGACCTTTCGCGCGGCTGCTCTGCCGACGACATCGTGGGTGTCGTGGCCATCACCGCCGTCCAGGCTCAGATGGCTGAGTAGCGAACATGTCCCCTCGGGACCCTACAGGGTAAAGCTCTGAAAACGTCCTCGGACATGCATGAAACCCCCGCTGCGCACTTCGTGCGGCGGGGGTTTCATGCGTCCTGCGGAATATTTTCAGAGCTTTACCCTGTAGGGTCCCTGCCGCCACGTAGCAATCAGGGAATCCGGGGTGGACGGCGGCTTGGCTACGCGCTGGAGCTGAAAATCTGAATGGATGGGTGCCGTTGCTGGGAGCGCAGGCGTTGCTGATGATGATCACTTTGGAGATTGAAAGGCCGGTGGGCTTCGGCGGTTGTTGTGCCGGAAACTACATCCCAGTTTGGAGGCGGATTGTGGGATGTGGCTTCCGCTTGGGGCCTGTTTGGGAAACTTTTGGACGGAATTTTGCTTTATTGTGGGTCGCACTTTCCGCAACGTGCCTCAACCGGAAAGCGTGTCCCAGTATTTGCGCTCGAAATGGGATGGGGTTTCCGCCGTCCACCTGCTAGTAAAAAGGCCTCCGGAGTTGTTGCTCTGGAGGCCTTTCGTTTACTTGCAAATGCGCGCGTTAGTTGTTCTTGGTCAGACGCTCGACGTCGTGGGCGATCATGTATTCCTCGTCGGTGGGGATGACCATGACCGTGACGGCGGAACCGGCGGCGCTGATGACCTGCGGGCCGTTGCCCACTGCCTCGCGGTTCTTGTTATTGTCGATGCGCACGCCCAGCCACTCAAAGCAGTCGCAGAAGGCCTTGCGAATCGACCAGTCGTTCTCGCCGATGCCGGCGGTAAAGGTGATGGTATCCACGCCCGCCATGGAGGCGATCATGGAGCCGGCCTGCTGCATAGCCTTGTAGGCAAACATATCGAAGGCGAGCAGGCAGCGCTCATCTCCCTCGGAGGCGCGCGTGCGGATGTCGCGGGCGTCGTTGGAGATGCCCGAAATGGCAAGCAGGCCGGACTGCTTGTTCATCATGTCGTCGACTTCCTGGTAGCTGTAGCCGCCCTCGCGCTGCAGGTAGCACACGGTGGCCGGGTCAATGGAACCACAACGGGTACCCATCATCAGGCCGTCAAGCGGCGTGAGGCCCATCGTGGTATCGCGGCACACGCCGTCCTCAATGGCGGCAAGCGAAGCACCGTTGCCCAGATGGCACGAAAGCAGACGGTGGCAGCGCGAGCCCAGGATCTCCTTGGCCATCATCCACTCGTAGCGGTGGCTCGTACCGTGTGCGCCGTACTTGCGCACGTGGTACTTGTCGCACACGTCCTTGGGCAGCGCGTAGGTGTAGGCGACCTCGGGCATGGTCATGTGGAACGAGGTGTCGAAGACCGCCACGTTGGGCAGCTCCGGATACTTCTCACGGCAATACTCAATCGCTGCGGCCTCGCCGTAGTTGTGCAGCGGAGCAAGCGGTGCCACCTCAAGAATCTTGGCCATAACCTCGTCGTCGACAACCGCGGAATCATCGAAGTGCCAGCCGCCCTGAACGATACGATGCCCAATGCCATCAATCGTAAAGTCGGTCTTCTCGAGCTCCTCGAGCACGCGAGCGATAGCAGAGCGATGATCGGGGAAAGGGACCTCCTCGGTCTGCTTAGCGCCACCGTTCTCGGAGTGGCCAAAGATGCCCATGTCCGATCCGATACGCTCGCAGTTGCCCTTGGCGAAAACCTTGCGGGTATCGGTATCCAAAAGCTGATATTTAAGGCTTGAGCTGCCGGCGTTGACAACAAGTACGTTCATGAGACTCCTTCGCAGTGCAATACGGTCGACGCAGGCCCTTAAGGCGGCCGCATTTTAATAAGAAGTTATCATATCTTGATAAATAGATATCAGCATATCGCCCAACGAGCGCAAAAGAGGGGCCGAACGGCGCTCGGTCGTCCAGCCCCTCCCCTCTTGCAATTACTTGCCGTTGACGATGCGCTCGACGTCGGAAGCGATCATGAACTCCTCGTCCGTAGGGATGACGAAAATCTTGACCTTGGAATCCTTGGCGGACAGGCACCAAGCGCCGTCGCCACGCAGGGCATTACGGGCGTGATCCATCTTGACGCCCATAAAGGCCAGACGATCGGCCACGCCAGCGCGAACGGCCGGAGCGTGCTCGCCGATGCCGGCGGTAAAGACCAGGGTGTCCATGCCGCACATGGAGGTGGCCATCTCGGCGGCCTTAGCGGCAATCTTGTAGACGAACATATCGAAGGCGAGCTGAGCCTCGGGGTCACCAGCAGCGGCGAGCTCCTCAACGTTGCGGCAGTCGTTGGTCTTGCCACCGGTCACAGCCAAAAGGCCAGACTTCTTGTTCATCATCTCGTCGACCTCGTCGAAGGTGTAGCCACCCTCGCGCTGCAGGTAGCACACGGTAGCCGGGTCGATGGAGCCGCAGCGGGTGCCCATCATGACGCCGTCGAGCGGCGTCAAGCCCATGGTGGTGTCCATGCACTTGCCGTCCTCGATGGCGCACAGGGAAGCGCCGGAGCCGATATGGCACACGACGACCTTGCGGGCCTCGCCGTTGGTCATCTCGGCGACCTTCTTGGAGATGTAGCGATAGCTGGTGCCGTGGGCGCCGTACTTACGGATGTGCAGCTTGTCGCAAACATCCTTGGGAAGGGCGTAGGTCTTGGCGACCTCGGGCATGTTGAAGTGGAAAGCGGTGTCGTAGACCGTGACGTTGGGCAGATCGGGATACTGCTCCAGGCAGTACTCGATAACGTTGGCCTCGGGGTTGTTGTGCAGCGGCGCCAGCGGGGCGACCTCGCGAATCTTGGCGAGGACGTCCTCGTCGACGAGGGAGGAATCACCAAAGTACCAACCGCCCTGAACGATACGGTGGCCGATGCCCTCGATCTTGACGCCGTTGGCCTCAAGGTCCTTCAGGACGACCTCGATGGCGACCTTGTGGTCGGGGAACTCGATGTTCTCGGTCACCTTCTTGGAGCCATTGGCAGCATGGGTGAAGGTACCACCGGTAAAGCAGACGCGCTCGCAGGAGCCCTTTGCGGACACCTTATGGGACTTGGTGTCGATGACCTGATACTTAAGGGTCGAAGATCCCGCGTTGACGACCAGAACGTTCATGTGTCTCCCTACTAACAGGCGGTGTGGCGCCGCCAGGTTACATACGCTTCAATAATAAACCCAAACGCCCTCGCGCTCGGGTTTATTGCGTTGATATATAAGTTATCGGTACCTAAATACTCATGGCCTTTGACTTGTAAGACGAAATAGCGCGGGGATATACACCAGGGAAGAAATCCCGAGCGCAACAAGCAATACGACTCGAATGCCCGCGATGCTGCTCAACGCAGCATTGAACAGATAGAAAAGGATGGCACCCACCGCCACCATCTGGCTTTGGACCGAAATCAGTGAACAGCGCATCGAAGAATCGACAGCATTTTGAAAAATTGAGTATTTAATTGGAGCAAATAACGAGTACGCGACCGTCTGCAGTACATAGAACACGGGCAGCAAATAGACCGGAGTAAAGGGAATCAAAAACAGAGCAGCCAGGGAAAGGCGCACGATGCCGCAAATACGCGCAAAACGGCCCTTGTCGACATGAGCAATCACACTGGGCACAATAAGCCCCATGGAGGCCGAGGCAAGGAGCTGGACCGCAATGATCACACCCGAAGCGACGGCATTCATTCCGCGACCCGCAAGCAACAGTGAGAAAAAGTCTTCCAGGGCGACAAAAGCAAATGCCTGAGAGCAGTCCATGATGAACGCTGAACGAAGAATGCCGTTACGCGCAATAGCGGCACCGATCATCTTCGGGCTAATTCCACGCTTAGGTGTCGCTGTAGTGTCCCCTCTTCGCATCTCAGGAATGCAGACAACGACAACCAACGTCAACACCATTGCGATGATATCCGCCAAAAGACCAATGAGATACGCGCCAGCGGACGAAATGAAACCGCCCACACAAGCGGAGAGGGCATAAGAGGCATAGAAAACAAATCGCTCAACGACATTAAGCCTTACGAGCTGGTCCAGAGAGACGCTGTCAATGTAAATCGCTTCCATGGACCCGCTCATACATGCAGCGGCAAAACCTTTAAGGGCAAACGCGCCGATTAAAAGCAGAGGAGAACGGACGAGAAGCAGGGCGGCGTAGTATCCAAGCATCCCCACGACGCCAACGAGACCACTTGTCTTTCGTCCAAACCTATCGGCAATATAGCCAGTGGGAACTTCAAGGATGAACTTGCTCACTTGATATGCAATCATCATGCTAGAAATCGCCACCATCGAGAATCCGACGAATTCAAGGTAAACCGTCAGAAAATACAAAATGGTGCTGAAGTTCGACAGAAAAACAAACGTCATATAAAGCAAAACCGTACGGTTTTTCATGCTCCGCCCTCCAAGAGTCAACAATCTAAATCGGAATCTTGGAAAAGCATGAGGGCAAAGCCGTCAGTCATGTGTTACAAGGCGTCAACATTCACTTGACGACACGAGGCCAAATGGCCTCACGAAGCAAGATGACGCAATAGGTGAAGAAATACCGTCTGGTGTCGATCGGTCCAGGCATTTTGTCGATAGCAAAAGTAGATGGGCAAGGCTACGTCATGCGAACCTTCAATAGAGTACTCGCTCACTTCCGACCCATCTGATGCGAGAGAAGAGCCAGAAAAACCCAATATCAATCCCCCGGCTTGAAGAAACTCAGCCTGCGCTCTGTTTCCGTATTCGACGTCGCGGAAGCGGAAATTAACCAGCTGAGCTTCGGGGCATTGATTGATCGCATTGAGACAGGGCGACAAATTAATGGGAACAGCTAACCTGCCGCCCAGTAACTCACGAACGGTCATAGCACCCACAGATTGATGACCCGCTGGGCACGAAAGAACCTTGAGCTCCTTTTCACCCAAGTATTTCGAAGAAAGGACACTGTCCCTTGGTTCCTCAAATGAGATGGCCGCATCCGAAATGCCAAGCACAAGTGATTCAAAGCATGTAGCCGTTGGCTGATGCCACACATCAAGGTGAATCTGAGGGTGCGAGCTTTCAAACGAGTCGTACCAGTTTTCGGAAAAAAGACGCCCCCGCCCGTGAAGACAGGGGACGTAAAGACGAAAGTGGCCGTCGGGCGAAACGCCACCGTCCCCCGATTGGGTGTACTTTTTGAGATCGTCGACTTGTGCCAGGATCACGCGTGCACGACGCGCAAATTCTCTGCCCGCCGGAGACAAAACAGCCTCCCCCGCCGATCGATTGAGCAAAACGATCTGATACTCAGACTCCAGTTTCTTAATTGCCGACGAGACAGCCTGTGGGCTCACATGAACGGCGCGAGCCGCTTTGCGCACGCCGCCGTAGTTCGCTACCGCTTGAAGGTATTCGAGTTGAGAAAACTGCATAGGTTACTCCAAAGGCAGCCAAGGCGACGGGCCGTGCGTCCTCAGATGAGGTTCTCGCCCAGGTTCTTGCCGCCGAGGACGTGCATGTGGAAGTGCATGACGGTCTGACCGGCGTTGACGCCCTTGTTGGAGATGACGCGGAAACCGTCCTCCAGACCCTTGGCCTTGGCGACCTCCTGGATGGCGTGGGCCATGGCGCCCATGGTCTCGGCGGGCACGTTATCGGCGATGTCACTGTAGTGCTTCTTGGGGATCACGAGCGTGTGGACCGGCGCCTGGGGATTGAGGTCGTCGAACGCGATGACCTGGTCATCCTCGTAGACGACGGTCGAGGGGATCTCGTGGTTGGCAATTTTGCAGAAGATGCAATCACACATGGTTGGTTCCTTTCTCACAGACCAAGGTAATTATATTTGGTCGGGATGGTTAGAACGAGAGGTTGTCGTCCGTGTTGGCGGCTTCGCCGTCGGCAAGCACGTCGTTGCCGTCGACGTCCTTCAGGAGCACCGAGACCTTCTGCTCGGCATCGGCCAAGCGTGTGCGCAGGCTCTTGAGGAGCTCGACGCCGCGGGTGTAGCTCTCGAGCGACTCCTCGAGCTCCATGTCGCCCGACTCCAGGCTGCGGATGATGAGCTCCAGCTCCTGCGAGGCCTGCTTGTACGTAAGCTGCTCGACCGGGGTCTTCTCTGCCATATCTATTTCCTTTCCCAAAGGTTTATCACTGTAAAACGCGGTCTATTCGACCGTATTGACCGTTGCCGCAACGTTACCGTCTGCCATGCGCACACGGATGGCGTCGCCGGGCTTAAAGGTCTTGGCGCTCGTGGCCACACCATCAACGCTGTACGCGATGGAATAGCCGCGGGCGAGCACCTTGAGCGGCGACAGGGCATCGAGCGAAGCCGCTGCACGGCCCAGGTCGGACGCTGGCTTGCTGAGCATCGTGCGCCCCTGATGCTCCAGGCGGGAGCTTGCGAGCGTGAGCGCATGGCGCTTACCATCGAGCCCCGAGGTGCTTGTAACCAGACGCTCGGGCAAACGCTCAAAGTTGGAGCGAAATGTCCCGACCGAGCGTACTATGGCGCCCGACAGGCGATCGGCAGTCAGCGCAAGCTCCGATTCGCGACGCTCGACCATAAATGTGGGGTCGTTGAGGCACGGGCGGCACGCGGCCGCATCGAGCGCATCGCCCAAGCGAGCCGTATAGGTATCCCAGGCACGGCGCCCGCGCTGATCGAGCATTTCCAGATCGACCTGATTCGACCCGATCATCGAAGCCATCGCGGCGCCCAGACGCTGATGGCGCGCCTCGAGCACGTCGGCCAACTCCGTCATAGCCGGCGCCACCGATTCTGCCGCTGCCGTTGGCGTGGAGGCGCGGCGGTCGCTCACCATATCGCAAATCGAGGTATCGGGCTCATGGCCAATGCCGGTCACCACGGGCACAGGACAAGCCGCCACCGCGCGGGCAAGCTCCTCGTCGTTGAAGGTCATGAGGTCCTCAAAGGAGCCGCCGCCGCGCACCAGCAAAATGCAATCCGGCGCCGGCGTAATGGCGGCGGCACGGTGCAGCCCCTCGATTAGCTCTGCCGGTGCGCCCTCGCCCTGGACCTTGGCGCCCACGCAGACGAGCTCGACGAGAGGGTTGCGACGACGCAACGTGCGCTTGACGTCGTCGATTACGGCGCCCGAAAGCGAGGTGACGACCGCCACGCGGGAGCAGAACACCGGGATGCGGCGCTTGCGCGCTTCGTCCATCAGGCCCTCGCGGCGTAGCTTTTCGGCCAGTTGCGCCACTTGTTGACGCAGCAAACCCTCCCCCGCCAGCGAAAACGAGCGAGCGACAAAGCTCATGCGGCCCGTGGCCTTATAGAGATTGAAGCTGCCCTTAAAGCTCACCTGCATGCCGTCGCGCAGATCGAACGTGCGCTTGAGATAGGCGCCCTTCCAAATGATGCAGTCAACGGCGGCCGAATCGTCCTTGATCTGGAAATAGCAGTGACCGCTTCGGGCGTTAGGACCACGAAAACCTGTGACCTCGCCCAGAACGCTCAGCTGCGGAATGGCATCGAGCGCACCGGCGGCGATCTCCACCGCCTGGCTCACGCTGAGCTCCTTGCGCTCCTGATCGTCCGAGCCGTCAAACTCGGCGGAAACAGCATTGCCGGTTAGGTTCCAGCCTGCCACGCAGCCTCCTTTCGTTATCGAGCACAGAGGCTCCGGCCCCGTGCGAAATTAAGTCCAACACATAGTACAGCGCCGCGGGGACACGAATCCCCGCGGCGCCCAGTGACCCAATTTGTTATCGGTTGGAGTTTCTGTTGTAGCGAGCCATAAGGTAGAGCAGCTGAATAATCGAAGTGAGCGCTGCGGCCACATAGGTAAGCGCGGCTGCCGTCAGTACCTTCTTGGCGCCGTTGACCTGCTTGGAGCTCATGCCCGACTGCTCGATGTACGCCACAGCACGTCGGCTGGCGTCAATCTCGACAGGCAACGTAACGAGTTGGAACAGCACACTAAACGAGAAGAAGATCAACGCGAGGGTCGTGAGCCCGGCAATGTTCATAAACAGGCCCAAGAGTAACACGATGGTCCAGGTGTTCTGGGTAAAGTTGACGACCGGCACGAGGGCGGTACGCACTTTCATCATGGCATAGCCGCTTTGACGCTGGGCGGCATGGCCCGCCTCGTGGCAGGCGACGGCAACGCTTGCGACCGAACCGCCCGAACGGTTGGCATCCGACAGATACAGGTTGTTGTCCTGCGGGTTGTAATGGTCGGTGAGCTCGCCAGCGACACCCTTGATACCCACGGCGCTACAACCGTTGGCATCGAGCATGCGGCGAGCGACCGTGGCACCCGTATCGCCGTCCGAGCGAACCTTGGACCAGGTTTTGTACGTCGAGTTGATATAGTTCTGTGCGGCAAGGCCAAGCACCGTGCAGACAAGAACAACCAGCAGGTACAGCGGGTCGATGCCAAAGCCGTATCCATAGTAATAAGGCATGCGAATTCCTCCGAGTCGAGTTACACGTTGGAGGCATTTTACCCACTCAACCGGCTAGGCTTCCCTACAGGAGCTCGATTTTGCCGTCCTTCACCGTCAACCCCATATTGCCGGAAAGCAGATCGTCTAGACGCGAACCCACGAGCTCAAAGCGCCAGCCTTCGCGCAGGGGGCTCTGCTCGGGATGCTCAATGTAGTCGGCCAGGTCATCGCGCGAGGCAATGACCGAGGTCGCCACGCCCGAGCGCTCGGCAACTAGGCGAATGAGCGCATACATCAGGTCCGTCACGCTCTCCAACTCCGGCGAAATCTGACGGTGCCCGCGCACCATGAGCGGCAGGCGATCGTGCGGGCAGCTCGCGCCGCGCTTGATGGCCATGAGCGCACCGTCCACGTCGCGCTCCCCCAACTGATCGGTACCGCGAATGCTACGGAACTCCTCAACGCGCACGGGATTGCGCTTAACGAGCGCAAGCAGCGTGTCGTCGGACATGACCCACTTGCGCGGGATGTTACGGCGCTCGGCGCGATCCTCGCGCCAAGCGGCGAGCTCGCGCGCGATGCCCAACTGGTGACGGCTACACGAATTGATGCGTTTGACCTTGCGGAACGCCTCGTGGCGATCGGCGCGATAGTGCGACTCGTCAGCCAGCGGGCGCAACTCGTCGAGCACCCAGTCCACACGGCCCAGCTCGCGCAGGCGGCTCATCATCTCGGTATAGGCGACGATCAGGTACTTGACGTCGTCGATCGCATACTCAATCTGCTTATCGGTCAGCGGGCGGCGCGACCAGTCAGTCAGCGACTCGGTCTTGGGCAGCGATACACCGCAGAACGTCTGAACAAGCGCGCCATACGAAATCTGCTGGCGCTCGCCCAAAAAGGCGGCGGCCACCTGCGTGTCAAAAATCGGTCGTGGCAGCACGCCCACGGTATGGAGCATGACCTCCATATCCTGCGAGCACGCGTGGAAGACCTTGGTCACGCTCTCGTCGGCCATAAGCTCGGCCAGCGGCGATAGGTCGTCGATTACCAGGGGATCGACCGCGACGCTCTCAGCAGGGGTGGCAATCTGAACCAAACATAGACGCGGATGGAACGTGCGCTCGCGCAAAAACTCGGTATCGACGGCAATCGCGTCGAACTCACGGGCGCGCTGGCAAAAGTCGAGTAGAGCCTGATGTGTGGAAATGTACATATCAACCCATCGAATAAGGTTAGGCCCGAAAAACACGGGTAGGATATCGGCATTGCCTTACAACTATACTCGGTTAGTCACAGAACGGGAACGTAAGTATGCGCTGCCTTATCATCCACAACCCGGCATCGGGCCCCAGCTCAGATGAAATCTTCGCATTCACGCACGCCCTTGCACAGGGCGGCGACGAGGTCGTGATGCGCTTTATCGGCGATGGCATGGAACCCGAGGACGCCGTGGCAGACGTGCGCGAGTTTGACCGCGTGGTCGTTTCGGGCGGCGACGGCACTGTCTCCAACGTGCTCGACCAGATGCGCGGATGCGGTGTCCCCACGCTCGTCTTCCCCTCCGGTACGGCCTGCCTGTTCTTCAACAACATCGGCAATGCCCCCGAGGCGGCGGCGCTCGCCAAGGCCTGCCGTGCCGGTCGCACGGTCAAAGTCGACATGGGCGAGCTCTTTTGGCTCGACGAGAACGGCAACGAGAAGCGCCACGGCTTCATCATCATCGCCGGCTCGGGCTTCGACGCCGAGATCATGATGAAGGCCGCCCCCACCAAAAACGACATCGGCGAGATCGCCTACTTCCTCTCTGCGCTCGCCACGCCCAACCCTACGGTAGCGCACTTTACGATTGAGCATGACGGCATTGTCGAGGAGCTCGACGGCATCTGCTGCATGGCCGGCAACACCTCGGTCATCCAAAACGACATCAACCTGTTCCCCGACTGCCGCATGAACGATGGCATGGTCGACATTGCGGTCATCGAACCCGTGCGCACCGTGCAGCTGCTGCCTACCGTGATCACCGCTGCGCTTGACCCCGCCGGCAAGGTACTCGGGCGCCCGCAGTTCAAGATCATCCAGACCAAGGAAGCCAAGATCACCTGCACCCCGTCGCTGGGCATGCAGTTCGATGGCGAAATTATCTCCAGCAATTCGGGCGTCTTTGGAGCCCGCGCGCTTCCACAATGCCTCGACCTCATCGTCGACGAATTCTCCCCGCTCGGAAAATAGGAGGACTCTATGAACGACAATCCCCTGCTCGGCTTTATCGTCATCGTCTTGGCCATGCTCGTCGGCTATGCGATTAACGTAATCCACCGCCGGAAGAAGTAATTCCACACTGGTATGATATTCATCCAATCATCGTCTCCCCCGTTGTTTATGCATTTGCCAAACAGCGGGGGATTTTTCTTTGCGCCCCGTGCAAGGCGCTTTATTCAGGTACAGTAATTGCAGGGTGCCTTTATTTAAGTAAAGCTACATAATGAGTATTCTTATCCGCTCATCGCATATTTTAGGACGCTCATCGAGTATTTCATCGAAATAGATGAATACTATTTAGACTTCCTATAGGCTAATAGATGTATTTATTAGCTGAGATTCCGCACAGTTTTGTGGGGTCTCAACAGTTGGGAGGGATCATGAGGTTTACTCATCCTGTCAACACGCTCAAAAAGCTCGGCTGCGGCCTTGCGTTTGGAGCAGCGGCCATCATGGCCATGCCGACTTCGGCGCTCGCCTGCACCCAGATCTACATGGGTAGCAAGCTCACGGCAGACGGCAACACGTACTATGGCCGTTCCGAAGACTTCGGTCCGCGCTATGTCAAGCACTTTGGCATTGAGCCCGCACACAAGGACGGCAACGAGTACACATCGGTCGAGTCCGGTTTTGAGTACAAGTCCAAGGGCGCAACCTACCGCTACACCTTCGTTCGCGACAACCCCTCGCAGTGGGAAGATCGCTACGACGCATATTCCGAAGCCGGCATCAACGAGAAGGGCGTTTCCTGCTCTGCCACGCTGAGCACCTCCTATAACGAGAAGGCCGAAGAGGCCGACCCCATCACCGAGGAGACCGGCATTGGCGAGTACAGCTATGCCAGCGTCATCCTGGGCGAGAGCGCCACGGCCCGCGAGGGCGTCGAGCTCATCGGCAGCCTGATCGACGAGCAGGGCGTCTGCTCCAACGACCAGATCATCATCGCCGACAGCACCGAGACCTGGCTGTTCGCCGCGCTTTCCGGCCATCAGTGGATTGCCATGAGGCTCGCCGATGACATCGCCTCGCTCAACCCCAACATCGGCAACCTCACCTATGACGTCGACCTCGACGACACCGAGAACTGTCTCCATTCCGAGGGCATCGAGTCCATGCCTAAGGAGAAGGGCTTTGCCGAGTACACTGACGGCAAGTTCGACGTCGCCAAGACCTACGGCGAGGAGATCGGCGAGGCCGGTATGCACCAGTGGTCGCGCTATATCCAGGGTCGCGATTACTTCATGGCCCCGCTGGCTGAAGGCACTGACTACGAGATCGTCAAGGACGAGCGTGAAGACGCTCGCGCCACGACCGGCGCCCTGGTCCACGAGATGCAGCCGCTGTTCTTCCAGCCCGGCAAGTCCGACTGGAACACCTTTGAGATGATCCGCAGCTTCGCTGCTCGCGGCGAGAATGTCGCCGGTCTCAACGCCAACACCGACGGCGCCTATGCTATCGGCTCCAACCGCAACACCGAGATCCACACCTTCCAGATCCGCCACGGCATGGACCCCGAAATCGCGACCATCCAGTGGGAGATGCTCTCCAACGCCGAGTTCTCCGTCGCTATCCCCCTCTACTCCGCACTGCTCACCGAGGTCAGCCCCTACTTCAGCGATCAGGATGTCTCCTTCGATCACTGCGAAGAGGAAGACGTTGTAAACAACGAGGAGCCCAAGAACTCCATCAACTACGTCCTCATGGACATCAACACGCTCGCCTATGAGAACCGCGACCACTGCGCTACCGGCGTCCGCGCCTACCTCGATGCGCTGCAGAAGGAACTCATCGAGCAGAACCTGACCGTCGACGAGGCCATGCAGGCCGCCGAGAACACCGAGGCCCGCACCGCCCTGGCCAACAAGGCCGGCAAGGCTGCCACCAAAAACACCTACATCAAGTGCAAGGCCATGCTCGAGGAGATGCGCGACTACCTCAAGGAGGAGGATTTCTCCGAGGAGTTCGTCCCGAGTGACTACGATGCCGACAACGACTGTCTAGTCGAGTCCATCACCTATGCCGACGAGGCCCTCTCCGATAAGGACGTTGCCGAGCCCGAGGTTGAGGAAGAGGCGACCGAGGAGAAGTCCGAGGGCAACAACATGGCCGCCATGGCCGTTGGCGCCGTCGTCGTCATCGGTGTCTGCGGCTTCGTGCTCTATCGTCGCAAGAAGGCCTAAGAACCCCACACCTTAAGGTGCGGGCGGGATGGCCAAAGTCGCCCGCCCACCCAGCCGCCCATTCGACCGGCGGGAAACGTCGCCGAAATCTTTTCAAAAAAGATTTCCCCGCAAACACTTTGCTGTGCTATAGTGCAGCGCAACAGCAATCAGGTGCTACTGCGCCACGGCATCACGAAAGGAGCCACCGATATGAAGAACACGATGAAGTCTCTCAACAACTGGTGGTGGCGTGATGCGAATACGATCGGTCGACGGTGAGTCCCTCACGCCTGTTTTTGCGCTCTAGGTAATTGGAAGGCCTCCGGTTTCGACCGGGGGCCTTTTTCTATCTCGAGCCCGATCGCATTCGCATCACGCGCCTCCGCTTTTCTCTTACACCCCCCTTCCGAAAGGATTTTCACCATGTCCCAGAACACCACCGCCACCCAGCCCCGTACCGTCCAGACCGCCGACCGCGGCAAGCTCGATGTCCGCGCCCTTGTCCTGCTCGCCATCCTGCTTGCCGCCGGCTTCATCCTCAACTTCACTGTTGGCAAGGCCATCTCGGGCATCTCGGGCGGCATGATCAGCCCCGAGTTCATCATCTCGGCCTTCTGCCTCACTATCCTGGTCGTTCGCCCCAATATTGGCCAGGCGCTCGTCATCGGCCTCATCTCGGCCGCCGTGATTCAGATCACCACCACCTCGCCGTTCGTCGATTTTGCCGCCGAGGGCATCGCCGCTATGCTCATGGCCGCCATCGTCAACGCCGCCGGCAAGGACGGTCAGGTCAAGCCCGCGATCGCCATTGTCGCAACCTTCCTGACCACCTTTGTCTCCGGCGTCATCTTCATGGTCATCAAGATGGCCATGCTCGGCGTGGTCGGCGAGCTCGCCGCCGCCATGTTGCCCGTCGTCGCCATGACCGCCGTCTTTAACGCCATTCTGGTCGGCGCCCTCTACCTGCCCATCCAGAAGGCCCTTAGGCTCAACTAACCCGCTCGGCTTTACGAGCCACCCCATCTTGGCGTTCATTCGTCGCTCGCGTACCCAAGTACGCTTCACTCCTCTTTCGCGCCAACCTGGGGCCCCTCGTAAAGCCGTCTCCGTGCTTCACCACCAAAGACCGTCCCAAACAACGAGCTTTTTTGGGACGGTCTTAAACAACTCGTCATTTAAGAACGTCCCCAATGACTACGAAAGGTATCCATGGAAACGATCATCAACGTCGACGATGTCTCGTTCTCCTATGGCACGCAGACCGAGCAGGCGCTCAGCCACATCTCGCTCAGCGTGAACAAGGGAGATTTCATCGGCATCATCGGGCCCTCGGGCGCCGGCAAGTCCACGCTTGCCGCCTGCCTGTCGGGCGCCGTGCCCCACCACTACACCGGCACGTTCTTTGGGTCCGTCATGGTTGACGGCCACGACACCTGCGAAGCCTCGCTCACCGACGTGTCGCAAATCGTCGGCAGCGTGCTGCAGGATATCGACACGCAGATGGTCGCCTCGGTCGTCGAGGACGAGATGCTCTTTGGCCTCGAGAACTTTGGCGTTCCCCACGACCAAATCGAGCAGCGCGTGAGCGAAACGCTCGAGACCGTCGGCATCAGCGACCTGCGCGACCGCGAGATCGCCACCCTCTCGGGCGGACAGAAGCAAAAGGTAGCCATCGCCGCCATCCTCGCCATGCGTCCGCGCGTCTTGGTTCTCGACGAACCCACCGCGGCACTCGACCCCGCCAGCTCCACGTTGGTCTTCGAGACGCTGCGTGAGGCAAACCGCGCACTTGGAATTACCATCGTCGTCGTTGAGCAAAAGGTCGCCCTGCTCTCGGAGTACTGCAACCGCGTGCTCGTGCTCAACCATGGCGAAATCGCGCTGCAGGGCGAGCCACACGAGGTCTTCGCGCATACCGACGAGCTCCGTGCCATCGGCGTCGACTGCCCTCGCGTCACGCGTATCTTCAATAGCCTCGAGGCCGATGGCCTGGTAAGCGGTACCCCTTGCTTGGATGTCGATGAGGCCGAGCGCCTGATTTCGGGCATCGTCGACCCCGCACACGTAAGCAACGACATTCAGGCACCCGCCGGCTCACCGCACGCACCGTCGTTGCGCCCTCATGCCAAGGACGCCGAGCCCGTGCTCACCTTCGATCACGTTGAGTTTGCCTATCCCAATGGCGGCGGCGCCGTACACGACCTTAACCTGACCCTCTATCCCGGCGAGCTCGTGGGCATCGTCGGCCAAAACGGTGCCGGCAAGACCACGCTCACCAAGCTGCTCACGGGCCTGCTCAAGCCCGCCTCGGGCAGCGTGCGCGTTACGGGGCTGGATACCGCAGCCGTTCCCACGAGCCGCATCGCCCGCGAAGTCGCAACCCTCTTCCAAAACCCCGAC
>DBFDDV010000068.1:0-15594 GCA_048302525.1 Collinsella sp. | reverse complement strand
CTGTCCATGCTTCTGTTCAGGTTCTCGGTAAGGACAATGACGGCAAGCAGCAGGTTTGGGCTTCGACGGGCCAGACGAGTCTCAAGGCAGGCTCCACTGCCAAGGATCTCCTTGAGCAGACCGGCCTTAAGCTCGATGCTAGCGAATCGTCTTGGGGCTGGTTCCTCAACGGCATTTATTCGCCGTTCGATGGTAAGTCCTATGGCTGGGATGCTGCGACCAATAGCTATTGGCGCTTCTACGTAAATGGCAAGTTCGCCGACGTTGGCGCCGGTGCCTACGAGCTCCATGAGGGCGATGCCGTCACCTTTATGTATGGTGCTGACGCCGATGCCCTTCCTGGCCAGGTTCTTGGGTCTGTCGATGTTATCGGTCCCGATGTCAACGGCAACAATGCTCGCTGGGGCTCGGCAAGCAACGTTTCTCTGCCCGAAGGCTCTACTGCCCAGAACCTTATTGAGACGGTTCTGAAGGCCAAGGGCGTTACGTACAACGGCTCCCAGAGTGGTGAGTACTGGTTCCTCAATTCCATCAACTCGCCATTCGAAGACGAGACGTACGGCTATGATGGTGCGACCAACAAATATTGGCACCTGTATATCAATGGAGAGCCCTCCTTACTCTGCGCTAATCAGATTACGCTCAAGAGCGGCGATAAGGTCACACTTGCCTATACCACCGACGATTCGGCCATGCCCGATCCCGACAAGATTGTCGTGGACCCGGGTGCGACGACTCCTGATTGGGATGCCGAGTGGGCCGGCTACGGCAACAGTGGCAACGGTTCGACCGTAACGGATGCCAAGACGCCTGCGCAGGCCGCCGGTCTTAAGTGGGCCTTCGATTGGAAGGCCGAGTCTGGTCAGCAGTATGCCAACTGCAGCGAGCCTGTCATTGCTAACGGCTTTGTGTACATCGCGACCGAGAACGAGCTCATTAAGATCGATTCGTCCACGGGCAAAAAGGTTGCCTCTGCGCCGCTTGCCTCCAAGGTGAGCTATACCTCTCGTCCGATCTATACCAATGGCCTTATCATCGTTCCGCTCAACGGCGGTGCGGTCCAGGCGATTACTGCAGACAAGCTGATCTGCAAGTGGCTGACGCCTGGTTTGACGGACTTGACGCAGAGCTCCTGCACCGTCGTTTCGGACGGCGAGTACGTCTATGTAGGCTCGGTCGATATTTCGTATGACGAGAATTACAATGCGACCTACGGCAACGGCTCCTTTGCGCGCATTAAGATTGCCACGGGCGAAGTTTCTTGGCAGAACATCGACCCTGCCGAGGGCTATTACTGGACTGGTGCGGCTTTGACGGATAAGTATGCCATCGTTCCTACGAGCGCGGGTACGCTTAAGTGCATTGATAAGACGACGGGCGATGTCGTTTCGACCATGAAGCTCGGCGCTGTCGCAAATGCCGATTGCATTGCCGATCCGTCCAATGGCTCGACCTTCTATCAGATGACGCACGACGGAAAGCTTCATGTGATTTCGCTTTCGGCGAAGGGCGTGCTGAGTGAACAGAAGACGGTTGATCTGGGCCTTACGAATAATCTGAGCGCCCCTGCGGTGTCTGGTGACAATCTGATTGTCGGCGGACAGACGGCTACTGGCTCTGCTCTGGTTCTCTATAACCTGAAGACGGGTAAGACCACGATGGTCGCTGCTGCCGACGGCAAGGCGCTGCCGGCTGGCCTCAACGGTATTGCTGCTACTCCGCTGGTGAGTGTTCAGGGCGGCAAGACCTATGTGTACTTCACCGTTAACAGCGCGGATAGCAAGGATTACGTCAACTACTCTGCTGGTGGTGGCGTGTATCGCTATACGCTCGGCGATGCAGAGGCGACGCAGATTTATGATGCGGCTGGCCATTACCAGTACTGTGACTCTCCGGTCATTGCCGATGCTTCTGGCAATCTCTACTACATTAATGATTCGGGCACGCTGTTTAAACTTGGAGCTGTCGAGTCTTGGACGGTTGCCTTTAACTCCAACGGCGGGTCTGCTTGCGACACTAAGTTTGTTGCTACGGCCGATGGCAAGCTGGTCAAGCCGGTCGATCCGACGCGCGATGGCTACACTTTCGGCGGTTGGTATACCGATGAGGCTTGCACGCAGGCGTATGACTTCAGTACGCCGGTGACGGCCGACCTGACGTTGTATGCCAAGTGGACCAAGAATGCCGTTAACCCTGGCGGTAATGGCGGTTCAGGCTCCAATGGCGGCAATGGCGGCGTTGGTTCGAATGGCGACGGCGGTTCTAGTACCGGTACTGGTTCCGGCACTGGCGCTGGCGCTGGTTCTGGCTCCGGCTCGAAGGGCGGCGCTATTGCCCCGGGCCAGAAGCCGGTGACCAAGACGACGGTGTCGACCAAGACCGAGACCAGGGACAACAAGTCCGACAAGAAGGACTCCGATAAGTCCGATAAGAAGGACGAGAAGAAGTCTGACAAGAAGTCTGACAGGAAGTCTGACAGGAAGGACGGCAAGTCCGACAAGAAGTCCGACAAGAAGTCCGATTCCAAGTCCGATACGGGTGCTGTTTCCACGACCACTGCTAAGAAGTCCTCTAGTGCTTCCGAGCAGGAGACTGGCACCAATCCGCTCGCCATCGTTGGCATCGCCGCCGGCGTGATTGGCCTCGCGCTCATCGCTGTCTTCGTGCTGACCAAGCGCGGCAAGGGTGACGGTAATGCCCGATAAGCCCAAGGAGACCAGCGGGCAACAGCCCGACTCCTCGTTTATCCAGCTCGATGATCCAAAGCAAAAGGGCGCCGCTTCGGCGGCGTCCGCCTCTCGTCGCAAGGCGCTCCTTGGCGTTCTTGCTGCCGCGTGCACCATTCTGATCGTCGTCTCGCTGGGCTTCGTCCATCCTTCCGAGAGCGGCGCCTGGTCCATTGACTGGATCGTTCAGACCGTGACGGGGGAGAGCGTCGTCGCCAAGGACACCAAGGGGTCTGGCTCGTCTGCCGCTTCGGGCGAGGCCAGTTCCAAGGATTCCAAATCTTCGAATGATGCAAAAGACGAGCCCAAGGGTTCGAACGACGCCAAGGACGATTCCGAGTCTTCAAACAAGGAATCGGACAAAAACTCGGATAGCAAGAAGTCCGAGGACCGGGGCGGCAAGAAGTCTGGCGATAAATCCGCTGCCCAAAATACGGGAGCCGGTGATACTTCCAATGCGTCTGGCGGCGCTTCTTCGGGCGGTGGCCAGTCGTCTGATGGAGCCTCGTCCTCTAATGGTGGAAACGCCTCCTCGGGCAGCCAAAGCGGCTCACAGGAGTCCAGCTACGTTACGGTGACGGTTTCGGTCACATCGAGCGCTGTGGGCAATCCTGTGTCCTCTGGCGGCACCTTTACCTTTAACGAAGGCGCCACCGTTTACGATGCCCTGTGCGCGCTAGGCCTTTCTGTCAACGCACACGGCTCGTCGTACGGCACGTATGTTTCCGCGATTGGTGGTTTGGCCGAGAAACAGTACGGCGGCACGAGCGGCTGGATGTACTCCGTCAACGGCACAACGCCCATGACGGCCTGCAGTAACTACGTTCTCTCCAATGACGACAACGTCGTTTGGTATTACGTAACGGGCTAGAGGCCTCGACATAGCGCGCCAGACGGGCGGTTCGGGCCAACATCCGGACCGCCCGTTTTTCATGCGAATGGGACTGGGTCGCCGGGTCTCTCGGCAAACAAAAAACCGGTTGGAACGGGAATTCCAACCGGTTATACATTCAAGCAAATAGTGAATCGACTACGACCGTGCGCCCTCGAGGAAGAAGCGGCGGCTGAAGTAGTTGTACCAGGTGACCAGGAACGTGGCGATGGCCTTCATGGCCTGGTAGCCGATGCTCAAAAACGTGACGCCCACAAACATGTACAGGTCGTTGAGGCCCAAACCAATCACCGACAGGATGGTGAAGATCGTGAACTCGCGCTTGCGGCTCATACCCTCACGGTGGTCGAACACGTACTTCATGCTGAGCCAGTAGTTGACCACGACGGACGTGATAAACGAGATCGTGGTGCTCATCAAAAAGTCGAGATGGAACAGCTCGACGAGCGCAATGAGCATGCCCCAGTCGATGCCAAAGGAGATAAGACCCACGACAGCGAACTTGAGGAATTGCTTAGTATGAGGTTGTGCCAGTGCCTTGCGCACGTAATCACATCCAATGCGTTGATGAATCGAGCAGAGGATACTTTAGAGCTTTTACAAGGGAAACGTAAGGTCTTTGCCAAGAACTATATGAACTCGCCAAATTTTCAAGAGCTAATCCGCAAACGTTGAAAATTTGCCCGTAAACGAGCGACACCCACGGACGATACTGCGCTGAGTGCGCGTCGTCCGTGGGCGCCGTAATGCTGCAGGGGTTTCGAGCTATTTTGTCTCGTCGCCCTCCAGGAAGATTTTTCGGGTCACAAAGTTGTAGACCATGACAAGCGCGGTGGCGCAGATCTTGGCGATATTGGCCTCGAGTCCCAGGCCGGCGTTGAGCGCCAGCACGATGCCGTCGTTGAGCACCAAACCGATCACGGACAGCACGACAAAGATGATGAACTCGCGGCGGCGGCTCATGCCTTCCTTGTGCGCAAACACGTACTTCATGCTTGCGAGGTAGTTAAAGATGAGTGAGATGATAAAGCCGCTGGTGTTGGCGATTAGGATGTTGAGGCCCAGACCGTAGTGGAGCAGATTCATAATGCCAAAGTCGATAACCGTGGCAATGACACCGACGACGCCAAATTTCATGATCTGCGCAAGGAGCTTTTGCATGGTACCTGCCTTAAGCTGGCGCCGAAGCGCCGCGGGGATGACAAACTCAGCAAGTTTAGCCAATCCCCGCGGGTGGTGCTAGGCGCGCTCCTCGATAGCACCGTTTCTATATGCATCGAGCAGCTGACGCAGGTCTTGGATTTGGCTGCGGATCTTGGCGCCAGTATCGGTGTCGCTCACCATGCGGCGACGGTCCGCTTGGTCAAAACGGTTGGTCTCGCTCTCGATGTCCACGTTGCGCGTGAGTGCCTCGGCAACCGTCGTAAAGGCCCGGTGCGACTTGAGGCGGCAGCCGCGCGAGCTCGAGATGAGCGTATAGCCGGCGATGCCCGTCTTGGGATGGTAAGCGCGGCAGAAGCCGCCATCGATGACCAGCAGCTTGCCCTCGGCGCGGATGGGCTGCTCACCCTTGGTGGTTTTAACGGGCGTGTGGCCGTTGATGATGTGGCCGGTCGGCGAACATGCCATGGGCGCGACGCCAAACTCGCGCATGACGTCGTCGCAGACCGAGGGCGACTTGGTAAGCGTAAAGTACGGGTCCATCGGCTCGACCCAGGTGCTCTTATCGGCGATATAGGCGCGCTCAAAGGTACGCACCAGGCGTCCGCTGGCGGGCGAGTTAAAGCCAATCCACAGGTACCACATCCAGTCGAGAGCGTCGCGGTCACTCACGCGCCAGGCGCGGCGGGCGATGCGGTCGCAAAAATCGAGATAATCGCGGCCGGCGTGCCAGGTGCCCAGGCAGTTCATGCTGCTAAAGGTGCCGTCTTCGTTGAGCGGCACGCAGCCATGGAAGAGCAGGTTGCCGTTGGCGACCTTGTACATCGAGCCATGGGAATAGAGGAAATCGATATGGCGATGCAGGTGATCGGCGGTGACAAACTCGGACACGAGCTTGTCGATGATGTGCTGCTCCTGGGGCGTGAGCGTATAGGGGTCCGCCGGATCGACGGTGGGGAAGTCGTTGGTCGTGAGCGGCCACACACTGCCGTCGGCGAGCGTGACCGTGCCGGTGTCGTGATCGATCTTGTCGAGTAGCAGGCGGTCGGTCATATCGAACTCGGGGTGGCGCTGGATAATCTGGCCCTCGAGCTTAAAGAGCAGCACGTTGATGGCCTTGATCAGCGGGGTGATGGACTCACCGGCAGTGTAGGTGGCATCGGCAAAGGCGACGAGCTCGCGTAGCGAGATACCGTAGTCGTTCTCGAGGATCTCGTAATTGTCGTAGCGCAGGTTGTTGCGCAGCACCGTGGCGATGCAGGCGGGCTCACCGGCCGCAGCGCCCATCCACAGCAGGTCGTGGTTGCCCCACTGGATGTCGAGCGAATGGTAGGTGAGCAGGCGGTCCATAATCTTGGCAGCGCCACCGCCACGGTCGAAGATATCGCCCACCAGGTGCAGGTGGTCGACGGCCAGGCGCTTGATGAGTGAGGCGAGCGACTCGATAAAGTCGTCGGCGCTTGCGGTCTCTAGGATGGACTCCACAATGCGCTCGTGATAACGCACGCGGTAGTTGTTCTCATCCGGATGCGTGTGCAGCAGCTCGTCGATGATGTAGGCGTAATCGCGCGGGATGGCCTTACGCACCTTGGAGCGCGTATAGCGGCTCGAAAGCGAGCGGGCAACCATGATGAGCTGGTCGAGCATCGTCTTGTACCAGGTGGGGGAGTCCTCGTGCCGGCTGCGGACCAGCTCGATCTTCTCGCGCGGGTAGTAGACGAGCGTGCACAGCTCGCCCTTTTCGTCAAAGGTGAGCGTGTCGCCAAAGATCTCGTCGATATGTTCGCGCACGACGCCCGAGCAGTTGTTGAGGATGTGCATAAAGGCTTCGTACTCGCCGTGCACGTCACTCATAAAATGCTCAGTGCCTTTGGGCAGGTTGAGAATGGCCGAGAGATTGATGATCTCGGTAAACGCGGATTGTTCGGTGGGAAACTGTCTCGACAGCAGGCGCAGATACTTGAAGTCTTGCGGGTTGCGATCGAATGCGACCATGAAACACCTTCCGATGGGGCTGGTAAAACTGATAAACAGCATCAAACGTTTATCAGTATGCGCCGCTTTTGTTTCGATTTTGCGCCAGCGGCTGAATTGTCGGCTGAACGGTTTGGTAAATCGATTTAGTGAAGGTAGATGTGTCGGTTGGGTGGAGACGACAGAGGGTGTTTTCTCAGATATTTATGCATGGGGCCGGTGGAGACGATGGTGGTAAAGATGTTCACTATATTTGGTTCGATTTGGTAAATAGTGGACATATGTACCGCATGTAGGCTCACTGTGCGATAATTTGCGCAGCAATGAGTAAGGAGCCTCATATGAGTGATTTTGTCCTGACCTGTGAATCCGCCGCCGACCGAACCCGTGAGTTCTTTGCGGCGCGCAATATCCCTGTCGTGTGTTTTCATTACGAGATCGACGATGTTGTCTATACGGACGATCTGTATCAGTCGATTACGCCGGACAAGTTTTTTGCCCAGATTGCCGCGGGCGCCATGCCCAAGACGTCTCAGGTGAGCGTGGGTGAGTACGAGGAGTTTTGGGAGCCGTTTGTTGCCGAGGGTAAAGACGTGCTGCACCTGACGTTGTCGTCGGGTATTTCGGGCACGTATGGATCGGCCTGCGTCGCGGCGCAGATGCTCGCGGATCGCTATCCCCAGGGCGGCAAGGTGCGCGTCATCGATTCGCTGGGGGCGTCTTCGGGCTTTGGTCTGTTGCTGGAATATGCCGCCGACGTGCGCGATAGCGGGGCTTCACTCGACGAGACGGCCGCTTGGATTGAGGAGCATAAACTCAACCTGCACCACTGGTTCTTCTCGACCGATCTGTCGAGCTACCTGCGCGGCGGTCGCATTTCGGCTGCGAGCGCGATCATTGGCACGGCGCTTAAGATTTGCCCGCTTATGACGGTCGATTGCGAAGGTAAGCTGTCGCCACGTGAGAAGATTCGCACTAAGAAGCGCGCGATTTCCGAGATGGCTAAGACCATGATGGCACACGTACAGGACGGTGCAGATTATTCGGGTAAGTGCATCATGTCGCAGTCGGCGTGCCGCGAGGATGCCGAGGCGGTCGCGGCGCTGATTGAGGAACAGGTTCCGCAGCTTAAAGGCAAGATTGAGATCAATGACATCGGTACTCTGATTGGCTCGCATACCGGACCTGGTACGGTGGCGCTCTTCTTTATGGGCGACAAGCGCGTGGATTAATTTGCCCCATCACGTCGCTGCATGATTGCTCAAACGAAAACGGCCCGCCTCACGTTTGTGGGGCGGGCCAAGATGTTTTGCTAGCGTTTCTTTCCGCGGAAGAAAAAGCCGTGCAGTGACGGCTTGAGGCCGCGGTTGGCGCGATGCTCCTCGACGCGCTCGTGGATCGAAGCGACGCGCTCGATGACTTCGTCGGGAATC
The DNA here is from genome assembly GCA_048302525.1 of Collinsella sp. GTDB lineage: Bacteria > Actinomycetota > Coriobacteriia > Coriobacteriales > Coriobacteriaceae > Collinsella. Next base: position 7,408 of record DBFDDV010000068.1, on the reverse strand, counting down.
GGCACATCGGGATTCATGTTCTCGACTTGGCTGACCTCGGCGGCGGCGACCTGGTCGATAATGGGCACGTCGTCGCGCGAGATGACAGGTGTGGCGTCTTCCTTCATCTTGCGATAACGCTGCATCATGTCGGTCTGTAGCTGCTGGGCCGAAGGCGGTGTCCAGATGATGGCGTTGGCGCCGGCGGCGATGGTCTCGCGAATGCTCTCGGGCGTCTTGCCGCCCGGCGCGATAAGCGGCAGGTTGGGATAGTGCTCGCGCAGCTCGCGTAGGACCTGGGGCGTGTTCTTGCCGGCGGCGATGTTGAGAATCTTGGCTCCAGCGCGCACCTTGGCGTGGGCATCGTCGTCGCAGCGAACGACCGTGGCGATGACGGGGATGTCGGCGATGTTGGTGATGTGCTCGACCATCTCGGCAGTAGCGGGGGAGTTGACCACGCAGCCCGCCGCGCCCTGCATCTCGGAGACGGCTGCCATCTGCACGGAGCGCTTACCGGTCGTAGTTCCGCCACCCACGCCTACAAAGACCGGGCACTCGGCGACGGTCAGCAGCGCTTGCGTAATGGCGGGCTGCGGCGTGAAAGGGTAGACCGCAAAGACGGCGTCGGCGTTGGAGTTGCGGATAACCGCGACATCGGTGGTGTAAATGAGCGACTTGATGCGTCGGCCAAAGAGCGTGAAGCCGCTGGCCTCCTCGATCTCGTCGGGCATGCGAAGGGCAGCCTTGCGCAGGCGTCCGTCGATGGGCAGGGGCTCCATAGGGAGCAGGCCGTTGGGCGTGACGGCTATTTGGGGCTCGGTGAACTCGTCTGCAAGCTCGACCTCGGAAAAATCGACCGAGGCGACGATGTCCTCGTGCACCTCGGCGGGCACATCGATGGGAGCTTGGTCGTTTGCCGCCGCAGGCGTGTCGAAGGAGCTGGTGCCGACGAAGGCGTCGACGCGCTCATTTAGATCGTTGAGGGTATCCATGGAGGCTCGATTCTATGTGATGATGGCCGGCGCGATGCAGCCGGAATTGCGAATGCTAAATCGTTTGACGAGTTGATTTTTCCCCGCCGCGCCATCCGTTAGACCGAAGGGCCGGCGAACGTGAAGGAGCTGTGGTGGCGGGTATCGAGGTGCTATCTTGAAAGCCCCGTTTAAAAGAGAGGTGACGCGGTATGGAATTGACAGCAATGTTTGGCTCGATCGGCCTGTGTGTGGCCGCAATCGTTGCCGCCGCGGTCATCTACTTTGTGGTCACGGCCATTAAGGGCAAAAGGGCCGAACGCAAGGAGCGCGCGATGCTTAAACAGCATCGCGACCAGCAGGGCAAACGCGCACAGAGATAGCTTGTTGAGTTTTGGATCCGTGCGCTAGCTGCGTTTTCGGATCAGGGCAATGTAGAAGCCCTCAAAGTCGCGGCTAGGCGGAATGGTGAGCGTGCCGGGCAGGCCGTTGACGATGGCCGATACCTGACCCGCGGCAATGGCCTCGGTGAGAGCGTTGCTCTCGATATGCGGCTCCTCGCCGGCGTCCTGGGTGCGTCGTGCTTCACTTTCGCTTGGCGTGCCGTCGAGGGGGATAAGCTCGCAGTCCATATGCTTGTCGAGGGCCTCTTGCAGGGCGTCCTCGTTTTCCTGCGGCAAGATCGAACAAGTCGAATAGACGAGCGTGCCGCCCGGTTTGAGGGCCCCCATGGCGCGGTCCAGAAGTGCTCGCTGCGAGCGGGCGCACTTGCTCAGCAACTGCTCGGTGAGGCCGCGCAGGCTTTTCTCGTTGCCACTGATGACGGTGCCCGTGCCGGTGCAGGGAGCGTCGAGCAGGATGCGGTCAAAGCGGAAGAACTCGTCGAGCTCGCGTGCGTCGATGCGCATGACGGGCACGTTTTTGGCACCCTGGCGATGGAGGTTCGACTCGAGCTTTTCGGCGCGGGGAATGCTCATCTCACAGGCGGTGAGGTGCGCCTGTCCCTGGGTGAGGGCGGCGATCTGCGTCGTCTTGCCGCCGGGGGCTGCGCACATGTCCAGGATGTCCTCGCCTGCCTGGGCGCCCAGGACCAACGGCGGCATCATGGATGACAGGCTCTGCAGGTAGATTTTGCCGTCGCGGTAGATGTCGAGATCCCACAGATCTGAAACCTGGGCCTCGGGCAGGATAAAGGCGTCCGGATACCAGGTAACGGTTTGGTGGGCGATGCAGGCGGCATCGAGCGCCGCAGCGATGTCCTCGGCGGTCGCCTTGAGCGTGTTGGCGCGCAGCGTGACCGGGCGTGTGGCCGCGGCGCCGAAGCCCTCGATCATGAGCTTGGCATCGGCGGGCGCATAGGCGCCGGCGACCGTGTCGACCATAAAGCGCGGCAGGTCGGCGGCGCAGGGAAGGGCGGCAAGCTGGTCGGAAAGCTCGGTAGCAGCAAACTGCCTGAGCTTGAGCTCGGCCTTGACCTGCTTTTTCTGCTTACGACGACGCGGCTTGGACATCCGTCTTTCCTTCCCGTCCCAAATTGACTACTTTCCGGGCACGCCGCTGCTGGCGTGCTTTAGTACTGGCTCTCGTGCTTGCTAAAGAAGTCGAAGCGCGGGGGCAGCGGCTTCACGCGGTGCTCGCCGGGCTTCTCGCCCAGGCTCTCCACAAACTCATCCGTGGAGGCAAAGATGTTATCCCAGCTAAAGAAGGCGACCGGGTCAACGTCGAAGTACTCGCAGATGAGCTCGCAGCCGGCCGGCACGATGCCGTGCATGAGCACGGTCGCTACGCGCAGCTCGGTAAAGGCGTCGACGAGGGCCTGCGTCATGGCGGCGTTGGCCGGCTCGCCCTCGAGCTTGTTGGCGGCCTTGGAGGCATCGCTCCAGCGCTTGTTGGCGGCGCGCAGGTAGTCGTCGCACACAGCGAGCGCTCGGTGCGTCTCGAACTTGTACATGGCCTGCTCAAAGGCGAGGGCTGCCTGCTGGGCGGCTTCGACCACGGTGTCAGAAGCGGCACCGGCGGGGATGCAACCGTTGCGATAGGGACTCTCGTCGCCCTCCTTGACGGCGACGCCGTAGAAGCAGCTGCGGGCCAGGCGGTTGAACACGCCGGTCAGCAGCGCGCTCTCCTTAAGGGCGGGGTCGATAACGCGCTTGTCGTCGCAGGCGCGCACCTCGTTGCCGTCCTTGTCCTTGCCGGTCACGCGCGTGTCGTATGCCTTGGGGCTAAAGCTCACCGGCTTCTCGGACAGGCCGAGCGACAGCCAATGCGCGCGCATCTGCTCGCAGGTGTAGTGGTTGAGCAGGTCGTCTGCCGGCGGGGGAGGAGTCTGCGAGGACGAGCTTGCCTTTTTGCCCATGTAGAGCAGGTGGTAGCAGGCGCTGACGGTGCTCTGCGTGAGGTTCCAACCCAGGGCCTCCCACATGGCGGTCTGCGCGATGCAATAGAAGTAGATGTTGTCCTGGCCAATGAACTGGTAGATCTGTGCGTCATCCGAGCACCACCAGTCGCGCCAGTCGAGCGAGCTGTGCTGGTAGGTGGGCGCGGGGACCTGCGTGGAATCGGCGGCGGGCTCGCCCATGAGGGCGGCATCCTGGGCGGCGACGCCCTCGGTCACGCCGGCGGCCTTGGCATCGCGTGCGAGCACGGTGCGCGTATAGCTGATGGGAGCCCACAGGCTCTCGGGCCAGCACCAGCAGGTGACGTCGGAGACGCCATCGACCTCGGGCACCGGAACGCCCCAGTCGATGTTGCCGGTGATGCGGAAGGGTACGAGCGCCTTGCCGCTGCGGAAGCGCACGCCGCCGTTGGCGAGCACCGCGTGGGCATCGTCGCGCTCCTTCCAGCTGGGGAAGGTGACGGTAAAGCTGCTCTTGTTGCCCTCGGGCTCCAGCACGGTGTGCTCGGGAAGCTGATCCTCGACGGCATCGAAGGCCTCGCGGAACTTGTTCTGGATGTAGAGCTGGGCCGGCAGCAGCCACTCTTCCATGGTCTTGGAGACCACGGAGCGAACCTGCGGGTTCTGGGCGAGCTTGGCGGTATAGGTTTTCATAAAGTCGAGGTAGGCCGGCAGGTCGAAGTAGAGGTTGTCGACCGGGCGCAGCTCGGGCACCTCGCCGGTGAGCTGGCTTTTGGGCGCGATGAGCTCCTCGGGCTCAAACTGGTGACCCAGGTCGCACTCGTCGGCATAAGCCTTCTCGGACTTGCAGCCCTGGATGGGGCAGCGGCCGATCACCTGGCGGCCGTTGAGGAACGTGCCGGCCTTGGCGTCGTAGAACTGCAGCGTGGAGCGCTTGGAGATGGTGCCCTGTTCGTGCAGACGCTCGATAATCTCGGCGGTCACCTCGTTGTGAATCTGCGCAGCCGGCTCAAGGCCCGAGCCGCCGTAGATATCGCAGCTGATGTTGTAGTTGTTGAGGGTCGCGGCCTGGCGGGAGTGATTGGACTCGACATACTCGGCGATGGACTTGTCGTAGCCCTCGTTCTCCTTGAGCTTGCGGTAGCTCTCCATGATGGGCGAGCCATAGCAGTCGGTGCCCGAGGTGAAGATGACGTTCTCGCGGCCCAGACGGTCGCGCAGGAAGCGGGCGAAGAAGTCGGCCGGGACAAAGACGCCACCGACGTGGCCAAAGTGAAGGCCCTTGTTGCCGTAGGGCTCGCCGGCGGTAACGATGGCGCGGCGAGGCCAGCTGGGACGGTCGTTCATGGAGTATTTGGATGCCATGGGACTCCTTCGCATATGGTGGGAGCGCAGCCGGGCGTGGGGCTCGGCGACGCGGTGGTCAATTCGTGCATATCGTTCGACATTATCGCACATGCGGACGGGTACGTGGCAGGGGCGCTATCCTAAGATGCTATGAATGAGATTTCCAACATACATGCGTTTGAGGACGAGGATTTTCTGCACGCTTGCTTCGTGTGGGGGATGGCCGTGCTTGTGGTGTTTGCCGTGTGCCTGGTGCCGGTGTTTATGCTGCTGGGCGGGCCTGCAGACTTGGATGCGGCTGACGCGGGCGGCTGGATGGCTGTCGTGGGCTGGATAGTCGGCTTGGCTGCGATTTCTGCGGCGTCGTTCGCCGTGCACGAGCTGGTGCACGGTGTGTTTTTTAAGCTGCTGGCGCCTGCGGGCGCGAAGGTGACCTTTGGGGCGAATCGCGAGACGGCGATGATCTATGCCTGCGCCGAGGGTGTTGTGTATTTGCGCCGGCGGTACATGGCGGTTTGCCTGGCGCCGACGGTTGTTGTGACGACAGCGTTTGCCCTGGGGTTTGCGTTTTCGGGCTATCCGCTGCTGTGCTACCTGGCGGCCGGCTTGCATTTGTCGGGCTGTGTAGGCGACTGGTATTACGTGCGGACCATTTTGCGCGACCGCCGCATTGTCGCCTGCGAGGATACGTCCTTTGGCGTTCGCTTTTTTGGGTGAGGAGATGTCGATGAAGCCGTTGTTGCTGCATGCGTGCTGTGCACCATGCTCGCTTGAGCCGGTTCGCCTGCTGCGCGAGGAGGGGTTTGAGCCCACGATTTGCTGGACCAACCCCAATATTCAACCGCGCGATGAATGGCAGCGCCGCTTGGACGAGCTGCGCCGGTGGTGTGCCGATGGCGACATCGCGCTCATCGAGGCAGGGGAGGACCGCGATCGCTGGGAGACCGGCGTGGCACCGCTGGGTGCCGATCGGCCTCGTCGCTGTCGCGCGTGCTATGCCCTGCGCTTGGCCGAGGCGTGCCGCGTTGCCCAGGAGCGCGGGTTTGAGTTTGTGGGCACGACGCTCGCCGTCTCGCCGTACCAGCTGTTCGATACCTGCAATGATGTGTTGGAGCGTCTGGCTGCCGCCCGCGGTCTCACCCCGGTGATTCGCGATTTTCGCCCGTATTACCCCGAGGCGACACGCCGTTCGCGCGAGCTTGGCATGTATCGGCAGAACTACTGTGGTTGCCGCTTCTCGGCTGTCGAGGCGGCCATGGACCGCGCCCGCATCCGCGACGAGCGCAAAGCCGCCAAAAAGTAGTTCATTTGGGACGTCAGCCTGCTAGGATGTAGAGCGGACTTTAGCTATATAAGGAGTATCCGACGTGTCTATGCGTACCGATGATTTTGACTACAACCTTCCCGAGGAACTGATTGCCCAGGCTCCTGCCGAGCCGCGCGATTCCTGCCGATTGCTGGTGGTGGATCGCAAGGGCTCTCAGGCGGGAACGCCGCTAAAGCATGGCGGTACCGTTGAGCACCGCATCTTCCGCGACATCATCGACTATATCGAGCCGGGCGACGTGCTCGTCATCAACAAGACGCGCGTGATGCCGGCCCGCCTGATCGGTCGCAAGGCCGGCTCGGGCGGCGTGGTCGAGACGCTGCTGCTCAAGCGCCGCGAGGATGTGGATCCGCTGGGTCACGTTTGGGAGTGCCTGGTCAAGCCGGGTAAGCGCCTGAAGCCCGGTGCTCAGATTGAGTATCGTGCGGGCGGCGCCCATGCGCCCGAGGGCGCGCCCGTGGTGCTGACGGCCGAGGTCGTCGACTTTGTTACCGATAGCCGCGGTGGCCGTCTGGTGCGCTTTGAGCCGGCCGGTTGCAATGCCGCCGGCGACCCGCGCACGCTCGACGAGGCCATCCACGCTGCCGGCCACGTGCCGCTGCCGCCCTACATTACCGATTACGAGGGCGATCCCGAGAAGTACCAGACCGTCTACGCCATGAAGGAGGAGCACTCGGCTGCCGCTCCTACGGCGGGTCTTCACTTTACTCCCGAGCTCATGGCCGCTATCGAGGCCAAGGGTGCGAAGTTTGCCGCCGTCGAGCTCGAGGTGGGTATCGATACCTTCCGTCTGGTGGAGGAGGACGACCCTACACAGCACGTGATGCACACCGAGCGCTACCACGTGTCGCAGGAGGTTGTCGACGCTGTGCATAAGGCGAAGGCCGAGGGCCATCGTGTGATCGCCGTCGGCACTACCGCAGTGCGCTCGCTCGAGAGCGCGTTTGACGCGGACGCGCCGGTGTCCGATCCGGCTGTGACGGCGCGCTATTTTGAGGGCCGCGAGGACGGGGCCGACACGCTCGGCCGCGGTGACATCGTGGTGCGCGAGAATGCGACGACGCAGCTCTACCTCATGCCCGGCTCGACCTATCACGTGGTTGACGCGCTGATCACGAACTTCCACGTGCCGCGCTCCACGCTCATGATGCTCGTAAGCGCGCTTGCCTCCCGCGACCAGATCATGGATGCCTACGCCGCCGCCATCGAGGAGCGCTACCGCTTCTTCAGCTTTGGCGACGCAATGCTCATTTGTTAGTTACGCGGTTCTACGAACCGCGTAACTGCTCGACGCTGCGCGGGCCGCATTTGGACAATCTGACGTTCAACTTCAAGGGCGCGACCAGAAGGTCAGCGCCCTTTCGTTTCACGTCACCTTGTCTCAAATGCGGCCCGCTCGCTCATATGACCCAATCCGCTGTCAAGAGC
>DBFDDV010000067.1:0-20935 GCA_048302525.1 Collinsella sp. | reverse complement strand
TGCCGGGGGCGGACCGGGACGGGTTCAACGGCAGGCCCCGCCGACCGATTGCAAGCGGTCGGCGGGGCCATTGTGGCTCTTGACAGCGGATTGGGTCATATGAGCGAGCGAGCCGCATTCGGAGCAAGACGACGCCGCAGGTAGAGAACGGACAGCGAGCGGGTCGCATTTGAGGCAAGGTGACGTGAAACGAAAGGGCGCTGACCTTCTGGTCGCGCCCTTGAAGTTGAACGTCAGATTGTCCAAATGCGGCCCGCGCAGCGTCGAGCAGTTACGGCGTTTGGTAAAACGCCGTAACTAACGCGCTCCGTACTGCTCGTAGTAGGCGTCGATGGCGGTCTTGAGCTCGTCGTCGATGACAACCTTGCCGTCGATCTCGTGGTTGTAGAGGGTCTCGACGACCTCAGCCATGGAGACGATGCTCGCGACGGGGAAACCGTACTTGGCCTCGATCTCCTTCTGAGCGGTGGTCACACCGCCCTTGCCGACCTCCATGCGGTTGAGGGACACGATGAGGCCCTTGATCTCGACATCGGCAGCAGCCTTGACCTTGGGATAGGTCTCGTCGATGGACTTACCGCTGGTGGTGACGTCCTCGACCATGACCACGCGGTCGCCGTCCTGGGGCTCATAGCCCAGCAGGTTACCCTTGTCGGCGCCGTGGTCCTTGGCCTCCTTGCGGTCGCAGCAGTACTTGACCTCCTTGCCGTACAGCTCATGGTAGGCAATGGCGGTCACGACGGCCAGCGGAATACCCTTGTAGGCCGGTCCAAACAGCACATCAAAGTCGTCGCCAAAGTTATCGTGGATGGCCTGGGCGTAATACTCGCCCAGCTTCTTGAGCTGATAGCCCGTCACGTAAGCGCCGGCGTTCATAAAGAACGGGGACTGACGGCCGCTCTTGAGCGTAAAGCTGCCGAACTTAAGGACGTCGGACTCGACCATAAACTTGATGAACTCTTGCTTGTAAGCCTCCATGCGGGCTCCTCTCGTAATCGCGTACGTGCCTTCCAGTTTAGCGCAGGCGAAGCGTCGATGCGGGCGCGCTTTGGGGCCACGGCATTCTGTAAAGGCTTTGTCAGGGGGAATGGTTTTCCGAACAATGGGGTTGACATGTCAAACCCCCTCATCAAGAATACGGGCGGATTAAAAAGGGGTACGAGATACCCAAAGTGCGCTGCGCTCAGCCTTTAGGAGGTGTGCCATGGAAGGCAGTCCTAGTCGAAAAACCCGCATGTCGCCCTCGGCACGCCGCGAGGACTCCGCACACGCATAAACGCCACCGGCAGATCGCCAAAACCACCGCAAAGGCGCGCTGCACCCTTTGTGGGCTCAAGAGCTTGACGTGAGCGACATCTAGGTTTTTTGAAGCAAATACGACACGTACGCTAACTCCCCTCAACAAGGAGGACCCTATGCTGATGCTCAAAACCGTCACGGTACTCGAAGCCATCTCCAAGCGCCGCCGCACGGCGCGCCCTGCCGCTCATACCGGCCTGTCCAAGAACACCATATTCGCCGCCACCCATAGTGCCGAGGACGCCCTCGTACTGCTTGACGCCACGGCAAACGGCCTCACCGTCGAGCAGGCAACTGAGCGCCTGAACGCCGTCGGCCCCAACACCATCGAGGCAACGACCAAAACGCTCGCCCGCCGCATCGCCGACGCGTTCATCGATCCCTTCGCCGGCATCCTCGCCGCGCTCGCACTGGTCTCGCTCTACATCGACGTGCTCGCCGTGCCCGAACCGCAGCGCGACCCCTCCACGGTCATCGTCATCGGCACCATGCTGCTGGTATCGAGCGGCATGAAGTTTATCCAGGAAGCCCGCAGCGGCAATGCGGCCGAGGCCCTCAAGGACCTGGTCTCCAACACTTGCACCGCCCTGCGCGACGGCGAGCGCATCGAGATCCCCTTCGACGAGCTCGTCCCCGGCGATGTAATCCGTCTCTCTGCCGGCGATATGGTGCCGGCAGATGCCCGCATCATCACCGCGCGCGACCTGTTTGTGATCGAGTCCGCACTCACCGGCGAGAGCGAGGCCGTCGAGAAGACCACCGCCGTCACCGTCGTCGAGGGCGCCGACGGCTCCGCACTGCCACTCTCTGCCTGCAAGAACATCGTCTTTACCGGCACCTCCGTGCAAAACGGCGCCGCCATGGCGCTTGTCGTTGCCACCGGCTCGGACACCTACCTGGGCGGCATCGCCAAGATGCTCAACGGGCGCGGCGAAAAGAGCGCGTTTGACCGCGGCGTCTCGAGCGTCTCCATGCTGCTGGTGCGCCTGATGCTCGTTATGGCGCCGGCCGTCTTTGCCATCAACGCCGCCACCAAGGGCAACGTCATCGACGCGCTGCTGTTCGCCACGAGCGTGGCCGTGGGCATCACGCCGCAGATGCTTCCCGTCATCGTGACCACGAGCCTGTCGCAGGGCGCCAAGGACCTCGCCCGTCGCCAGGTTATCGTCAAGGAGCTGCCGGCGATTCAAAACCTCGGAGCGATGGACGTCCTGTGCTGCGACAAGACCGGCACCCTCACCGAAGACCGCATCGTGCTCGAGCGCTACCTCAACACCGATGGCAACGAGGACGCGCGCGTGCTGCGCCATGCGTTTTTGAACAGCTTCTTCCAGACCGGCCTCAAAAATCTTATCGACCTGGCCGTAATCGACCGTGCCGATGTGACGCCCTCGACCGTCGCACCCGATTCCATGCTGGGCCAGAGCCTGCGCGACCGCTACACCAAGGTCGACGAGGTTCCCTTCGATTTCTCGCGCCGTCGCCTGAGCGTAGTTGTCGCCGACGCCCAAGGCAAAACCCAGATGGTTACCAAGGGCGCTGCCGAGGAAATGCTCGAGATCTGCTCCTTTGTCGAGATCGATGGCATCGCTCAGCCGCTCACCGACGAGAAGCTCGCCCAGATTCGCAAGCAGATCGCCGGACTTAACGCCGAGGGCCTACGCGTAATTGCCGTGGCGCAGAAGACCAATCCGCGCTGCGTGGGCGAGTTTGGCATCGCCGACGAGTGCGACATGGTGCTGATGGGCTTTTTGGCCTTCCTCGATCCGCCCAAAGCAAGTGCCGCGGGCGCCGTCGCCACCCTCGAGGCCAAGGGCGTGGCGGTCAAGGTCCTAACCGGCGACAACGACCGCGTCGCCGCCACCGTCTGCGAGCAGATTGGTATCGATGCGAGCAACGTCTTGCTCGGCTCCGAGATCGATGCGCTCGATGACGCCGAACTTGCCAAGCGCGCCGAGAAAACCCACCTCTTCGCCAAGCTCTCGCCGCTGCAGAAGGCGCGCCTGGTACGTGTCATGCGCGAGATGCACGGCCACACCGTGGGCTTTATGGGCGACGGCATCAACGACGCCGCCGCCATGCGTGCGAGCGATTGCGGCATCTCGGTCGATTCGGCCGTCGATATTGCCAAGGAATCCGCCGATATCATCTTGCTTCAGAAGGACCTGGGCGTGCTCGAGCGCGGCATCATCGAAGGCCGCCGCACTTACGGCAACCTGCTCAAGTACCTCAAGACCACGGTGAGCTCCAACTTTGGCAATGTGCTGTCCGTGACCGTCGCGAGCCTGTTCTTGCCGTTTTTGCCCATGAGCGCCCTGCAGCTGGTACTGCTGTCGCTGGTCTACGAGATCGTGTGCATCGCACTGCCGTGGGACACCGTCGATGACGCCTGGACTGCCCGCCCGCGCGCCTGGGACGCCGCGTCCATCAAGGGCTTTATGCTCGAGCTGGGCCCCGTGAGCTCGCTGTTTGACATCGTGACCTTCGCCGCGCTCTTCTTTGTCGTGTGCCCCGCCGCCGTGGACGCAAGCTGGTCCGAGCTTGCCGCCGCGGGCGACGTCGCGGGTATGGCGACCTTTGCTGCGCTCTTCCAGAGCGGCTGGTTTGTCGAGTCAATGTGGTCGCAGACACTCGTGGTCCACATGTTGCGCTCCCCGCATCTGCCGAGCCCGCACGACCACGCCGCGCCCGCATTGTGCGTTCTTACCGTGCTGGGCCTGGCGCTCGTCACCTGGCTGCCGGTAAGCCCCATCGCCGATGCGCTCGGCCTCATGCCGCTGCCCACGAGCTTTTTTGGACTGCTCATTGGCATCGTTATCGCCTATATCGCGCTCACCCAGCTGGCAAAGCGCCGCTACATTGCCCGCCACGGCGAGCTGCTGTAGCAAGTAGACGGAAAACACCCTGCCAGCTGCCGTTGCCACTACCACAGCTGCCAACGCCGCTGCCGTTGCCTCTGCCGCCGCCGCAGTCTATCCCCCCAGCAGTTGCGGTGGAATAGTTCCTGTTTAAAGCCCCGTGACTTTAATTTAGGGACTATTCCACCGCAACTTATTGGGAGATTAGCTAGTCCTTGGGCGTCCAGGACCAGAAGAAGTTGATAAGGGCCACGCGCGAGGCGGTACCGGTCTTCTTGTTGATCGAGGAAATGTGACGATAGAGCGTGGAGCGCGAAAGGAAGAGCGTTGTGGCGATGTCCTGAACGCTCTGGTCCGAAACGACCAAGACCTCAAGAATATCGCGCTCGCGCTCTGTAAGCCCAAAGGTGGCGACGAAGGCATCAAGGCGTTCATCGGACGTGAGCTCCGCTGCCTCCACGGGCTCGGGGTCGGAGCATGTGGGCGCAAGATCCCCACCAAGATCGTCGGTGGCAAGCGGCAGTCCGTCCCGCATCGCGGCATCATCGGCCCGTTGCCCCAACTGCCCCAGCAGCGTAATCGCAATGCCCACAAACATCACGAGCGCCGCACCGACCGCAGCCAGCACATTTTGACTCGAGATAATCGCCACTGCCGGCGCCGTCACGAACATCGAGCACACGTTGTTGACGACGCGACCCATGCACGGCCAAAAATATGACCAGCGCGCATAGAGCGAGACGGCGGCATATTTTGTGGTAAAGAACACCACGAAAAAGCCCAAGCCCAGATAAAAGATGATCGTGGCAGCAAGCTCGTTGCCGCCATTGCCATCGACGATGAGCACAAAGAACGAAAGCGTGGACAGTATGGCGGCACATGCCATGCCGATATTCATATACGAGCGGCCGTGCAGGTCAAATAGTGCGCCAGCGACCAACGAGCTCACGACAAGCAGCAGGCGCGGCCAATCGCCCAAATCGACGGCTCCGACAGCATGCAGGGTCGTGAAGCCCGCGTTGAGAGCGGCGAATACGCCGGAAAGATACGCCGTCGCCACGGTCAGGCGAACTACGGCGCGACGGAATGCCGCCTTTGCCTCGGGATCGTCATGCCACTTGGCGCCATATTCCAGAGCATCTACCGAAAGCCCGGCAGCACTGGGTTCAAAGTTGGGATTGGACTCGTCGCGCAGCTTGGCGCGTCGGGCACCGTGGAGCAACGCCACCTGCGCGATCGCGCAGACGACCAGAACAGCCTGCTGAGGAATGCCGGCAGCATCACCATGTGGTTGAGCACCTGCACCAGAACGCCCATGGCGTAGGAAAGTGCAGCCGCACGCGCCAAGCAGGGCGTCCGTGCAAAGCGCCGCGCAAAGTTTGCATGGGCAGTCGATCCGCAGTAGCCCAGCGCGCAGCACGCCACCAAACCGCCGGCAATTACCACCTCAACCTGAACCGCCATAATCAACAGCAGCAATGCCGCCACCAGCAAAACGCCCGTAACGTCACTCGTCGCGTCAATGGCATGGGGACGGCGATAGTACAGAATGGGACGCACAAAAAAGCCAATCACGCTCGCGCCGATGACAAGGCTCTCATAAATAACGACCTCGTTCGGAGACACGAACTCGGCCATGCGCACATCAAAAAGATACTCGCACGCCAAAAACGTGAAGAAGAACAGCACCAGGCATATAATCTCCCGAATGCCCCGACGCAAATATGCGGTTGTGTCTCCCGTGCCCCTCATGATTAACCCCCAGCCGCTCAATTGTCTGGAAATCTATTTTAATAAAGAACCAGTCTCAATATCGAAGCCAGGCTTGAAATGCTGCAAATTTGACCCCAGCCGTTCACGTCACACCGCGGTTTTGAGCCTCATGGACCAGAAGGGGCACGCGCGGCCTCTAGCTCGGCAAGGAGTGTCTCCAACTGCCACCCATTTAAGTACGTCCCCAATGAGTGCCCAATGACTACCCGCGGCAAGGAGTGTCCCTATGTGGCGGATGAAAAATGGGCCATGTGTCCCAGTTGTGGAGACTCCTTGAGTCGTCTGGGTATCGCGAAGGATCGCGCACTCCCCCATCATCAAAAGTGACACACGCTACCAGTTGATGGGAGGCAACCATGGGCTTCTTTGACAAGATGTTCGAGAAGAAAGAGTGCGCGATTTGCGGTACCGAGCTGGGACTTCTAGGTAAGACAAAAATCAATGAAGGCTACCTGTGCAAAGAGTGCGCCGGCAAGCTCTCCCCCTACTTTCACGGCTATCGCTCCAGCACCGCGGACGACATCCGCGAGCAACTCGCCTACCGCGAGGCCAACGCCGAGCGCCTGGCCTCGTTCAACCCCACGCGCACGCTTTCTGCCGGGCGCACCAATATTATGCTCGATGAGGACGCGGGCCTGTTGATCATCACTTCGCAGAGCCGCTGGCGCGACGCCAATCCCGACATCATCGAGTTCTCGCAGGTACTCGGCTGCGATATGGATATCGACGAGCATCGCACCGAGATCTATCGCGAGACCAAGGACGGCGAGCGCGAGAGCTACAATCCGCCGCGCTATGACCTGGATTACGACTTTAACCTGACCATTCACGTCAACACGCCGTACTTTACCGAGATCAACCTGCGCGTGAACGACTCCACCATCGATCAGCGCGGCTCCATCGAATACCGCGAGGCCAAGCGCCAGGCAGCCGAGGTCCGCGACGCGCTGGTGCAGCTGCGCCAGGAGACGCGCGATAGCGTCGTGGCCGCCAAGGCCCCCAAGACCGCGGTCACCTGCCCCTTCTGCGGAGCCACCACCATTCCCGATGCCAGCGGGCGCTGCGAATACTGCGGCGGCGCCATCGGCGCATAGCCTCCGGCAGCGAAAGGACCGATCATGGCCTTCGAGAGCGTCAACTATCAATGCCCCGCGTGTGGCGGCCCCCTTCACTTTGCCAGTGCCGAGCAAAAGCTCGTCTGCGACTACTGTGACTCGCGCTTTGAAGTCGAAGAAGTCGAGGCTCTCTATCGCGAGCGCCAGGACAAGGCCGACGCCAAAGCCGATGCGGCAGCCGCAACGCCCAAGCCCGTCGCCGACGACGCGGTGCAGGAGCTCGCCCAAAACGCCGGCTACATCTGCTCGTCGTGCGGCGCCGAGCTCGTGTCCGACGGCACCGTCGCCGTCACCACCTGCCCGTACTGCGGCAACTCCGCCGTGGCGCCCGGCCAGCTCTCGGGCGACTTCTCGCCCGACCTAGTAATTCCGTTTAAGCTCGGGCGCGATGACGTCACGGCCGCACTCAAGGAACACTACAAGGGCAAGATCTTGCTGCCCAAGAGCTTTGTCACCGGCAACCACATCGACGAGGTCCAAGGTGTCTACGTGCCGTTTTGGCTCTACGGCGCCCGCGTTGACGGCGAAGTGTACTTTGACGCGACCAACGAGACCGTGACCGAGGAATCCGACCGCACCGTCACGACCACCGACCACTACGATGCCTATCGCAAGGGCAATATCTCGTTTAAGCGCGTGCCCGTCGACGGATCGTCCAAGATGCCCGACGGCCACATGGATGCCATCGAGCCGTTTGACTACGACGCGCTGCGCCCGTTCTCGGTCGCATATATGCCCGGCTACATCGCCAACCGTTACGACGAGGACTGCGAGACCTGCAAGGCGCGCGCCGAACGCCGTATGGAAGAAAGCACAATCTCGGCCCTGCGCGAGACCGTCGTCGACGAATACGACGATGCCACGGTCGAAAGCAAGCAGCTCGACTACACCTGGGAAGACAGCGACTACGCCCTGTTCCCCGTCTGGATGCTCTCCACCTCGTGGAACGGCAAGAGCTACCTGTTTGCCATGAACGGCCAGACCGGCCGCTTGGTCGGCGAGCTCCCCTGCTCCAAGCCCAAGCTCGCCATCGCCTCGGTGCTGTTCTTCGTGATCGGATTTATCCTCTCCCAGATTCTCTTTATGGGGGAATACGCCTTCGATCCGGATTACCTCACCTTTGATATCGAGGGCATCCTCATCAACGTCATCGCGCCGCTGATCATCGTGATTATCGGAGACGTGCTACTGGTAGGCCAGCTCAAGACGGCCAACGAGGCCACCCACGCCGACGAGTACTGCGGCGAGCTCGACCTGACCGAGAAGCACGACACCTTCAGCCACACCGAGACCACCGTTGTCATGAAGGACGACAAGGACGATTAACCATCCTGACCAATACCACCCGGCCTTTGACGAGAAAGGAAGATCACCATGGGACTCTTGAAAGCTGGATTGGGTGCTGCCGGCGGCGTCATGGCCGACCAGTGGAAGGAATTTATCTACTGCGAATCGATGCCCGCTGACGTCTTGGCCTGCAAGGGCAGCAAGCGCACCGGCGGCCGCAGCTCCAACACGCGCGGCGAGGACAACGTCATCTCCAACGGCTCGGTCATCGCCGTCAACGACGGCCAGGGCATGCTCGTGGTGCAAAACGGCAAGATCATCGAAGTCGCGCTGGAGCCCGGTGAGTTCGTCTTTGACACCGGCAGCGAGCCGAGCGTCTTTAGCGGCAACCTGGGCGACTCCATCAAGG
Source organism: Collinsella sp. (assembly GCA_048302525.1). Classification (GTDB taxonomy): domain Bacteria; phylum Actinomycetota; class Coriobacteriia; order Coriobacteriales; family Coriobacteriaceae; genus Collinsella. Next base: position 12,194 of record DBFDDV010000067.1, on the reverse strand, counting down.
AAACCTTTGCCAATATCGGCAGCCGCTTTACCTTTGGCGGCGACGCGGGCAAAGACCAGCGCGTCTACTTCATCAACACCAAGGAGATCATCGGCAACAAGTACGGCACCGCCTCGCCCGTGCCCTTCCGCGTGGTCGACAACAACATCGGTCTGGACGTTGACATCTCCGTGCGCTGCAACGGCGAGTATTCGTACCGCATCACCAACCCGCTGCTGTTCTACACCAACGTGTGCGGCAACGTGACCGATAGCTACACGCGCGACAAGATCGACAGCCAGCTTAAGTCCGAGCTGCTCACCGCCCTGCAGCCCGCCTTTGCCAAGATCTCGGAGATGGGCATCCGCTACAGCGCCATCCCCGGCCACACCACCGAGCTCGCCCGCGCGCTCAACGAGGTCCTCTCTGCCGACTGGCGTGACCTGCGCGGCGTTGAGATCGTAAGCTTTGGCGTCAACTCCATCGCCGCCTCGCAAGAAGACGAGCAGATGATCAAGGACCTGCAGAAAGCCGCGGTTATGCGCGATCCCACTATGGCGGCAGCCAACATTGCCAGCGCCCAGAGCGACGCAATGCGCGCGGCAGCCGCCAACCCCAACGGCGCGATGGCGGGCTTTATGGGCATGGGCATGGCAGGCGGCATGGGCGGCATGAATGCCAGCCAGCTGTTCGCCGCCGGCCAGGCACAGCAGCAGGCCGCCCCGCAGCCGGCTCCGGCGCCCGCCCCCGCACCGGCCCCCGCCGCCGCACCCGCGGCCGGCACGTGGACCTGCAGCTGCGGTGCCACCAACACCGGCAAGTTCTGCTCCGAGTGCGGCAGTCCCGCGCCCGCCCCCGCACCGGCCAAGTGGTTCTGCCCCAACTGCGGTAGCGAAAACGGCGGCAAGTTCTGCAGCAACTGCGGAACGCCCAGGCCCTAGCGCCCCTAACTGGTAATGAGCGGGGGATCCGCCACCCCCGCTGCCTTCTATGGGTTTCGTTCGATGAAGGAGGACACCATGAAGACAACGTTCAAAAAGTCCGTACTCGCATTTCTGACATGCGTCCTGGCGCTCGCCTTTGCCCTGACGGGCTGCAGCGGCGGCGGCAAGGACCCCAAGGCCAACTTCGTCGGCAGCTGGGAACTCTCGGGTGGAACCGTGGATGGCGAAGAGCTGACCGATGAGTACATGGATATGCTCAAGGAGTGGGGCCTCAACTGTATCCTGATCCTCGACGAAGACGGCACGGGCGTCCTCGACATGTTCCTTGAGGTCGCCGACCTGAAATGGGAGGCCAAGGACGCCACCACCGTAACGATTACCGCCGAAGATGAGTCGCACGACCTGAAGCTCAAAGACGACAAGCTCGTCCTTGAGGTGGACGGCGACAAGCTCATCTTTACCAAGTCCGACAAGGACCTGTCCGGCACGGTGAAGAAGGATCGCGAGGCGGCCGAGAAGGAAGAAGAGATCGATGAGGCCGTCGAAGACGACGACGTCCAGAGCATCGAAATCTCCCCCGCCGTCACCGTCGCCGATGACGACCTGTGCACCATCACCATCACCGAGAAGTTCAAGGACGACTGGGGTGACATCGGCTTTGTTGTTAACATCACCAACAAGAGCGACAAGGACCTGACCTTCTACGCTCCCTCCGGCAAGACCAATGTCAACGGCACCATGAAGGACCCCTGGTTCTCGGCTCACCTGATGCCCGGCACCAACGCCACTGAGGAATTCACATTCTCGAGCGGCGAGCTTGACAGCCTTGACGACCTGGTCAACACGACCATCGGCATCGACGCCTATCTGACCGATTCCTACGAGGACGTCGCCTCTTACACCGCAACCATCGCGTAACGGCACGTAACATCAGCCGCGGATTGGCGGACACATCCGCGCACACCAGACGGGGCCGCAGGAGATAATCCTGCGGCCCCGCCGCTTTATGCCGATGCGTAACGAGCGCTAGCGCTCCATATTGGGGACGATGCTGCCTTCGGTCACCGCGTGCACGGCAAGACGCATGATGTTGTCGTAGCCGGTCTTGCTCAGGATCTCCGAGATGCGACGCTTGATGGTGCCCTCGCTCATAAACAGCTCGGCCGCGATCTCGCGACGGCCTTTGCCCTCGCAGGCAAGGCGCAAAATCGATAGCTCGACATCATCGAGAGCTGCCGTGCCCGAAAAAATGCTCTCGGGCGGCTTGGGAAACGTGCAATAGCCCGCCAACGTGGAGCGCATCACGGCGAACAGCTCGTCGATACCGACATTCTTGTACACAAAGCTATCGACGCCCGCCTCGCGAGCTTGATCGACAAAGGTGATCTCGGGCATACCGGTCATGATAATGATGCGACACTCGGGCAGCTGCTCCTTGATGCGCGCCGCCGCCACGATGCCGTTGGAATCATGCTCGGTGCATACGTCCATCAGTATCATGTCCGGGCGCTCCTTGAGCGCGACACCCAAGGCCTCGGAGGCATCGGCGATGGCGGAAACAACAGTCATATCGGGCTGGTCGCCAACGGAGCGCGCCAGGCTCTCGCGCAGAATGGCCTGGTCTTCGACAATCAACACGCGGATCATGAGCTTCTCCTTTGGGATGTGTCGTTGGCGTTAAGCGGAATGGATACCGTAAGCGTAAAGGGTGGGGCGGCGTGGACCTCTAGGCTGCCACCCAGATCTTGCGCGACATGCCTCATACCTGGGATACCCGTTCCCTCGCGATACGATACGGGGGCCGGCGCGCCGTCATTAGAGATGGTCATGCGCGCGATGTCGCATCCGTTCGACTCCTCCTGCCACAGGTGCACATGGACCTGGTGGGCCTGCGCGTGCTTGGTGGCGTTGGTCGAGGCCTCGCGGATAATCTGCAAAAAGGCCGCCGCGACACGCGTGTCCTCGGGAAGCGACCCCTCTACATCAATCTGCACGCTCACCAGACCAAAGGCATGAATGATATCGCCAAGCTGCTCCGCCGGCTCGCTGTCGCCGCCGCTGCGTAAGTCGTCGGAGATTGTGCGCAGCAGCGGATCGATCTGCTCGAGCGATTCGTCATCAAGGCGACCCTCCTCCAGATAGCGATGGAGGATGGACAGGCGCTGACCGATTACATCGTGCACGCGGGCGCGCATGCGCAGGTAGGCAGCATTGTCGGCGACCTTTTTGACCTCTTCGATCTGGGACTGGAGCTCTTGACCCGCAAGCTCAAGCAGGTGGTTGGCTTGCGCCAAGCGGTCATGAGCATGCGCGTACTCTGTCACATCAAGACCGATAATGCGCTCGAACGAACGGCACGAAACCATAACACGATCGCACAAAAATAGGCGAATCTCGGCGGGAGAGACCTCGACCACCGCCCGCGCCTCACCAAAGCGGTCCAGATTAATCCGCACACGGTTCCTGCTGCTTTCGGGCATTTGCATGCTGAGTTTGCGCAGGTCGTTCCATGTGCTGCTCATGTCGCGTAGATCGGTTGGCATATGAAGTTCCACCAGGTTTTTGCGCATGCAGCGGTTCATGAGCAACGGACGGCCCCTCGGGTCTAGATACAGAATGCCCACGGGAATCACGTTGATGGTTTCAATCGTCGAGAATGCGGTGATATCCTCCTGGCGGTTACGGACGTCCATCAAGAGCGCCGCGATGGAACGGAACAGGAAGAACGCTCCCTCTGCGATAAGGACAACGGTCCACGCCGAGCCCATGGCAAGCACCACCGGCGGTGTAACGGCGACAACAAGCAGCAGCTCGACCAGCATGACGGGGCGACGATAGTGCACCATAAGCACCACGCCATAGGCAAAGATCGCGGCATTGAGCCACAACGCTCCGCCCATTGCCCTGGCGCAAACGTCAAGCGGCGCCACCAGATGCGAGCTAGACGACGCGAACAGGATAAGCGCCGAAATCATCAGATGAAGCACAAGGCTCGCCTCGTAGGCGCAAATCACCTTACGGTTATAGGACGAGCGGCGCGATGCGATGAGCGGGACGTGGATCGTCTGCAGACACGCAGCCAGGGCAAAGACAACATCGAGCGCAACGATTTGGGGAAGGATGAGCGGGATCTGCATCGTCACTCACCCGCCCTTGGCATCAAGACGATCATGCGCAGCTGGCCGGGCTCGCCCTCAAGGCGGTATGCCACGTTGCGCCCTTGCAGAGCGCTTTCGAGCTCTTGCGCAGCGGGCGTCTGCGAAAGATCTTCATCATCGTTGGAAAAAAGTGTGGCGCGCAGCTCGACACTACATCGGTCATGGTCGCCCAAGTGATACATAAGCGCCGGATGGTCGGTGGTGTAGGCAAAAAACGCAAAGTCATACACGCAGTCGTACAGGGCGCTTACCGTACTGGCGTGCAACGGGCGCCGTATGGCGATAATCGAGGCGCAATCGATATCAATGGTGCGCAGGTCACTTGCGAGCTCATTGGCAATGAGTTGAATGCGGTCACGATCAAAACCGCTCTCCCCGTGCTGTGCCAACGTGAGCGACCCCTTGCGCTTGCAATTGGCGACGAGCATCTTGGCGCGCTGCAGCATGCGGTAACGCTCGTGCGAAGACGCTTCGTCGGTCAACGGCGGCAGCGAGCTCAGCAAGTCGTACATCCCTTCGAGCGCGCGGGCAAGCGCTTGGTCCACGTCTTGGACCAGCAAGGTCTCGGCCTCTTGATCTGCCAAATGCGTCTTAAGGTCGTAGTCGGCGGCGAGCAGCTCGTTTTGACGCTGCAGCTCCATGCGACGATGCGCCAGTTCGCGATTGAGTTCGTTGAGCTCCGACACGTCTTGGGCAAGCAGGGCCGATCCGCCCAGCAGTGGAAAGGCACGGTACATCACATCGGGATCGGACGCCACGGCAAAGGCATGGGTGCGGCCGTGCTCCTGGGTCCGCAACTCCTCACGCACGCCTACCGGCATTGGCTTTGACACCGGCGTGGCATAGGCCTCCTGCAAGTCGCGCGTTAGAACTTTGAGGTCGAGCGGCAAGGTGTCGAAGATGCCAGCGATGTCGTGATACGACGGAATGACACCGCAATCGAGACAGATTTCCATCGCCACCACGCACAGGACGCAATAGAAGAGCGAAAAGTTGAGCCTCCATGCCCAGGGCACGCGCAACGCATATGAGATGGCAAAGAATGCGCCACCCAGCAGTACGAGCGCCGCCGTGCCCGAGAAACGCTGGATGCGAAAGGACGAGGACCGGCCCACCAGGATAAAAAAGGCCACAAAGTTAAAGGCCGTCCACACGAGGACGGCGAAATAACCCCAGCCGTACGTGTAATCGTTGCTCCAGGTGTCGCTTGTACGGTCAAAGTGGAAGACCTGCTGGTGAAAATCGTTGGTGAGCACAAATCCGATAAGCAGGATGGCCACAATCCACAGCGCAGCGCAGTAGCGGCGACCCAGGCGGTGTTGCTCCAGACCCGCAAGGCGCAGACCACACAACTGGTAGAGCAGCGGAATGAGCGTCATGGGCACGTAGTACAAGTACCACAGCACGGTGGCATAGAACGGCGTGAACGACTTGTACTTGAGAATGACTTCGATCATCCACAGGGCGCAGATGGTGGCGATGGCAACAAGACGGCGGCGCAACACATAGTCCAAACAGTGCAGATAGACCGATACGCCCCAGATCGAAAATGCAATTGCGGCAACAAGCAACGGCAGAGAGCTCGAATGGACGAGCGCATCCACGACCTCTTCGGACACCTCGCTATAGGCGGGCACGGCGTTAGAAAGTTTGGGGTCGAAGGCGAACAGCGCCGGCAAGACTGCCAAAAGCATGAGGAACATCGCGGTGATGACACCGGCGATAGCAAAGACGCGGTGGCGGTACACCTGATGTGTTATGCCAACAAGGAATCGCGGCATGGCGAAGAGCCTGCCGCCCCTGGGATCCGCCACGGGTGCGGATCGGGCGGCCGCGTTGCCGATATGTCGCTCGCGGGTACCCATAGTGCTTTTAGTGTACCGACAGATGGGTCGAAAAAGCGGGCCGCATGTCCCAAAATCCGCAGACGGCAAGGCGCCCGGCAGCCTCCCCCGTCTGGCACTTCCCGATATCCGCCCGCCCCAAACCACCGCAAAGGAGACAGGCACCTTTGTGGTGGTTTGGGGCGATGCGCTAGTCCACGGTGATGTCGATATTTTTGCCGATGAGGCCTACGTAGCCGCCTTCGGCTGCCTTGGGGCTGTCAGCATGGCAGAGGACCCACTTGTCGGCCTTCCAGTAGCAGTAGCTGTCGCCGGCCGCAGGCATGTCGGCCGCGACCTCGGGGCGCGGACCATTGGTGCCAGCGGGCAGCGCCACCATCACCTGGAAGCCACCGTCGTCGACCATGCACGGCGTGTAGTGGAGCGTGGTGTTGAAGACTTCGACGACCGTACCCGCCGGCACGCGAAACGCCTTGACGCACGCGGTGTCGAGCTTGCCGTCCTCGATCTCCCAGCGATGCGCCACGAGCAGGATAAAGTCGCGAGCGCCCAGGTTGAATTCGCTCGCGCGGTGATACTCCAGGCAGTTGAGTCGTGTATTGTGGCCGTTGCACCAGCCGAGCTGGAAGGGACGGCCACCAAACATGAGAAAGCCAAGCTTGTCGGCATCCTTGACGTCCTCGAGCTCCGGCGCACTTGCAACGTACTTGCTGCCCTCGGGAATGGGCGTGGCAGAGAGCGCCTCGAGCACGGGCGACGTAAGCTCGGACGGAACGTTATCCCAAACGTTGCCATAGGACTTGAACTCGGGATCGTTGACAGAGTAGATATGCATGTTCGCTCCTGTTCGTTTATGTGACAGTATGAACATTCTAGAACAAACATAAGCGATTTTAAACACTCGTCCCGACCACTCAGCAAAAAGGCACCCCCGCATAAGCGAAGGCGCCTAATGCGCTCGTTTTGGGCGATAAAGCCCTTACGCCTGCTGATAGTGCAGGTGCTCCTCGTCGATATCGGCCAGGTCGCGGTCGAGGTAACGGCGCGCGAGCCAGTTAGCCATGGGAAGGTTCTGGTCCAGGTAGTTGCCGCACTCCTCAGGAGCGGCACCGGGGACATCGCCCTCAAAGTCGGCGACAAACTCGAACAGCTCACGCACGAGCGGCAGGATCTCCTCGCTCGTCACCTCGCCAAATACGACGAGGTAAAAGCCCGTGCGGCAGCCCATGGGGCCAAAGTAGACAATGCGGCTCGACCACTCGGCATGATTGCGAAGGAACGTCGCGCCCAGGTGCTCAATGGTATGGCACTCGGCGGTGTTCATGACCGGCTCCTTGTTGGGCGTGGTCAGGCGCAGGTCAAACGTGGTGACGGCAGCACCGGTCGCCGGATCGCGGTCGATGCGGCTCACATACACGCCGGGCTCAAGCAGCAGATGGTCAACGGAAAAGCTGGCGATGCGCTCCATGGCAGATCCTCTCGGTAGTCAATTTGGGACGGGCTCTTTTAGCCGTTCGAATGGTCGCACCAATCATACCAGTCAAAAAAGCCCCGTCCCAAAAAGACAACTTAGCCAAGGACACGGGCCATACGTGTCTTGAACTCGGACAGGAAGCGCGGAGCATCCACGGTCAGTGCCACAAGCGCGCTCTTGTCCGGATCGGACAGGCGACGCTCATCGCAGATGGTGCGACCGCGGTACTCGCCCAGCAGATCAACACGCAGGTTGCAGCCGAGCGCACCTACGAGCGTGGGGTCGATCGCCACGGCAACGGCCAGCGGATCGTGCAGCGCGCAACCACCCAGGTAGGGTGCGTTCATCTCGTACGAGCCAATGTAGTGCTCGACCATGCTCGCAAATGCGCAGCCCGCCATGGTGCCCGAGCCCGTCCAGCCGGCAATGTCGCGGCGTGTGAGCACCACGCGATGCGTCACGTCCAGACCCACCATGGTGAGCTTACGGCCCGAGCGCAGCACCGCGTCGGCTGCCTCGGGGTCGCTCGCCATATTGGCCTCGGCGCCCGCGCTCACGTTGCCGGGCACGGTAAGGGCGCCGCCCATCACGACCACGCGGCCGATGGACATCATCGCCGCCGCATCGCGCTCCAGGGCGAGCGCCAGGTTGGAGAGCGGGCCAGTCGCTACGTAGACCAGATCGGGACCATAGGTGCGCGCGGCATCGATCAGATAATCGACCGCAGCGTTGCCGTCGGCCGAGGTCGCCCCCACCGGCTCGTAGGGCGACGCGGGCACGCTCGCGCCGCCGATGCCGTTCTTGCCGTGAATGAGCGCGGTGGACGCCGGCGGCGTATAGGGCTCAGTCGCCTGCAGAGGACGGTCGGCACCCAGGTACACCGGAACCTCGGGGCGACCCAGCAGATCGAGCACCGCCAGGCAATTGTGCGCCGATTGCTCGACGCGCACGTTACCAAAGCACGTGGTGATGCCCACGAGCTCCACCTCGGGGCTCGCGATGGCATAGGCCAGCGCCATCGCATCGTCAACACCCATATCCAGATCAAGGATCAGCTTCTTGATTGCCATTGTTCTACTCCGCTTCTCCGTCTTTATCGTTTAACCAAACCAATGTTCAACTTCGGCGCGCGTGGGAATCGATTGCTGAGCGCCCAGGCGCGACACCGTCACTGCCGAGGCGCGAGCACCCGCGGCCATGCACTCAAAGAGCGGCAAGCCCTCTAGGCAAGCCGCCGCCAACGCGCCGATAAACGTATCGCCGGCGGCCGTGGTATCGACTACCGTACTCGAAAGTGCCGGCATGCGCAGCAGCTCACCGCCATCGCCGAGCGTAACCGAGCCGGCACCGCCCAACGTGATGACCGCGGCGCCGGCGCCCTTGTCGAGCAGCGCATTGAGCGCGGCGACGCAACTCACATCATCCGTGGGCAGAATGCCCGTCAGAACCTGGCACTCGGTCTCGTTGGGACAGACCAGGTCGACCGCAGGCCAGACCTCCGCAGGCAGCTCGCAGGCAGGCGCCGGATTAAAGACCGTATAGAACCCCAGCTCGTGAGCGCAAACAAGCGCCTCGGCCGTCGCCGCAAGGTCGCATTCGCCCTGGGCGATAAAGACGCTTCCGGCAGCCGGGGCAATCTCGCTGGCGCCGCCGTCGAGCTCATGGGCCACCAGACGCCTCAGCGCGCAGGCAACGTCCGCGCCCGCAAGCGCATGGTTGGCGCCCGGTGACAGTATGATGCGGTTGTCGCCCTCGCAGCGAATGATGGTCGCCGTTCCCGTCTCCACGTCATCGCGATGCACTACAAAGTCACAGTCCACGCCGGCGTCTTGGAGCCCCGCCACGAGCGACGCGCCGAACGCATCGCGACCGACCGCGCCGATCATGTGCGTGCACGCGCCCATACGCGCGGCAGCTACGGCCTGATTGGCGCCCTTGCCTCCGGCGTTGGTGATAAACCCGCTGCCGCCGACGGTCTCGCCCGCACGCGGTATGCGCTCGCACGCCACCGAAAGGTCCATGTTCATGCTGCCGAACACCGCAACGATGCCGCGATCTGCCATGGAAACCTCCTCGTCCGCGGGCTTTGCACCCGCTGTCGGCCGTCAATCGTGTGCTCTCGCACCTCTATAACTTTAGTTCACTTTGATGTGAACGCGCGCTTGAGCTTGCGCCAGCAGCAAGCATTCACAGGAGCAGGCAGCTACAATGAAGGCGTGCTGATTATTCTCGTCATTGGATGATGTTTTATGGAACAACTCTCGCAATCGGGCTCGCGCGGTCGACGCCGCACGGGCAACGAGCCAGCGCCGCACGAACGCGTGAAGGGCGATCGCCGTGCTAACGAACCGCGACGCACCGCGAGCCCCCATCGCGCTTCTGCCAACAACGCGGGCCGCGCCAACACTCCCGCCGCGGAGCAGACGCCTGCTCGCCCCAAGTCCCGCTACATCCCTGCACTCGACGGCCTGCGTACGCTCGCCGTCGTCGCGGTGGTGCTCTATCACCTTAACCTCACGTGGGCGCAGGGCGGCCTGCTTGGCGTCACGATCTTCTTTGTGCTTTCGGGCTATCTGATCACACGCCTGCTACTCAACGAAGTCGCTAAGACCGGCCGCATCGACCTCAAGAGCTTCTGGATCCGCCGCATCCGTCGCCTGGTCCCCGCCGTGATAACCGTCGTGGTGGTGACCTGTGCGCTGTGCACCGTCTTCAACCACGTGATGCTCACCAAGATGCGCCCCGACATTCTGCCGTCACTGCTGTTCTTTAACAACTGGTGGCAGATTGCCCAAAACGTCTCGTACTTCAATGCTCTGGGCGACCCCTCGCCGCTCACGCACTTTTGGTCGCTTGCCATCGAGGAACAGTTCTACCTGATTTGGCCGCCGCTGCTGTTTGCCATGGTATCCATGCATGTGAGCAAACCCAACACGCGCCGCGTGGTTCTAGGCCTTGCCGCGGTATCTGCCCTTGCCATGATGGTGCTTTACAACCCTGCCGCCGACCCCAGCCGCGTGTACTACGGCACCGACACCCGCGTGTTCTCGCTGCTGCTGGGTGCCTGGATGGCCTTTATCCCCGATCGCGACCTGGCGCCGGTTCGTCTCGCCCATCGTTTGGGGCTCAATCGCCTGGCTGGCGCCGCCAAGCACGGCAAGAACGCCGAGGGCAAGCCTGGCGAGAAGGCCGACGAATCAGCCGAGACCGCCCCGGCACAGCCGAGCGCCCTCGTGCGCTTTTGGTCCTCGCCCGCATCCATCGATGTATTGGGCGTCGTGGGTCTGGTTGGCCTTGCCGCCATGGTCGCGCTCACCAACGGCTACACCGCGTTCCAGTATCGCGGCGGCACGCTGTTATGCTCCATCCTCACGCTCATGGTCATCGCTGCCTGCGTGCAGCCCCAGGGAATGGTTGCCCGCGCGCTGTCCGCCGAGCCGCTCGTGTGGGTTGGCAAGCGCTCATACAGCATCTACCTGTGGCACTATCCGCTGCTGTTGCTTATGAACCCGGTCGCCAACATCAACGATACACCGTGGTGGCAGTACATTTTGCAGGTGCTGTTGGTGGTCGCCGTGGCCGAATGCTCATATCGCTTTATCGAGACGCCGTTTAGAAAGGGCGCCTTTGGGCGCACCGTATCCGAGTTCCGCGACGGCACCGCCACGCCCGCCAACTGGGTGCGCGCGCACGTCCCTGCCTGTGCAGCCTGCGCTGTCGTGTTGGTCGTTGCACTGGGCGGCCTGATCTTTGTGCCCGAGACGTCTGCGCTGAGCGGCGAGGGCGCCGAAGTTCTGAACAAGGAAGCCAAGAACGCCGCACCCACCGACCAGCAGGCGGCCGACGACACCGACAAGGACAACGACGGCTTCCCCGACGGCTCCTACGACCTGTTGATGATCGGTGACTCCGTGTCGCTGCGCGCCGTTGATTCCTTTGACGGCGTGTTCCCGCACAGCCATATCGATGCCGAAAAGGGCCGCCAGTTCGATGCGGGCCGTGCGACATTTGAGGGCTATCTTCAACAGAACCTTGCCGGCAAGATCGTGGTCTTTGCGCTGGGCACCAACGGCTTGGTAACCGACGACCAAATCGACGCCATCATGGCCGATGCAGGAGATAAGCGTATTGTGGTGTTTGTGAACACGCGCAGCCCGCAGCCGTGGGTTGGCTCTACCAACCAGGCCATCGCCAACGCCGCTACGCGCTACAAGAACGTACGCGTTATCGACTGGTACGGATACAGTGCCAACCGCAACGACCTGTTCGATGGCGATGGCACGCATCTATCGACCACTGGCGTGACTGAGTACCTCAACTTGATCCACGATGCCGTCAAGAAGGACCTGCCCGTACACCCCGAGGATCACGTCAACGATCCGCAGCCGGCAGCCGTCAAGTCTGCCACCGACGCACTCGTCAATGCGCTCGCTCTCAAGCCGCACAAGCTGGGCACCGACAAGTAACCTGCAGCGCAAACTTCCCACATCCGGAGGGGGTGTCTGCCACGGCAGACACCCCCTCCGGCAGTTAGGGACACTCCTGGCGCAGCCAATGAAGACCTCTACGGATGAATTCCAGGCCGCTCCGTCGCTCCAGACATCGTTTCCGCGCCTCGTGCCTGCCCCAAACAATCAAAACAAGCCCTTTTCGCCGCACCCTCAAAGGTCTGTGGGCAAAAAAGGGCAAATATGAGTACTGTTACCATTTTAGTAACAGGTAAAACCACCCAAAATGACGTCCGAGCGACCCCTACAAGGTAGCGCGCAGAGATGTGGTGTAAGAGGCGGGGCAT
>DBFDDV010000066.1:0-3500 GCA_048302525.1 Collinsella sp. | reverse complement strand
ACGTAGACAAAAAGGAGGTTCTGTGAGGGTAAGTAGTGGTCTTGCTAGCCACGGGGACTTGGCAGCTGGAATCAAGCAGACGGGCTCGATGGTCTTTGGCGATCAGCCGTCTGTTGCCGTGGTCTCGCTCGAGCCGAGCATGGGCCCCGACGACTTCCGTGCCAAGGTCGAGGAAGCAGTCGCTTCCTTCGAGGACCAGGAGCAGGTGCTCTTCCTCGTTGATCTGTGGGGCGGCACGCCGTTCAACCAGATCAGCGGGCTCATCGAGGGCCACGATTCCTGGGCTATCGTCACCGGTGTCAACCTGCCTATGCTCATCGAGGCATATTCGCAGCGCTTTGACGCAAAGAACACTGCACATGCGATCGCAAAACATCTCGTGACTGAGGCTAAGGCTGGCGTGCGTGTCAAGCCCGAGTCTCTGGAGCCCGAGGAGAAGAAGCCGGCTGCGGCCGCCGCTGCTCCTGCAGGCGCCATCCCTCCGGGAACGGTCATCGGCGATGGGCACATCAAGATCGCCCACGTCCGTATCGACACCCGTCTGCTTCATGGCCAGGTGGCCACCACGTGGACCAAGCAGATCAACCCCAACCGCATCATCGTGGTTTCCGACGGCGTTGCTCACGACGAGCTCCGCAAGACCATGATCGAGCAGGCTGCCCCTCCGGGAGTCCATGCCAACGTCGTGCCCATCAAGAAGATGGCCGAGGTCGTCAAGGACACGCGCTTTGGTGACACCAAGGCCATGCTGCTCTTTGAGAACCCGCAGGATCTGCTCAAGGCCATCGAGGCCGGTGTCGACATCAAGGAAGTCAACATCGGTTCCATGGCTCACTCCAAGGGCAAGGTCGTCGTCACCAACGCCGTCGCTATGGGCGATGATGACGTTAAGACTCTCGAGGCCCTCAAGGCCAAGGGCGTCAAGTTCGAGGTCCGCAAGGTTCCTTCGGATTCCTCCGAGGATCTCGACGCCATGTTGAAGAAAGCTAAGGCCGAACTGGCCGCTCAAGCATAGTAAAGGAGGGTCCGATACATGTCTGCAATCACTATTCTGCTTGTTGCGATTGTCGCGTTGCTTGCCGGTATGGAAGGCATTCTGGATGAGTTCCAGTTCCATCAGCCGCTCGTGGCATGCACGCTTATCGGTCTCGTAACCGGTCACCTTCAGGAGGGCATCCTCCTGGGCGGTTCGCTCCAGATGATGGCCCTTGGCTGGGCTAACGTCGGCGCCGCTGTCGCGCCTGACGCCGCTCTGGCCTCGGTCGCTTCTTCGATCATCATGGTGCTCGCCCTCAACGGTGGCGCCACTGATTCGGCCAAGGCCGTTACCACCGCTATCGCCGTCGCCGTCCCACTGTCGGTCGCTGGTCTGTTCCTGACCATGATCTGCCGTACCATTGCTACCGCTATCGCTCACGCCATGGACGGTTGCGCCGAGAAGGGCGACTTCTCCGGCATCGAGCGCTGGCAGTATGCTGCCATCCTCATGCAGGGCCTTCGTATCGCCATCCCGGCAGTGCTTCTGTGCGTCATCCCGGCCGAGGCCGTTACCAACGCGCTTAACGCTATGCCCGACTGGCTGTCCGGCGGCATGGCTGTCGGCGGCGGCATGGTCGCTTCCGTCGGTTACGCCATGGTCATCAACATGATGGCCACCAAGGAGACCTGGCCGTTCTTCGTCCTCGGCTTTGTCCTTGCTGCCATCCCTCAGCTCACGCTGATCGCCCTTGGTCTCATCGGCATCTCCCTTGCCCTCATCTACCTTGGCCTTAAGGATCTGGCCAAGCAGGGTGGCGGCATGGGCGGTGGCTCCGGCGACCCGCTCGGCGACATTCTGAACGATTACGAGTAGGAGGGGAGTGATACATATGGCAGAGAACAAGATTCAGCTCACCAAGGCTGACCGCAAGAAGGTTTGCTTCCGTCATCAGTTCCTTCAGGGCTCGTGGAACTACGAGCGTATGCAGAACGGCGGCTGGTGCTTCGCAATGATCCCTGCGATCAAGAAGCTCTACACCAGCAAGGATGACCAGATTGCCGCTCTTAAGCGCCACCTGGAGTTCTATAACACCCACCCCTATGTTTCCGCCCCCGTCATTGGCGTTACCCTCGCTCTCGAGGAGGAGCGCGCCAACGGTGCCCCGATTGACGACGTCGCCATCCAGGGCGTCAAGGTCGGTATGATGGGCCCGCTCGCCGGCGTCGGTGACCCCGTCTTCTGGTTCACCCTTCGCCCGATTCTGGGCGCTCTGGGCGCTTCCCTGGCCATGTCCGGCAGCATCGTCGGTCCGCTGCTGTTCTTCTTCGCGTGGAACATCATCCGTTACGCTTTCCTGTGGTACACGCAGGAGTTTGGCTACAAGGTCGGCTCCTCCATCGCCAAGGACCTCTCCGGTGGTCTGATGGGCAAGGTCACCGAGGGCGCTTCCATCCTGGGTATGTTCATCATCGGCGCCCTGGTCGAGCGCTGGGTGTCCATTTCCTTCACCCCGATCGTCTCCACGGTCAAGCAGTCTGCTGGCGCCTTTATCGACTGGGCTAGCCTGCCCTCCGGTTCCGAGGGTATCAAGGAAGCGCTGACGATGTACAACTCCGTCGGTGCTACCGCCCTTGATCAGATGAAGGTCACCACGCTTCAGGCCAACCTCGATCAGCTCATCCCCGGCCTTGCCGCCGTGTGCCTGACCCTGCTGGTCTGCAAGCTCCTCAAGAAGAAGGTCAGCCCGATCGTCATCATCCTGGCTCTCTTCGCCGTCGGCATCATCGGTCGCTTCTGCGGCTTCATGTAAGCACGCTTCGGCTTAAGACCGAGAGTTGCTAGGTAAGGGCTTTTGAGCCATTGAAACGGACCGCACCCGGTGGGTACACTGGATGCGGTCCGATTGTTTTTATTGGAGGGCGAGGCGCGTATGGCGCAATCTCAGAACAGCACGGTCGATCTGGCAACGCCGGCAACCTGCCTGATGGGGCTTACCAGCCACGGTAACGTGATGGTGGGCAATAAGGCGTTTGAGTACTATAACGAGCGCAATCCCGAGGATTATATTCAAATCCCGTGGGACGAGGTCGACTATATTGCCGCCGAGGTTTTGCGCGGCACCAAGAAGATTACGCGTTTTGCCATCTTCACCAAGGACAACGGTCACTTTACGTTTTCGACGCGCGACGACAAAGAGACGCTTCGCGCGGTCCGCAAGTACGTCGACGAGGATAAGCTCGTGCGTTCGCCCGACTTTATCGATGTGACGGCCAAGGGCGCCAAGAGCATCCCCTCCGTTATCAAAAACCTTTTCCACAAAGGCAACTAGCTCTTCACAAGTTGCGGTGAAATAGTTCCTAAATACGGCTTTAGATGCTTCAGACAGGAACTATTCCACCGCAGGTTGATTTCCGATCTCAGCCGAACACTTTGAGCGGATAGGCCGTTCCCGCAGCTAGCCGAACGCCCCCGAGGCCCCATCCGGGCCCCCGGGGGCGGCATTTTCCCAGTTGAAGGAACG
>DBFDDV010000065.1:0-36328 GCA_048302525.1 Collinsella sp. | reverse complement strand
GTCCCAAAGTTCCCAATCGGGTCCAAAGGCCCCGCCAACAAAAGCCCCATCGCTTTCAAAGTATCAGCCAAAGTTCCCAATGGTGGTACGTAAGGCGAAGGGCCGGCACCTGTTTACTTTCGAACGACTCTGCCATGCAGCCGGAGTGAGAAAGCAAACAGGTGCCGGCCCTTCGCCGCCGGGACACGTACCCCCAATTAACTGTTCTTCATGACAATCGAATCCACGACATCGGCCACATTCTCACAGCAGTCAGCGCAGTACTCCAGGAAGGCGTACACGTCACGCCAGGCGATGACCTCGAGCGGGTCCTTGCCGTTAACGTGCAGGTTGCGCATGGCGTTGATATAGAGCTCGTCGGCTTCGGACTCGATGGTGTTGATCTGGATGACGAGTTCGCGCAGGGTCTTGGACTTGCGGTAGTTGGGCAGCTCGACCATCAGGTCTTTCATGGCGCGGCAGGCGTCAGTCACCTTGTGGGCGATGACGATGGCGTCGGGATGGATGCTCTGGATGTTGGTGAAGTAGACGCGCTGCACGACGCCCTCGATGCGGTCGAGCACGGTGTCGAGCGCGCAGCTCATCAGATCCAGATCCTCGCGCTCGAGCGGGGTGATAAAGGCGGTGAGCAGGGCGTCTTCGAGCTCGTGGTGCTTCTTGTCTGCCGCATGCTCAATCGCATGCATCTTATTGAGCATGTCGTGAATCTGCGCGGGATCGAAGTTCTCAAAAATCTTGGTGAGCAGCTCTGCGGCCTGGACGGCGAGGTCGGCGCAAGCGACGTAGTTGTCAAAGTAGAACGAATCGGGTTTCTTTGCCATGGGTGGGTCCTTTCGAGGCGAAGACGGGTGGGCGAAGTGTTGCGGTCCGGATGGACGTTCGGTTTGATTAGAGGAACATCATGAACAGCTTGGCCATGACAAAGCTGATGAGTCCGCAGGCGGGGAAGGTGAAGAACCAGGTGAACATCATGTCCTTGACGACTCCGAAGTTGATGGCCGAGAGGCGCTTGACGGCACCGACGCCCATGATGGCGCAGGTCTTGATGTGTGTGGAGGACACGGGGATGCCGGTAAGGGTGGCAAGCAGCAGGTTCGCGGCGCCCGCGAGGTCGGCAGAGAAGCCCTGATACTTCTCGAGCTTAACCATGCTCTGGCCGACGGACTTGATGATGCGCTCGCCGCCCACGCTGGTGCCGATGCCCATAGTGGCCGAGCACAGCAGCATAATCCAGATGGGGATGCCTGCATCGCCGACGCTCGTCTGGCCGCTGGCAAAGGCCACGCCTAAAAAGAGCACGCCGATGAACTTCTGTCCATCCTGCGCGCCGTGCATAAAGCTCATGGCCGCAGCGCTCGCGATCTGAGCGTATTTAAAGAAGACATTGGCACGTCGCCTGTTGGCGGCGACGAAAAGAATCGAGACGAGCTTGCACAGGACCCAGCCCATGACAAAGCCCAGGCCGATGGAGAGCGCCAGGCCGTAGATGACCTTCATCCACTCGTGGACGTTGACGCTGCTCGCACCGCCGAGGGCGATGGCGGCACCGGTCAGGCCGGCGATAAGGCTGTGGCTTTGCGGGGTGGGGATGCCAAAACGCGACGCTGTGGCGCCGTAGACGACGATGGAGAACAGCGCCGCGCATAGGCAGGCGAGCGCCATGGTGCTGTTTCCGCCAAAGTCGACGATATGTGAGATGGTGTTGGCGACGCTCGCGTTAAAGTGCGTCATGATGAGCACGCCGAGGAAGTTGAATGCGGCGCTCATGAGAATGGCGGCGCGGGCGGGCATGCAACGCGTAGTGACGCAGGTCGCGATGGCGTTGGGCGCGTCGGTCCATCCATTGACGAAGATGGCGCCCAACGCGAGGATCACGGTGACGGCAAGGACTGGGTTCGACACAATTTGGCCGAGGAAGGTTGAGAACGTTACGTCCATATATGGGCTTTCTCGAAGTTTGCAGACACGTTACAAAAACATGATAAATCGTATCACCTCCTGCGGGTCTCTTTACCGAGTTCTGATGGGAGAAGTGAACTTTTTGGCACTAAAATTGAATATTAGCCCTGTTGACCGCGGGTGTTCTTTTTGCTAACACGCCATGCGGACACGTGCGATTACTACGACACTCCAAAACCACAGTCTGTTCGCTTTACAACATGCAAACATGCGTTCGATAATAGGAGGTATGGAATATCGACAGACAGACGGCAAAACTCGGCGCGTACACAAGCAGTATGTGGACGTCGTGGCTCGCATCCTCGCGGGCGGACAAGTCGTGCCGGTTACCGTCTGCTGGGTCGACGGTCGCTGCTTTACGATTGACGAGATTGTCTCGTCCACGGGCTTTGGCTTAACGGTTCACGGTGTTCGTACGGCGACCTATAAGGTGCGTTTTGGCGGGCACGCGACCGAGTTGTATCTGGAGGACCAGACGCGCGAGCGGGCGGACGGCTCGCAGGCACACGTGATGCGTTGGTGGGTCTGGGCCTTTGATCGCACGCTCGAGGGCGAGCGCCGTAGGTAAGGACGTACGGCATTCGGGTACAATGACAGGAATCTTGTCAGCTACTGCGCTGTCGCGGCGCTTTTGAAAGGACGAAATTATGAACGATATTCAGGGCTATCAGAACGGCCCCATCGAAACCGGCGCAAGCCGTGCCAAGGAGATGTCGCCGCGTGCGTATAATCTTGCCATGTCTGCCCTCATCTTCTTGGGCTTTTGTGCCATGGGCGCTGGTGCTTACTTTACGAGCACCATGGCGTTTGCCCGCATGATGATGAGCGGCGCCGCCCTGCCACTGGTCTTTGGCTCGTTTATTTTGACCATCGTCGGCATGGTCATGATGTCGGCCGCCGCCAGTAAGCAGTCCGTGGGCCTGTCCCTTGTGGGCTACGTAATCTTTGCGAGCACCTTTGGCCTGACCGCGTCGTTTGGCCTTGCCAACTACGACCTGCCCACCATCAACACTGCCTTTATCGCCACGGCCGCCATCACCTTTGTCTTTGGCGCCTTGGGCGTGACGTTCCCCAAGTTTTTCCAGCGCGTATATGGCATCGGTTTTGGCATTCTGCTCGCCACTATTCTGGTTGAGATCGTGCTGATGTTCATGGGCGTCTCGCAGACCATCACCGATCTGATCGTAATCGTGGTGTTCGCCGGCTTTATTGGCTACGACACCTATGTTGCCACGACGGTGCCGCCTACGCTGCCCAACGCCGTGCTCATGGCCTCTAACCTGTTCGTGGATATTATCAACGTGTTCCTGCGCATCCTGAACATCCTTGGCCGTCGCGACTAGTGGCGAATTGCGGCGGTGCTTGCCGTGCGTGTAAATCGATGCGAAAGGCGGTCCTTCGGGGCCGTCTTTTTTGTACTCGGCGGGGTATCATGGATGGGAAAAGCCGATAGCGGCAGCGACAGGAAAGGTGACCACTTATGGCAGACGTCGACAACAGGAACCGTAACCGCAGGTCCAACCGAGCGGGTCAGCCCAATCCCAAGCGCGAGGCCCGTGCCAAGGCCGCCGAGCGTCACGTGGCAACTGTGTCCGAAGCGTGCGCCAAGGATATCGAGCGTTCGCTTGCCGGCGTGTGCGAGTTCGATGGTATGCCTGCCGGTTTTGTCGCGGCGATGAAGGCCAAGGTTCAGAGTGCTGTGGCCGCCGAAGAACAGGTTGCCGAGGACGTCGAGGGCGCGGAGGCTGCCGAGACCGAGACGGCGCCCGAGACCGAGGCAGCGCCTGAGCCTGCCGAGGAAATCGCCGAAGCTGAGTCCGCGCCTGCTGAGGAGCCCGCTCCGGTTCTGCCTGAGGTCACCGTGCTCGATGCCTCCGCCACGCAGGCCATCCTGGACAACGGTCGTGGCTATGCGCAGTTCTGCGACATGGCCGTGCTCGCCTTTGCCTCGTTCACCAACCCGGGCGGTGGCTACATCCAGGGCTATCTGGGCCAGGAGGCCACGCTGTGCGCCGATTCGTATCTGTACAACGTTCTCGATAAGCAGCGCAAATGGTACGGCGAGAACCGTCGCCGCAACATCAACTGCGAGCTTTACCGCAACCGTGCGCTGGTGGTGCCTGCGGTGCGCTTCGACCGCAACCACGTGCATGCATACGCCGACGTGATCGTGGCCGCCGCGCCCAACGTTAAGCGCGCCCGCCAGGAGTATCGCGTGAGCGACGATGCTCTGCTGGACGCCCTGCGCGACCGCATTCGCTTTGTGCTTGCCATCTGCGACGAGCTAGGTCGCGAGAAGCTCGTGCTGGGCGCTTGGGGCTGCGACAACAACGGCTTTGACGCAGAGGCCGTGGCCGAGCTCTTCCGCAAGGAGCTCGCGTCGGGCGACTTTAAGGTCAAGCAAGTCTTCTTTGCCGTGCCTTCTACGCGCTGGGATGAGGATTTTGCCAAGTTCGAGCACGTGCTGGCAAACTTCCCCGAGCGCAACGAGGAGTCCTATGCCCAGGTTGCCGCTCGCGCTGCGGCAGCTCGCGCCGCCGAGCAGACCCAGGCTGCTACCGAGGATGATGAGGACGAGGACGATTGGCGCAAGTACCTGTAATCGGTACGTGCTGACAGATAGGTCGAGCCGGCGGGAGAGGCTGCTTCCGTCGGCTTTTTACTGAGCGAGGGGCTTACGATGAAAAACGTTCTATGCTTTGGCGACAGCAACACCTATGGTTACGATCCGGCGGGCATGCGCGACGGCACCGCGGTGCGCTATGCGCAGGATGTGCGCTGGTGCGGCGTGGCCCAACGTGACTTAGGCGAGGGCTGGCATGTAATTGAAGAAGGCCTCAACGGCCGCACGACGGTACGCGACGACATGTGCCATCTGGACACCAATCTTAACGGCATCCGCGCACTTCCGATGCTGCTCGAGGCCCATAAGCCGCTGGACGCCATTGTGATCATGCTGGGCACCAACGACTGTAAGACGGTCTTTAACGTGACAGCTTCCGATATCGCCCGTGGCGCCATGGCGCTGATTCGCGCCGTCCGCGCGTTTCCGTGGACCGACGCTGCGCCTTGTCCGCGCATTCTGCTGATGGCGCCTATCAAGATTAAGCCGCAGATCGCCGACGTATATATGACCGATTTTGACGAGCGTTCCGTCGAGGCCTCGGAGCATTTTGCCGAATACTATGCGTATGCTGCTAAACAGTTTGGCTGCGACTTTTTGAATGCCGCTGATTTTGCCGAGCCGGGCGATATCGATTATCTGCACATGATGCCCGAAAGCCACGAGAGCCTGGGCCATGCCGTGGCAGCCAAGCTCCAAGAGATGCTTGGTGAGTAGCGCGACCCAAAGCAGTACAGAAGTTCCCCTTGCGACGGCTTGTTTCGTTGGTTTGTTTTGATCTGTAACAGTTGTAAGGCCGAAAACGGGCTAGATGTTACAGATTAAGATTATTTAGGTCGATATCGGTCGTTTGTCTCGATCTGTAACATCTAGGGTCGATTTCGCCGAGTTGCTGTTACAGATTGAGATTTTCGTTTCAGCGGAATTTGAATGTCTCAATCTGTAACAGGTGGGCCGAAAAATGGACTCTAACTGTTACAGATCGAGATGTTTGTGGGAACCACCGCAAGGGTGCCTGTCCCCTTTGCGGTGGTTTTGGACTGCGAATCTTAATACTGCCACATGTGGTTGACGGGGCCGGAGCCTTTGCCCATGTCAAAGCCGGCGGCCAGAGCGCCTGTCAGGTAGGCCTTGCCGGCGTTGACGGCATCGGCAAGATCCATACCCTGGGCCAGCGCGCAGGCAATGGCGGACGAGAGCGTGCAGCCGGTGCCGTGTGTGTTATTGGTATCGATACGCTTGTGGCGGAACCACGTGGTGAGTGGATCTCCCAGATGGTTGCCCTCGTCATCGAGCGGCGCGGGTTCGGCCAGTACATCGTTGGCCTCGTTGACAAGATGCCCACCCTTAACGAGGGATGCACAACCAAAGCGGCGGGTGAGGAGCATGGCAGCATTTTGCTGCGTGCGCTCGGAGTCGACCTCGTAGTCGAGCAGGGCCATGGCCTCGGGAATATTGGGCGTGATAACCGTCGCTAGCGGGAACAGGCGGCGGGTGAGCGCCTCGGCGGCATCTTCGGCAATCAGCCGTGCGCCCGAGGTGGCTACCATGACGGGGTCGACGACCACGTTTGTTGCGTTCCAGGCGCTCAAGCGGTCGGCGATGACTTCGATAATCTCGACAGAAGAAACCATGCCGATCTTGACGGCGTTCGGGCGGATATCGTCAAAAACGGCGTCTATTTGCGCGGCTACGATATCTGGCGAGATATCCTGCACGGCGGTAACGCCCAGGGTGTTCTGTCCGGTGATGGCGGTGATGGCCGTCTCGGCATACAGGCGGTGCGCCGTGATGGTCTTGATGTCGGCCTGAATGCCGGCGCCACCGCTGGAATCGGATCCTGCGATGGATAGAACGGCGGGTACCTTACTGCGATCCATGTTCGCTCCCTTGCTCGGTCGGATTCAAATGGGTCTTCTGCCAGCATTATAAAGATGCCCGGGCCGACTCTATGTCGAACCCGGGCGGGCGATGCAATCTTTACGCAAATGCAAGCAAATGTTCACACGTCAACAATTGACAGGCACCAGCTCGCCGACAGAAGCGGCCGCGGCGACAGGCTAGTCCTCCATGCCGAGGTCGATCGTGGTGCCCTCGAAGATCTTGTTGACGGTGCGGACGGCGCACATCTTGCCACACATGGTGCAGGTACCCTCGGTGGCGGCAGGGGATTCCTCGTAGCGCTTCTTGCCGGTGACCGGGTCGAGAGCACACTTCCACATGGCATCCCAGTCGAGTTTGCGGCGTGCCTGGCCCATCTTGTCGTCCATGTCGCGGGCGTGCGGCACCTTCTTGGCGATATCGGCGGCGTGCGCGGCAATCTTAGTGGCCATGAGGCCATCGAGCACGTCCTGGGCGTTGGGCAGGCACAGGTGCTCGGCCGGCGTCACGTAGCACAGGAAGTCGGCACCGGAGCTGGCGGAGATGGCGCCACCGATGGCGGCGGTGATGTGGTCGTAGCCCACACCGATATCGGTCACCAGCGGCCCCAGCACATAGAACGGGGCGTTGTGGCACAGACGCTTCTGCAGCTTCATATTGGTGGCGATCTCGTCGAGCGCCATGTGACCCGGGCCCTCGACCATGACCTGGACGCCGGCGGCCCAGGCGCGCTTGCACAGCTTGCCCAGCTCGATCATCTCGGCGGTCTCGGTTGCGTCGTTGGAGTCGTAGAGGCAGCCCGGACGGCAGGAGTCGCCGAGTGAAATCGTCACGTCGTACTCGTGGCAAATCTCGAGCAGCTCGTCAAAATACTCGTAGAAGGGGTTCTCGTTACCGGTGACCTCCATCCAGCCAAACAGCAGTGAGCCGCCGCGGCTCACGATGTTCATCAGGCGGCCGGTCTCCTTAAAGGTCTTGGTGACCGACTTGTTGATGCCGCAGTGAATGGTCATAAAGTCCACGCCGTCCTCGGCATGAGCGCGCACGACTTCGAACAGGTCGTCCTTGGTGAGCTTGACCAGCGGCTTTTCCATGTAGCCGATGGCGTCGTACATGGGGACGGTGCCTACCATGAGCGGCGTCTCGTCGATGAGCTGCTGGCGGAACTGGCGCGTCTTGCCCGAGTTGGAGAGGTCCATGATGGCGTCGGCGCCAAAGTCCTCGGCGATCTTGACCTTCTTCCATTCCTCGGCGGCATCGGCCTTGTCGCCCGAGATGCCCAAGTTCACGTTGACCTTGGTGGACAGGCCTTCACCGACGCCAAAGGCGCGCATGCCCTTTTTGATGTGCACAATATTGGCGGGAATGGCGATGCGGCCGTCGGCCACGCGCTCGCGGATGTACTCGGGGTCGCGATGCTCGCGCTCGGCGACTTCCTTCATCTGCGGCGTGATCTGCCCGGCACGGGCGAAGTCGATTTGCGTGACGAGCTTGGGCTCGGTCTGTGTGCTCATTGGCACGGCTCCCTTCGTTGGCATTACCCATATCAGGTTTGCGGGTCAGGGCGGGCGCGCCCAATCTCAGCCTGCCGTCTTGTCCTGCAAGCTCCCCGTTATGTCATGGGCTCAAGTATAGCCTGAATGGGTACGATTGGGCCAACGAGCGTGCCTGTGGGGAGGCGAACATGGAAGACAAGCATCTATATCGAGAGACGCAATGGGATGTATCGGCCGAGGAAAGCCGTGCGCACCATGGCCTTGTCGCGATTGGCTTTGCGGTGCTTGCCGTGTTGGTGATTGCCTTTTGTATTTGGACGTTTGGCGGTCGCGGCGGCGCTGCCTGGGAGTTTGAGGCCGACGATGCCCTGCCGATCATGACGGTGAAGGTTGCTGGCGGTAACACGGTGGCCGCGCCGGGCGACTATTGGTATCCGCGCGACGAGTTTGTGCAGCTGCAGTTGAGCGGCGGGTCTATTCCGGGTGAAGAAATCGAACGCGTGACGTTTGATGAGGCACTCAAAACACTCATGGTGAAGCTCAAAGATCAGGGCGATGTGCCCACGACCATGGATATCGCTCTGACGGAGTGGCGTTTGGAACCTCCGTCGGGTGTTACGGTATCCGACGTAGAGCACGTTAAGATTACCTACCAAGATGGCTCGACAAGCGAGATTGCAAAGGCCGATGGCTTGGCGGAGTAACGGGGTGTTTGGAAACGGCGGGCCTATTGTGCCTGCGCGTTCATGAAAACCAGGGTGTTTTTGTCTGAAAGCTCGGGGATGTGACGATAGCCGATATTGAATGCGGTAAGTTCGCTTGCATCCTCGAGCTTGTTTTCTGCCATCCACCGCACCATGGAGCCGCGTGCCTTTTTGCTGGCGGTCGACTGTTGGATGGGCTTCCCGTTGCGGATGCCCTCGCCAAAGAGGCATGTGACGGCTGTGGCGTCACCCGCGAGGTGGGGCAGAACGGCTTTGGCATACTCTACGCTGGCGAGGTTGACGATCGTGGTGTTTGAGCCTGCCGGGGCGATAGCCCGCGCGAGCTTATCGCTCCAAAATGCGTAGAGGTCTCGGGCATCGTCAACGGCGAGCTTCGCGCCCATCTCCAGCCGATACGGTTCGACGGCATGAAAGGGACGAACGCACCCGTAGAGGCCGGAGAGGATCCACAGATGGTCTTGCAGCCATGCGAGCTGTGCGGAATCCATCACCTCGGGTGCCATGCTCTGGTATTGAATGCCGTGATAGGACATGACGGCAGGGGAGAGGTGACGGGCGAGTGCGGGATTGTCGAGATCGCCGCTTTTCAGGATGGGCCCGAACTCATGCAGTGTGTTGAGGCAAGGTCCCAGCAGTTTGTCACTCACGTTCCACAGCGCCTGCAGGCCGCCGCTGCCTTCATCCCGTTCGATATCTAGCAGTGCGCGGTGGAGGCGAGTCGTCTCGTGCGCAAAAGGCGGAATGCCCAGGACTTCAAAAGCATCTTGGGCCGCGCTCATTTGCTTTGCGGGCGAAATGATGACCTGCAGCATGGACTCTCCTCTGCCAAAAAAGAAGTTGCGGTGGAATACGGTCTGTTTTGGCCGTGTATGGGCCAGTTTAGTCCGTATTTCACCGCAACTGATGAAGGGTTGTTAGGCGCGCTCGATGAAGGCCTTGTAACCGCGATAGGCCTCGTAGATATCGGCCTTGTTGGCGACCTCCCACAGGGCATGCATGGACAGGACGGCAACGCCGGAGTCGATGACGTTCATGCCGTACTTGGCCATGATGTAGGCGATGGTGCCGCCGCCGCCCGCGTTGACGCGGCCGAGCTCGCAGGTCTGGAAGTCCACGCCGGCCTCGTCCATGATGTCGCGGACGAGGGCCACGTACTCGGCGTCGGCGTCGTTTGAACCGCCCTTGCCGCGGCTGCCCGTGTACTTGTTAAAGCACAGGCCGCGACCCATAAAGGCTGCGTTCTTGTTTTCGAACTTGCCGGCGTAGCCCGGGTCGAAGCCGGCGGACACGTCGGAGGAGAGCATGCGGCTGTGGGCGAGTGCACGGCGCAGGGCCAGCGGGCTATCCTCGCCGGCGAGCGTCATGATCTCGGCGACGGTGTTCTCGAAGAAGCGGCTCGTCATGCCGGTGGCACCCACGGAACCGATTTCCTCCTTGTCGACGATGAGTGTGATGCTCGTGCGCTCCACGTTGGCGACGTTGATCTGGGCGAGCATGGACGGGTAGGCGCAGACGCGGTCGTCGTGGCCATAGCCCAAAATCATGGAACGGTCGAGGCCCATGTCGCGGGCCGGGCCGGCGGGCACGACCTCGATCTCGGCAGAGAGGAAGTCCTCCTCCTCGACGTCGTACTGCTCCTTGAGGATGTCCAGGAACATCTGCTTGACGGGCTCCTTGGGGGCGTCCTTGTCGTCCTCGTCAAACTTGACGGGGCGGCCGCCCACGATCACGTCGAGGATCTCGGCGTCGACGGCGTCCTTGGCGGGCTTGGCCATCTGCTCGCTCGAGAGGTGGATCAGCAGGTCGGAGATGGTAAAGACCGGGTCGTCTGCCTTGTCGCCGATGTTAATGTCGACGGTGGTGCCGTCCTTTTTGCAGATGACGCCTACGAGCGCGAGCGGGGAAGCGACCCAGTGGTAGCTCTTGACGCCGCCATAGTAGTGCGTGTCGAGATAAGCCATGTCGCCGGCCTCGAAAGCGGGGTTCTGCTTAAGGTCCAGGCGCGGTGAGTCCACGTGGGCGCCCAGGATGTTAAAGCCCTGCTCGAGCGGGGCGGTGCCCAGGTTGACGAGCATGAGGTCCTTGCCGTGATTGGCGGCGTACACCTTGTCGCCGGCCTTGAGCGCGCGGCCCTCGGCGATCACGGTCTCTAGATTGACGTAGCCCGCCTCCTCGGCCATCTTGATACCGGTCTTGACGCACAGGCGCTCGGTCTTGTTCTCACTCAAAAACTGCTTATAGCCGCGGCAAAGCTCCTCGAGCTCCTCGATCTGCTGTGGCGTGTACTTTTTCCATGCGCAGGGACGCTCCATGACGCAGGCTCCTTTCGGATCGATCGTGCTGGTTGATGTACCGTGAGCCATCGTATCACGCGCGGGCCCGCGGCGGCAGGGAAGCCTGATGTGCGGTGGCCGCGGGGCGGGGAGCGTGTAAACTGGTGTGAGCAAACCGTGCCCAGCCCAAAGCGAGGTATTCAATATGTCTGACAAGCGCCGCACCTTTGCCGTTATCGACGGCAACTCGCTCATGCACCGCGCCTTCCACGCCGTGCCGCCGACCATGAACGCGCCGGACGGTCGTCCCACCAACGCGATCTTTGGCTTTTTGAATATGTTCCTCAAGATGATTGACGCCTTTAATCCCGACGGCGTTGTTGTGGCGTTTGACAAGGGCAAGCCGCGCGTGCGCATGGAGATGCTGCCGCAGTACAAGGCTCAGCGCCCGCCCATGGACCCCGATCTGCACGCACAGTTTCCCATGATTAAGGAGCTGCTCGCCGCGCTCAACGTGCCGATTTTGCAGTCCGAGGGCTGGGAAGGCGATGACATCCTGGGCACTATGGCGCGCCTGGGCGAGCAGGCCGGCTGTGACATGCTGCTGGTGACCGGTGATCGCGATATGTATCAGCTCGTGACCGAGCACGTCAACGTGGTCTCGACCCGCAAGGGCCTGTCCGACGTGGCGATCATGACGCCCGAGAGCGTGGACGATCTGTATCACGGCATCACGCCGGCGCTCGTGCCCGATTTTTACGGTCTGAAGGGGGACGCGTCCGATAACATCCCCGGCGTGCCGGGCATCGGCCCCAAAAAGGCGAGCGCGCTCATTGCACAGTACGGTAGCCTGGACGAGGTCATCGCACATGCCGACGAGGTCAAGGGCAAAATGGGCGAAAACCTGCGCGCGCACATCGACGACGCGCTGCTGAGCCGTAAGGTGGCGACCATCCGCACCGATGCGCCTGTTGAACTCGATTTTGAGGCGACGTCCTTCCCGGCGTTTTCTGCCGATGAGGTTTCCGCGGCGCTGGGTACGCTTGGTATCACCGCCATGCAGAACCGTTTCTTGGCGCTGATCGGCGGCGAGGGCGGGGCTGCTGCCTCCAGTGTGTTTGAGATGCCTACGATGGTTCGCGCGGCCGCGGGCGATGCTGACGCGCTTGGTGCCGTTGCGGCTGAGATTTCCCGCGCGATTGATGCCGACGAGTGGGTCGCCGCCGTGGTGGACGACGACAAGGAAGAGGGCGCGCTCTTTGGACTGACGCGCACGCTGTGGCTGGCGACGTCCAAGGGCCTGTTCGCGCTCGAGGAGGGCGACAGCGGTGCGGCGGCTGAGGTTGAGGGCTTCAACTTCGCCCACGGCGTGATTGCCGGCGTGCTCGCGCGTCTGTTTATGGAGGGCCGCGTGGCGAGCCCGGACATGAAGGCACTGTTGCATGAGCTTTCGCCCATCGATTCCTCTGAGCCCGAGCTCATGGATCCGCTGGCAGCCGATTCCACGCGTATCTTCGATACCGTGGTCGCTGCCTACCTGCTGGATTCCGACCGCTCCGAGTTCGATGAGGCATATCTGGCCGATACCTATCTGCAGATGGCGCTGCCTGCGGCGCGCGGCGCAGAGGGTGCTGGTGAGGACGCTCCTGCGCCCGCCGCTCGCACGGCGGCCTTAACGCTGGCGCTGGTCACACCGCTGCGTGACCGCATGGCCCGTGAGAATGCCGCCAACGTGTTCGATGGCATCGAGATGCCACTCGTGCCGGTGCTTGCCAAGATGGAGCGCGCGGGCATGCTCGTGGACCCCGACCGCCTGCGCAATCTGTCCGAGGGTCTGGCGACCCAGATTGCCGAGGTTGAGCGCAGCATTCGCGACCTGGCAGGTGACGAGACCTTTAATATTGGCAGTCCCATGCAGCTGTCGCACGTGCTCTTTGATGTGATGGGGCTTCCGACCAAGGGCCTCAAGAAGACTAAGCGCGGCTACTATTCGACCAACGCCAAGGTGTTGAGCGACCTTGCCCGCGACCACGAGATCGTGCGCCTGATTTTAGACTGGCGCGAGAAGTCCAAGATTAAGTCGACCTATCTGGACACGCTAGGTCCGCTGCGTCGTGGCGACGGTCGTGTGCACACCACGTACAACCAGACCATCACCGCGACGGGGCGTCTGTCTTCGAGCGACCCGAATCTGCAGAACATCCCGACGCGCTCGGAGCTGGGTCGTACCGTCAAGACGGCGTTTTCGGCAGGCGAGGGCAGCGTCTTTTTGGCGGTGGACTACTCGCAGATCGAGCTGCGCCTGCTCGCGCATCTTTCGGGTGACGAGCACCTGGTGCGCGCCTTTAACGAGGGCGAGGACTTCCACGCCGAGACGGCGGCGCGCGTATTTGGTGTGCCGGTGTCCGAGGTGACTCCCGACCTGCGCAGCCGCGCCAAGGCCGTGAACTTTGGTATCGTGTACGGCCAGCAGGCCTACGGCCTGTCGCAGTCGCTGCATATCTCGATGGCCGAGGCGCGCGACATGATCGATCGCTACTACGAGGCCTACCCGGGCGTGCGCACGTTCCTCGACAATGTGGTGGCGCGCGCCAAGCAGGCGGGCTATGCCGAGACCATGTATGGCCGCAGACGCCATATTCCCGAGCTCAAGGCCAAAAATCCGCAGCTTCGCGGCTTTGGCGAGCGCACGGCCATGAACCATCCCATGCAGGGCACCGCAGCCGACATCATCAAGATCGCGATGGCCCGCGTAAGCCGCCGCCTGGAAGAAGAGGGCTTTGCCGCCCACATGATCCTGCAAGTGCACGACGAACTGGACTTTGAGTGCCCCATCGACGAAGTCGAGCGCCTAACCACCATGGTCCGCGACGTCATGGAACACGTAGTAGACCTCCGCGTCCCCCTAATCGCCGAAGCCAGCACCGGCATAACCTGGGCCGACGCCAAATAGGGAAGTGCCCACAACCCCAAAGTAACCAAAACAGAGGGGAGCCCCTTCCAAAAAGGGGCTCCCCTCTGTTCAAATAAATTCAGCCAAGTATCTAGACACTCAAGAGGCCATCTTGGCGGCAAGCAAAGTCAACATGGCCATGCCCGGGGCCGACCGCTTGATTTTTGTAGATTCCGCACGAGCCGAAGAGCACTAAATGTGCTCTTCGTGCGAGCCCAGGACTTGACCGAGCAAAAATCAAGCGGTCGGCCCCGGGCATGGCGACGGGATAGATTAACGAGCCGCCAAGATGGCGTCGATGAGCGTCAGTACGCCCCCGTCGTTGTTGCTCGGAATGCGCCACTTGGCGTGCGCATTCATGTGCTCCTCGGCATTGTCCACGATGAAGCTGTGTCCGACGCGCTCCAGCATGGGGATATCGTTGTAAGTATCGCCCGCGGCGGCGGCATCGGCGATATCGATGCCGAGCTGCTCACACAGGTGCGCGACGCCAGCGCCCTTGTCGACACCCAGGTTCATAAAGTCGATCCACTCGCGGCCAGCATTGGTGACGTAGAGTCGGTCCGAGAATGCCGGGCTGTAGTCCTCGCGAAACGCCGGCTCGGCGTCGTAGTCGGGGAAGAAGATCGAAATCTTGTTGGATTCGACGTCAAGGCCCTCAAAGGTATCGACGTAGTTGATCGTGTTGTAGTACACGCTGATTTCGTCGTGGTACTGATGGTCGCGGGCGAGCACATAGAACTCGTCGTAGCAGCACAGGACGGGAACGGCGCGCGGGTCCTTCGAGGCACGAGCGAGCACCTGCTGATACAGCGCGACATCGATGTTGCTCTTATAGATATAGCTGCCGCGATAGATCACGCACGCTCCGTTGTCGGGACAAAAGGCGAGGCGGTTCTTGACGCCCTCGAACATCTCCTCGAGCTTGGGGGCGGGACGTCCGCTGGCGGGGCAGAATACGATGTCGGCGTCGGCGAGCTTGTCCAGGCGCTCATCAAGACCCTGGGGCAGCACGCGCTCGTCGGTCAGCAGCGTCTTGTCCATGTCGACGGCGAGAATCTTAATGTTTCCGATATTGGCGTCCGATTCGTAAGTTTGCATAAAAGCGAGCCTTTCGTTTCGAGATTGTTTCAGACGTTATAACCATCAATTCGTAGTCGGGCGTATTTTCGCAGGAACGGAGCGTATTTGCACCACGCTTCACAAAGTAATGAAAAAACTTTTCAGAAATTTGAATTTGTCACTTGTGCTGCGGGCACTTTAGCGTAATATAGCGACCATCGAAAACGGAGACGGAAAAACAACCGCTTACCGAGGAAAAGGTACCGTTTACGATATTAGAATTGCGCCCGGCGATAGGTGAAAGGAGAGGCAGATGCAGTTCGTAACGATCATCACCACTGTAGACAATGCCATCCGACGCCAGCGCGCAATTTCCCGACGACGATAACAATCGTCTCTGTCCGCATGGGGCGAATTGCCTCAACAGAGTCATTTTGAGGTCGTTGGGTTTTAACACGACATTGCTGCATGTTTCTAGGGCATGTATGTGCTGATTTTTGCTATTTAACCTGATATTGCACGGTATATGACCTTGAAATGACTTGCAACTGACCGATGTTCTAACTAGCTACCAAGGGCGAAAGGAAACAGCCATGAGCAAGGAAAAAGTCGTTCTCGCATATTCCGGTGGTCTTGATACATCCGTATGTGTCAAGTGGCTCCAGGACGAGAAGAATCTCGATGTCGTTTGTGTCTGCGGCAACGTGGGCCAGGAAGAGACCGGACTGGATGCCAAGAAGCAGAAGGCGCTCGACCTGGGCGTTCTCGATTGCCAGGTGCTCGACCTGCGCGACGAGTTCTCCGATGAGTTCCTGACCAAAGCTATTGCAGCAAACTCCATGTACGAGAACAAGTATCCGCTGCTCTCCGCCCTGTCTCGCCCGCTGCTTGCCAAGAAGCTTGTTGAGGTCGCCCACGAGTTTGGCGCGACCTACGTCGCCCACGGCTGCACCGGCAAGGGTAACGACCAGGTCCGTTTTGAGGCCGCCGTCAAGGCCCTCGACCCCGAGCTCAAGGTTATCGCCCCGGTGCGCGAGTGGGATCTGAAGTGCCGTCCCGACGAGGTCGCCTATGCCCACACTCACAACGTGCCGGTTCCCGAGGGTGCCAACGACAACCCCTATTCCATCGACGACAACCTGTGGGGTCGTGCCATTGAGTGCGGTCACCTGGAGGATCCCTGGAACGAGCCGCTCGACGACGCTTGGGTTATGACCAAGAACCCCGAGGACACGCCGGACACCCCGACCTACACCGAGATTGAGTTTGAGGCCGGCAAGCCCGTCGCCGTCGACGGCAAGAAGATGAAGCTCTCCGAGATCGTCATCGCCCTCAACAAGATCTCCGGCGACAATGGCTTTGGCCGTCTCGACCTGGTCGAGGATCGCCTGGTGGGCCTTAAGAGCCGCGAGTGCTACGAGGTTCCCGGCGCCCTGACGCTCATCACCGCCCACAAGGCGCTCGAGGACATCTGCGTCGAGGGCGACCTGCTCAAGACCAAGATTAAGCTCGAGCAGGATTGGGCCACCGCCGTGTACAACGGCCAGTGGTACAGCCCGCTCAAAAACGCGCTCGACGCCTTTATGGCTGACACCCAGAAGTTCGTGACCGGCACTGTCCGTCTGAAGTTCTTTAAGGGCAACTGCCATGTCGTCGGCCGCAAGAGCCCCTTCAGCCTCTACGACTACGGTCTGGCTACCTACGACCGCGACACCACGTTTGACGAGAAGGCCAGCGCCGGCTTTATCGAGATCGATACGCTGTCGCTCAAGACGTGGGCAAAGGTCCAGGGCCCCAGCTCTGCGGCCGCCCAGGCCTAGCGCCTCCTTCCCTTGGTATCCGCGCGGCCCATCCGCGTGATACATAACGGGCGCACGGGGTCCCTACCTTTCGTTATGCTTGCTGACACTTCTTAACATCGGTGGCCCCTACGTTCCGCCCGCATATATGATGCCGCGTCTGCGGCTGAGTCCGAGCCCCGCCGGGGTTGTCCGGCGGGGCTCCTTCTATCAATTTGGCGGCTCTGTGCCTATATATATGAGGAGTATCCATTATGTTCAATGCTATCGCGCATGCTTTGCTTGCCCTCGCGCCCGAGTTCGATGCTGTAAGGGTCGAGGACGTTCCTATGAGCCTGAAGGCCTGGATCGATGGTTCGCAGGGCAACATCCGGAGGGAGACGTTAGGCGCCAAGTGCATGGTGCGTCACTTCTTTGCAAATTAGCCACATGGCCCCGCGCGCGGCAGGGAGTGTGTAAAACTAGCGGTTGATAAATCGCTTTAGCGACAGGGCACATTGCTTTGGACGCTTGTTTTGGTATTTGGAGAAAGGAGACGGTTCCATGGCTCTTTGGGGCGGTCGTTTTGAGGCGGGCGTGGCCGAGGTCACGCAGGAGTTTGGCGCGTCGCTGCCGGTCGACAAACATCTCTATAAGCAGGATATCGCCGGCTCTAAGGCGCATGCCAAGATGTTGGCCGCCCAGGGCATCATCAGTGCCGAGGACGAGCAGGCGATTGCCAAGGGCCTGACCGGAATCGAACAGGATATCGATGCCGGCAACTTCACCTTCGATATCAACGATGAGGACATTCATATGTCCATCGAGAGCGAGCTGACGCGTCGCATCGGCGAGGCTGGCAAGCGCTTGCATACTGGGCGTTCGCGCAACGACCAGGTGGCGACCGATACGCGCCTGGGCGTCAAGGCGCTGGCCAAGGAGCTCATGGAGGCCAATCTTGAGCTGCGCCATGTGCTGGTGGATGCGGCCAAGAAGTACGACAAGGTGATTCTGCCGGGCTACACGCATATGCAGCACGCTCAGCCCGTGCTGCTGTCGCATCATCTGCTGGCGTATTCCTGGATGTTCGCGCGCGACTTTACACGCCTGAAGGCCGCCTTTGATGCCGCCGACAACTGCCCGCTGGGTGCTGCCGCGCTTGCCGGTACGAGCTATCCGCTCGATCGTCAGATGACGGCTGCCGAACTTGGCTTTGCGGGCGTGATCCCCAATTCGCTCGATGCTGTTTCCGACCGTGATTTCCTGCTCGATTTGCATTACGCCGGTTCCGTCATGGCCATGCACCTGTCGCGTCTTTCCGAGGAGATCGTGCTGTGGTCGAGCTCCGAATTTGGCTTTATCACGCTTTCCGACTCGTACTCCACCGGCTCGTCTATCATGCCGCAGAAGAAGAACCCCGACTTTGCCGAGCTTATCCGCGGCAAGAGCGGTCGCGTGTACGGCAACCTGGTGCAGCTGCTGGTAACCATGAAGGGCTTGCCGCTTGCTTATAACAAGGACTTGCAGGAGGACAAGGAGGGCGCGCTCGATACCGCCCATACGCTCATGCAGTGCCTGTCCGTTATGGCCGGAATGATTTCGACTTGGACCGTCAACGAGGATGCCATGGCGCGCGAGTGCGGCGTGGGGTACCTTGCCGCTACCGATGTTGCCGATTACCTGGCCAAGCGTGGCCTGCCGTTCCGCGAGGCACATGCCGTGGTGGGGCATCTGGTTCTGATGTGTGAGAAGCGCGGCTGCAATCTTGAGGACCTGCCGTTTGAGGTGTTTCAGGGGGCAAGCCCGCTCTTTGAACGCGATATTACCGAGGCGCTCGACATCCCGTCGATTGTCGCCGCGCGTACGACCGAGGGCGGTACCGCTCCTGCCGCCGTTGCCGTGCAGCTTGAGCGTGCCGAGGCGCAGCTCGTGGCCGACGAGGGCGTGTTTGGATCGCTGACCAAGGTCGTCGAGATGGGCCACGGGATAAAGTAAGGGTTTGGCCGAAGCCGTTTTTGCCATTTATTGAGGAATCGTTTTTTGCTTTACGGGCGTCTGCTGATGTGGGCGTCCGTATTTTGTTGCTATGGGGGAGGGGCTTGTCGAGAACTTCTGTAGGACCTTTGGGCAGGTTGTGAAGGGGGTACGTTCGCGGGTGGCAACCGACCGTCTGCTCTGTTCGATGCGGTTGATGGGCGGTCGGATGGTACTCTAATCGGGCTTCGAAACAGAAGTGACACATATGGAGCGCTTTAATAAATTGCAACGTTTCAATAAACAGCTTTTTGTTTAACTGCAGCTAAAACTCTGTTACGATGCAGTCCAGGCGGGTGCCGGAATGGGACTTGGGCACGCGCGAACCTACTTGAAAGGCTACCTTATGGCTATCGAGAAGACCTTCATCATGATTAAGCCCGACGCGGTGCGCGATCGCAAAATCGGCGAGATTGTTGCTCGCATTGAGCGCAGCGGCCTTGTCATCGAGCGCATGGAGATGACCACGCTCGAGCGCGCTACCGTCGAGGAGCACTACGCCCATCTGGCCGACAAGCCCTTCTTTGGCGGTCTCTGCGACTTTATGACGAGCGGTCCGGTCGTCAAGATGGTCGTTTCCGGTCTCTCCGCTGTTGCTAAGATGCGCACCCTCATGGGCGCTACTAATCCGCTTGACGCTGCTCCTGGTACCATCCGCGGCGACTTTGCCGTCGATGTCAACGCCAACGTGATCCACGGCTCCGACTGCCTGGAGAACGCCGAGATTGAGATCAAGCGCTTCTTTGGCTAAACCAGCTTTGACTCCTTAAAGCTGTTAGCGTGTGGCTTGGGCGCCGCGGAACTCCATCTGCGGTGCCCTTTTATTCCAAAATCTATGCAGGGGCCCGCTCGGACATGTGTTCCGAGCGGGCCCCTGCTGTTAGCTTGTGGCACTGAATAGTTTAGGCTTCGTCGACGATCTTAAGGCCGCGCGTGTGATCGATCTCGTTGAGGAGGTTAACGCGACGCTCGTGACGACCGCCCTCAAACTCGGCGTCGAGCCACTCGTCGACAATCATCTTGGCGAGCTCGGAGCCCACGACGCGGGCGCCAAAGGCGAGCACGTTGGTATTGTTGTGCATGCGGGAGAGCTTGGCGCTGAAGGGCTCGGAGCACACAACGGCGCGTACGCCCTCGACCTTGTTGGCAGCCAGGCTGATCCCGACACCGGTGCCACAGATGAGGATGCCCAGGTCGACGTCGCCGTTGGCAACGGCCTTGCCCACCTTGTAGCCGGCGATGGGGTAGTCAAAGCTCTCGGAGGTGTCGGTGCCAAAGTTCACGACCTCGCAGCCGCGCTCCTTCAGGTGCTCGGAAATGATGTTCTTGAGCTCGACGGCGGCGTGGTCGTTACCGATACCGATCTTCATGGATGGTTCCTCTCTGGTCTGTGCGGCGCAAATGCTAAAGGTGTTTACCGCGTTCGACTGCATGATAGCGCGACTTTTGCGTAAACGCTCGAGCGTTTTTTGGTCAAACGCTTTAGCAGGCAACAAGACTGGCTTCTCGTGAATGAATGTCGTCAGTTTGCGCTTGAGCGCCGTCTGCCGGAACCATGGTTGCGGTTTTTGATGCATTGTTATCAAATAAAGGAGCTAACTTTTTTGAGAGCCCAGCCCGTTATGCAAGCAGGAGATACCTATGCCTACCGATTCCATCCGTGATGCCGCGTTTTGCGATGTTTTGAACCGCGAGCTTGTCTGCGCACTCGGCTGCACCGAGCCCATTGCCGTTGCCTATGCAGCGGCGTTGGCGAGCCAGGCGCTCGGTTGCGAACCCGATTATATGGACGTTGCCTGCTCGGGCAACATCATCAAGAACGTTAAGAGCGTGACCGTGCCCAACTCGGGCGGCATGCACGGTATTGAAGCGGCGGCCGTGCTGGGTGCCGTGGGCGGCGACGCCAAGAGCGCGCTCGAGGTGCTCGAGAGCGTTGACGATAAAGACCGTGCGCGCGTGGCCGAGCTCCTCGCTGACGCCGGCTACTGCGATGTGTCGCTTGTCGAGGGTGTGCCCAACCTCTACATCAAGGTGACTGCCACGGCCGGGGGCCATACCGCGGTCGTCGAGATTACCGACCACCACACCAATGTCACGTGCCATACGCTCGACGGTATTCCGGTATGCGGCAAGTCGGCGGGGGAGTGTGCCGCCTGCGCCGAGCGCGTGGTGGCCGAGCGCGCGGCGGATAACGCCGATACGCCCATGTCCATTGAGTCCATCATCGACTTTATCGAGGACGGCGACATTGAGGGCGCCCGCGCTGCCGTTGAGCGTCAGATTGAGCTGAACGGCGCGATCAGCGCCGAGGGCCTGGCGCACGCTTGGGGTGCCGAGGTGGGCCGTACGCTGCTGGGCGCTCGTGCCGATGACGTTGCCTGCCGTGCCCGTGCCCGTGCAGCCGCCGGGTCCGACGCCCGCATGAACGGCTGCGCGCTGCCGGTCGCCATTGTGTGCGGCTCGGGCAACCAGGGCATTACCTGTGCATTGCCCGTTATGGAGTATGCCGAGTACCTGCGCTGCGACCACGAGCGCCTGGTGCGCGCCGTGATGCTGTCCGATCTAATCGCCGTGCATATCAAGAGCTATATCGGTGCACTCTCGGCGTTTTGCGGTGCTATTTGCGCCGCATGCGGTGCCGGTGCCGCGATTACCTGGCTGTGTGGTGGCACGCGCGAGCAGATCGGCGCGACAGTCTCGAACACGCTCGGCAACGTTGGCGGCATCGTGTGCGATGGCGCCAAGGCAAGCTGTGCCGCAAAGATTTCCGCTGCCGTCGATGCGGCGATTCTGGGCCATGATATGGCCATGCAAGGCCGCGGCTTCCGTGCCGGCGAGGGTCTGATCCAAGATACCGTTGAGCAGACGATCGCCAGCATGGGCTACGTAGGCCGCGTGGGTATGAAAGATACCGACGTCGAGATCCTCAACATCATGATCGGCAAAACCCGGGTCTGTTAAGACAGCTCGTCGGCTACTTGGTGTTCGTAGAAGGCTTCTACTACGGCGTTGAAGTCGCGGGCGAAGTCTTCCATGGTTCCGCTCCAGGTGGCTCGGCCGGGTTTTCCCTGGCCAACATAGGCAGTTTTAATGCCGCAGGCGGGGCTGGGGAAGTCGCGCTTGGGATCGTTGCCTACCATAAGGACCTCGTGTGGCTCGAGCCCCATCACCTGAAGCTGCTCTAGATAGTAGGTGGCATCGGGCTTGCAGCGGGTGGTGTTTCCCATGTGCGTGACGAGCTCAAAGGGAGCGTCGGCCAGGTCGCCCCAACCCATGCGGCACTCGATGGCCCCCTGGGGAAAGCTGGGGTTGGTAAAGAGCGCGCAACGCAGCCCTGCGTCCTGTACGGCCTGGAGCGCGGCGTGTGCGCCCGGCATGGCGTGGGCGTTAATGACATCGTCGTTCTTGTACGGAAGAACTTCGCGGTCATAGTAGGTAAACGCCTCGTAGATGATGGGATCGGAGAGGCGGATACCGCATCGGCGCTCGACCTCTTCTTGGTAAAACTCAAGATTGGTGCGGTTGTCCGTGCCGCTGCGGCGATTGGCGTTGAGGTCGACCAGGATGGTGCCGAGGCGTGCCATCGTGCCACCACGGCTGCGGCGGCCGATATCCGCGAGCATCGAAGAGACATCCTTAAAATAGCGAAGGATGAACGCGTTGAGGTTGATGCTGAGAAGCGTCTCGTCCATATCGAAAACGACTGCTTTGAGCACGCGGGCACCTTTCTCGAAAAATCGATCCAGAATCGTTGGCTCCGGATACTTTACCCCAAAGCCGAATGCCTGGCTGGTTATCGTCAAGTTGCGGAGACGTGTGTTCATAAGATTACGAAAAAGTCTCCACACGAGTAAAAAATCGCAGTTCACGCTTGAAATCGAACTCATTTCCCCGTAACCTATACGAACGTGATTGCATAAGCGTCACATTAGTATCTGTCGGCTCCCGAGTGTTCCTAAACGTTGTGTGCTTGTCGCACCCTTCTGTAGGTCCTAGCAATCGGGGCCCCGTAGTTCGAAAGGGGTCCACCTTTGAGTGAGATTCAGAACTCGTCCATTTTCTCTCTTGACGATGTCAATGAGGAGGAGATGAACAACCTCATCGACGGTACGATTACCGACTTTGATGAGGGCGATCTCGTTAACGGCACTGTCGTTAAGATCGAGCATGACGAGGTGCTCGTTGACATCGGATTCAAGTCCGAGGGCGTTATCCCGGTCCGCGAGCTGTCCATCCGCAAGGACGCTAACCCTGCAGACATCGTTGCACTCGGTGATCCCATCGAGGCTCTGGTTCTCCAGAAGGAGGACAAGGACGGTCGTCTGGTCCTGTCCAAGAAGCGTGCCGAGTACGAGCGTGCTTGGAACCGCATCGAGGAGAAGTTCAACTCTGGCGAGAACGTCGAGGGCGAGGTTATCGAGGTTGTCAAGGGCGGCCTGATTCTCGACATCGGCCTGCGTGGCTTCCTGCCCGCTTCCCTCGTCGACCTCCGTCGTGTCAAGGACCTCACCTCCTACATGGGCACCCGCATCGAGGCCCGCGTCATCGAGATGGACCGCAACCGCAACAACGTCGTCCTCTCCCGTCGCGTCGTGCTCGAGGAGTCCCGTAAGGCCGAGCGCTCCGAGATCCTGTCCAAGCTCAAGTCTGGCATGCGTCTCCAGGGCACCGTTTCCTCCATCGTCGACTTCGGCGCCTTCGTCGACCTCGGCGGTATCGACGGCCTCATCCACATCTCCGAGCTCTCTTGGAACCACGTCAACCATCCTTCCGAGGTTGTCAAGGTCGGCCAGGAGGTCGAGGTCGAGGTTCTCGACGTCGATCTCAACCGCGAGCGCATCTCCCTGGGTCTCAAGCAGACCACCGAGGATCCGTGGCGCGCACTGGTCAAGAAGTACCCCGTCGGCGCTATTGTCGAGGGCACTGTGACCAAGCTTGTCCCGTTCGGCGCTTTCGTCGATCTGGGCGAGGGCATCGAGGGCCTGGTGCACATCTCCGAGATGGCCAACAAGCACGTCGATCAGCCTTCTCAGGTCACCCACGTGGGCGACAAGGTTCCGGTCAAGGTCCTGGAGATCGACCTCGACCGTCGTCGTATCTCCCTGTCCATGAAGTCTGCTGCTGAGACTCTGGGCGTCGAGATCGAGGTTACCCCGCTGCCTTCCGAGAAGAAGGACGAGGAGACCGACGCCGAGTAAATCGGTTTGACGATCACTTGTTTTAAGGGATCCGTCCGCAATGGACGGGTCCCTTTTTTGCATTTGCTGCTGAGGTGCGCGATGCTGCCCGGGCTGTCCACAGGCTATTGGGTTGTCAGTGCATGAAAAATGCCGACATCCCGCCTCGGGGAGGAGGCGGGAACACACCGAGTAGACGGAGGGGTGTGGAGCGCGGTCGCGTCTCGACTGACGACGTTGCCCATCGACAGGACCATTGTAGCGCATGGCGGTTCTTGGTTTATCGTGTCGAGCGTTTGCGTTGTGCCATTGCCTGCGGCAACGGTGTGTTACACTCTTGCACTGCTGAGTGGGCCAGACGGTCGCGCGATGTGCTGCTTGCAGCACGCGTGAGGAAAGTCCGGGCTCCAGAGGGCGGGATGCCGGCTAACGGCCGGGCGGAGTGATCCGACGGAAAGCGCCGCAGAAAAGAAGACTCCCACCTGCGCCGCAAGGCGTAAAGGGAAAAGCTGAAACGGTGGTGTAAGAGACCACCAGCGTCGTGGTAACACGGCGGCTTGGCAAGCCCCATCCGGAGCAAGCGCGAATAGGAACGCTATGGGCCGGCCCGGTCCGCGTTCGGGTAGCGTGCGTGGAACTGCACGGTAACGTGCAGACAAGATAAATGACCGTTCACGACAGAACCCGGCTTACAGGCCCACTTGGCATTTTTGTTACCCTGACAATCGATATGGTGTTTGCCGTATTATTGAGGCTGTTTGTTGCCGCGCTTAGTTTTGTTGAAGGGCTTTGTTGGACAGCTATTTTACTCTGCAATCGAATATTGAGGTTTCGGGCGAATTTGTGGACCGCAAGAGCCGGTTTATTGCCCAGCTGGTCCATATTGAGTCCGAGGATGAGGCGAATGCCTTTATCGAGATGGTTCGCAAGCGTCATTACGACGCTCGACACAATGTTCCCGCGTGGATTTTGGTCGATGGACGCGAGCGCCAGAGCGATGACGGTGAGCCGAGCCGCACGAGTGGTATGCCGACGCTCGAGGTGTTGCGCGGCGCTGAGCTCAAAAATGTTTGCTGCGTGGTGACGCGCTATTTTGGCGGCACGCTGTTGGGGCCTGGTGGCTTGGTACGCGCCTATACCGCGGCGACGCAGGCGGCGGTGGCCGCGGCTCGGGAGGCCGGGCAGATCGTTGAGATGACGAGTGTCGTGCCGGTTGACGTGCATGTGGCCTATCCGCAGTATGAGCAGGTGCTTCGTTTGGCGCAGAATTCGGGTGCCAAGGTTTCGGATACCGATTACGCGGATGCCGTGACACTTCACTTGGTGTTTAAGGCGGGGGAGCAGGAGGCGTTTTGCGCTAAGATGCGTGAGCTTATGGCGGGACGCGAGGAGATCGAGGTCGGCGCTCCCGAATTTGCCGAGTTCTGACGGCGACGGCCGGCGTGCTTTTGGATGGATCCCAAGCGCGCTGGCCGTCGTTTTATGTTGATGCCGTCTACTCGGCGAGCTGCTTTAGCACATCGCAGGCGATCTCGATGGCATCGTCGATGCAACCGGGGCAGCTGCGGAGCGGACCCTTATCCGATCCGATGCCCTTGAGCGTGCCGCAGGCGGTCGTCGTGTTCTTCTCGCCAAAACGCTTGGCGATTTCGCGCGACAGCTTGTAGGTCTGGCCCTTGGTCTTGGGGTTTTCCATGCCGTCGCTCATCGCGAAGCCCATGATGGCCACGGCGCCCGAGATGGCGCCGCAGGTTTCGGTCATGCCGCCCATGCCGGCGCCAAAGCCCTCGGTGAGGGTAAAGGCGACCTGAGGGTCGAGTCCGACGGCAGGTGCGAGCGTGCAGGCGACGGCCTGCGCGCAGTTAAAGCCACGGGCGTGGTATTCGGCAGCCTGAGCCTGACAGGCGGTGATGTCGAGCTGGGCCGTATCGATTTGCTTCATCGTTGTCTCCTTGGTCACGGTGTACCCGCTTATGGTACCCGTGACGGTGCGTGTAATCATCGAGAGCTTCATGGATGCCTCATTTTTCTCTGTCGAGCAAATGCCCAAGGCTTGAGATAAATACCCCTGATCGATTTGTCCTATAACCTACCTTGGGGATGGGTTGAGAGGGCTGCGGGGTAGCGGTATCGTGAACCGAATAAATCAAAACCCAAGCAAGGGAGCTAGATATGAGCGAGCAGACCATCGGTACTACCTGTGTTCAGGGCGGCTACCGCCCGGGTGACGCGGAGCCGCGCCAGGTGCCTATCTACCAGTCCACCACGTGGAAGTATGATACGTCCGAGCATATGGGCAAGCTGTTTGACCTGGAGGAGTCCGGTTACTTCTACAGCCGCCTGCAGAACCCCACGTGCGATCTGGTTGCTGCCAAGATCTGCGAGATGGAGGGCGGCACCGCTGCGATGCTCACGAGCTCGGGCATGGCTGCGAACTTCCTCGCGATCTTTAACGTGGCCGGTGCCGGCGATCATGTGGTCGCGAGCTCTGCCATCTATGGCGGCACCTACAACCTGCTGGCTCACACTATGGGCCGCATGGGCCTGACCTGCACGTTCGTCGCACCCGACTGCACCGATGAGGAGCTGGAGGCCGCTTTCCAGCCCA
The DNA here is from genome assembly GCA_048302525.1 of Collinsella sp. GTDB lineage: Bacteria > Actinomycetota > Coriobacteriia > Coriobacteriales > Coriobacteriaceae > Collinsella. Next base: position 9,759 of record DBFDDV010000065.1, on the reverse strand, counting down.
ACACCAAGCTCGTCTTTGGCGAGACCATCGCCAACCCCGCGCTTGCCGTGCTCGATATTGAGCGCTTTGCCAAGGCCGCGCACGACCACGGCGTGCCGCTGATGGTCGACAACACCTTCCCGACGCCCGTGATGTGCCGTCCCTTTGAGTGGGGCGCCGACATCGTCACGCATTCCACCACCAAGTACATGGATGGTCACGCGGCCTACCTGGGCGGCGTCATCGTCGATCACGGTCAGTTTGACTGGATGGCCCATGCGGACAAGTTCCCGGGTCTCACCACGCCCGACGAGAGCTACCACGGCGTGACGTATGCCGAGAAGTTCGGCCGCGAGGGCGCCTTTATTACCAAGGCTACCGCGCAGCTCATGCGCGACCTCGGCCCCATGCAGAACCCGCAGGCGGCGTTCTTCCTGAACAGCTCGCTCGAGAGCCTGCACGTGCGTATGCCGCGCCATTGCGAGAACGGTCTGGCGGTCGCCAAGTTCCTTCAGGGCCACCCCAAAGTGCGCTTCGTGAGCTATCCGGGCCTGGAGGGCGACAAGTACTACGACATGGCTCAGAAGTACATGCCCAACGGTACCTGCGGCGTCGTGAGCTTTGGCTTTACCGGTGGTCGTGCGGCGGCCGAGACCTTTATGAAGAGTCTTAAGCTCGCCCAGATTGCCACGCACGTGGCCGATGCCCGCACCTGCTGCCTGCACCCGGCAAACGCCACCCATCGCCAGATGAACGACGAGGAGCTCATCGCCTGCGGCATCTCCGCCGATATGGTGCGCCTGTCGTGCGGCCTTGAGGATACGGCCGATTTGATTGCCGACCTTGAGCAGGCACTCGAGCAGTGCTAGGCTAGCGTGCGTGCGAGGCGTGGGACGGCTTTTCGGCTGACGACGTCCTCATAGTTCCGATTCCGTAGGCGGGACCCCGATCGTGTCCGTTTGTAGGCGATTGGGGTCCCGTTTTTGCGTTGCACGATAGAAAGGATATACATGGAGAAAACTGCCGAGCAGCTGCGCCGCGAACACATTGCCCTAGAGGGCGACACCCACGGTAAGAATAAATGGGCGATTCTGTTCACCGTGCTCGTCATGACCTTTATGGCGTGTCTGGATGCGAGCATCGTGACGGTGGCGCTCCCAGTGATGCAAAAGGAGCTGGGGGTGGGTCTCGACCGCATTCAGCTCGTGAGCTCGGTGTATCTGCTCGCGACGTGCGTCGCCATGCTGCCGTTTGGCCGCTTGGGCGATGTGCGCGGCAAGGTGAATGTGTTCCAGCTTGGTGTAATCGTCTTTACGGGTGGCTCGTTGCTTTGCGGGCTTCGGCTTCGCTCGAGGTGCTTATCTTGGCGCGTTCCGTGCAGGGCATTGGCTGTGCCGCCGCGATGGCCAACAATATGGGCATCATCACCGAGTCGTTTCCGGCGCGTGAGCGCGGCCGTGCCATGGGCATTCTGGCGACCTTTGTGGCTCTTGGCATGATGTGCGGCCCCGTGCTCGGCGGCGTGCTGGTGGCGAGCTTTCCCTGGGAGAGCATCTTCCTTATCAATCTGCCCATTGGCGTAATCTCGTTTATCGTGGGACTCTATACGCTGCCGCATGTGAAGCCGGAGGCTGGCGAACGCCCTATGCCGTTGACAGAGGCGGCGCGTCGCTGCTTTGCGAGCTCGGCTTTCACGATTAACCTGGCTTGCATGCTTATCGTGTTCGTGGGTATCGGTGCCTCCGAGTTTGTGCTGCCGTTCTACTTTCAGGATGCCCACGGCTTTAGCTCCGATATCTCCGGCCTGTTGTTTTTGGCGATGCCGGTCGTGAATGCCTTTGTGGGCCCGCTTTCGGGCTCGGTGTCCGACCGTGTTGGTTGTGAAGCGCCCACGGCCGTTGGCCTGGGCGTGTACGTGTGCGGTCTCTTTGCGGTGAGCACGCTTGACGAGCACTCTTCCATCTTGATGATTGTGTGCTGCGTCGCGTTTATGTCGTGCGGCACGTCGATCTTCCAGAGTCCCAATAATTCGCTGTATATGGGTTCGGCTCCGCGTGAGGCGCTTGGCTTTGCGGGCAGCTTGAGCAGCTTGGCGCGCTATGCGGGCATAGCGCTGGGTATTACGGCGGCGTCGCGCATCCTGTATGGACAGACGAGCGCGGCGATGGGCAAGACGGTCACGAGCTATGTGGCGGGTCGTCCGGACGTGTTCCTCTTTGGCTTCCGTTTGGTATTCTACGTGCTGATGGCCGTTGCTACCGTGGGCTTTGCGCTCACATTGGTACGTTTGGTGAGGACGCGCACCCGGCATTAGCGTGTTGGGAGGCTGTCTGCCACGAATCGGGCCTATCTACTGGTCTTGCAGCTTTATGGTGCGATGTGGCTTGTGGGGCGGGCGGGGGTCGGTCCGTGGTAGACTATCGAACAACGTTTATTAATCGCGCGGTATCGTTGCCGCGAGAAGGGGTTGCGCCATGCAGGAGCTTGAGGATCGTATTCGCCATGACGGCATCGTAAAGGCCGGTAACGTCCTTAAGGTTGATGCCTTCCTCAACCACCAGTGCGACGTTGAGCTGTTCGACCACATGGGCGCCGAATGGGCCCGTCTGTTCGAGGGTGTCGAGATCAACAAGATCCTGACGATTGAGGCTTCGGGTATTGGTATGGCCTGCATCGCAGCTCAGCATTTTGGCGGCGTGCCGGTGGTCTTTGCAAAGAAGGCCCAGTCCATCAACCTTGACGGCGAGCAGTATGCCACGACCATCTATTCCTTTACCAAGCAGAAGGAGTACCCGGTCATTGTCGGCAAGCGCTTTCTGTCCGAGGGCGATAAGGTCCTGATTATCGACGACTTCCTGGCCAACGGCTGCGCGCTTGAGGGCCTTATTAAGATCTGCGAGGCTGCGGGCGCCGAAGTTGCCGGCATTGGCATTGCCGTTGAGAAGGGCTTCCAGGGCGGCGGCGATAAGCTCCGTAAGCGCGGCTTCCGCGTTGAGAGCTTGGCCCGTATCGCCGATATGGACTGCGAGAACGGCGAGATCACCTTCGCCTAAGCGCGCAACACAAGCGATTGGTATGCGATGTGACAAAGGGACTGTCCCTTTGTCACATTTTTTGTATGAGGGGAGGTGTTGATATGGACGAGAACAAGATGGGCTGGCGCGAGTATGCGCGCTTTGCCGAGATGTCGGTTGAGGAGCTGGCGCGCGATTGCGAGGTACAGGTGTTTCGCGCGACGGGTCCGGGTGGGCAGGGCGTGAACACGACGGACTCTGCGGTGCGCATGAAACATGGGCCCACGGGGATTGTCGTGACGGCGCGTGAGAGCCGTAGTCAGTTTCAGAATCGCGCGAGCTGCCTGCGTAAGCTGCGCGCTGAGCTTGAGCGTCGCGGGCGTCCACCGCGTCGACGCGTAAAGACCAAGGTGCCTCAGCGCTCTCGCCAGCGCAGGCTTAATGACAAGCACTTCAACGCCATTAAAAAGGCCAACCGTCGCAAGCCGGGCGGGGAGGAATAGCCTCCTCGTAAGTTGCGGTGAAATAGGGACTGTTTATGCAGCTAAAGCCGTAAGACAGTCCCTATTTCACCGCAACTTAGGTGGGGTTAGCGGGTGGGGTGCCAGACGTGGAGGGCGCCGCTGAGGACGTCGACCTCGATGCGCGAGGCGACAACGGGCTCGCCGTCGGCCTGGATGGGGTAGTCGGGCTCCTCCAAGGTGAGCGCGGCATGGCGGCATCGGCGCATGCGAACCGGTGGCAACTTGGTATGGTGGCCGTCCTTAGCCGAAAGAAACATAGGCAGGGCAACCGCGCGAGGGACGGGGCCGCAGGCGTAGCAGACGTCGAGCATGCCGTCGCAGGGGTCGGCATCGGGGCAGATACGATAGCCCGAGCCATACGTGGGGCCCAGCTGAATCGCCATGATGATCGCCCTCACGCGCTCGGCGGGCGCGCCGTCAAAGCTGGCTGTCATGGGGTAATTGCGATAGCGTAGGCCAAACTGCTCAAGTCCCGAGAGAGTGTAGAGCGGAGTGCCGGCGAGACCCGTCTTTTTGCGCAGCTCGGTGGTGCCCAGGCCGATGGCGGCATCGATGCCGATCGAAAGCGTCTGGTCGTAGTACTCAACGGAAGCCTCGCCGCTACCGCTTGCGGGGTTCCATGAGCGAATGCGCCCGATGTCCTGACGCTGCAGCTCGCAGGAGAGCAGCGCGCCAAAATTCTTACCGGAGAAATCGTCGATGCCGAGTGTTTGGGCAAAATCGTTGCCGGAGCCCACGGGTAGGATGGCGAGAGCGGGGCGGACCGCCTCATCCTGCGTCATAAGCCCGTTGACGACCTCGTGAATCACGCCGTCGCCGCCAAGGGCGATAACGGTGCGATAGCCCTGAGCCTGTGCGGCAAGCTCCTTGGCGTGTCCCATGCGCTCGGTTAGCACCAGGTCAAACTGGGATGCGCGTGCAGTCATGTCCATAAAGCGTTGCAGGCGCTCGGCAACTTCGCGCGCCGCACCCGACTGGGCGGCTGGGTTGGCGATGATGAGCGTGAGGCCAAAATCAGTTGCGTGCATGGGGCGACTCCCGGCGTATGACGTGACGGTGCGGTCGCGCTCAGGTCGAATTGCCCCCGATTGTGGCTGCACGTCGAATACTTACGTCTACTCTATCAGGTCGTTGTGGCGCTCGATAGCATCCGCTACCGTACCGCCCTCATCTACAATAAGCGAACGGCGCTTGGGCGAGATAATGCGCTGGGCGGGGTACACGCCGCGGTGTCCGGCGGTTAGGTAGCTGATAAAGGCCACGATGACAAAGAACCCGGCAGCCGTGCCGTGGAACAGGTCGATGGCCATCATACAGGTGGTGATAGGCACGTTAAGGCCGGCGCAGAACACGCCGAGCATGCCCAGCGCTGCCAGAAAGCTGGGATCGATTCCGACGAGGCAACCTATCCAGCCGCCGAGCGCCGCACCGATGCCAAACAGGGGCGTGACCTCGCCGCCTTGGAAGCCCGCGCCCAGGGTAAGCGCTGTGACGACCAACTTGATGGCTGCGTCCGCCAGGGTGGTGTTGCCGGCAAATCCGGCGCCGGAAAGCCACGTGGAAAGGCCGGCGTAGTTCCAGGCGTCGAGGAGGGCATAGGCGGCCAAAACCACGAGTGCGCCGATGAGTGCGCGAACGAGGTAATTGGTGATAAAGCGACCGTAGAGGCTCTTGACGGTTCGAACCGACCAGGCAAAGAGGCGTGCCGTCAGACCGAAGATAATTGCGCTGATAACAACGATGACGACCGTTTTGGGCGTCATAGCGGGAACGCTGGCGATGACATTCGCCTCGTACTCGGTACCTAGGGCGAGTGATGTAAAGTAGCCGGTAAACGAGGCGACCAGGCAGTAGATGCCCGCGGTGTAGTCGATCTTGCCGATAAAGCACATCTCCATGCCAAAGAAAGCCCCGGCAAGGGGCGAGCCGAATACGGCGCCAAAGGCCGACGAGATGCCGGCGAGCATGAGGTCGTGGTGGTCATGCTTTTTGAGGTGGGCGAGGCTCGAGATGTTGCTGGCGATGGTGCCGCCAATCTGCACTGCGGCTCCCTCGCGACCGGCCGATCCGCCCGTTAGGTGCGTGAGCGTGGAGCAGACGAAGGTGAGGACGGCCATGCGCATATGGATGAGGCGTGTGCCCAGAGCGGAGTCGATGACCAGGTTGTTGCCACGCTTGGCGGCGAGACCGTGGTTTTTGTACACCCATGCGGTGGCAACGCCCACAACGGGAAGCAGCGCGTAAATCCACTCATGGTGCTCGCGATAGTCAGTCGCGATATTCAGCGAGGCTAAAAACGCCCAAGCGGCAACGCCCATGGCGAGCGAGACGATGACGACGAGCACGAGCAACTTGGCGCTCGCGAGCATGTTGCGGGCATTGCGGCGCGTGTCGGCAGCCAAGAGATGCTCGGAGCGGGTAAGTTGATGCCTGCCTGCCGTGATGACGTCGTTCAGGGAGAAAAAGCCGCCGTCGTCGAGCGGCTGGGAATGATCCTGCGCCTCGTTTGCGCTTTCAGGTTTGTCGTTATGAGCCATACGTTCCTCTTTTAGGTTGCAACGCAAGCATTATAAAACGCGGTAAACGCGACGAGCCGGTGGGTTGGTTTCCATTCTGTTTCGCGGCCTGCAACCGACAGGTGTATTTGCGGGTACAGGCCGAGTCGCGGTCGTGCGTCGGGGGATTATACTGAGACAAGCATAAAGAATTGGCGCCCCTGTTGTGCGCCGTGGCATTAAGAGGTGCATATGGCAGAGAAACTCATTCCGCTGGAGGACGCACAGTCGATTGTTCTGTCGAACGTTGCTCCGACCGACCTGGTCGAGATTCCCGTGTGGCAGGCGGTTGGTTTTCCCTTGGCCGAGGATGCTGTGGCCGATATCGACATTTCGCCGTTTGCCAACAGTGCTATGGACGGATATGCCGTGCGCTCGGCGGACTTGGCGCAGACGTCTGGCGAGGCGCCGGTGACGCTCGACGTTATCGGGCACGAGGCTGCGGGACATGTGTTTGAGGGCGTAATCGGCGCGGGCGAGACGGTCCGCATCATGACGGGCGCGCCGGTACCCGAAGGTGCCGATGCCGTGGTGAAATACGAGATCGTCGATGTGCTCGACGGTGACGGCAATGAGGGCTCGCGTGTGAGGTTCTCGGCGCCGGCCAAGGTGGGGGAGAACGTTCGCTCGGCTGCTGAGGAAGCCCATGCCGGCGACGTCGTGATGCGCGCCGGCGAGGTTGTGGCTCCGGCGGGCGCCGGCCTGCTGGCGAGCGCCGGGTACCCGAGCGTGAAAGTGCATGCCGCGCCGCGTGTGGGCATTATCCCGCTGGGGACGGAACTGGTCGCACCGAGTAAGGTGCCGGCGCGCGGGCAGATTCGCGACTCCAATTCGTCGGCGCTGATGGCCGAAGCGCTCGATGCAGGAGCCGAGCCCGTGTTCTACGGCATCGCGCCCGACGATGAGCAGGTGATTGCCGAGCTGGTGCATCGCGCCGTGCGGGAGTGCGATTTTGTCATTACGAGCGGTGGCGCCTCGGCGGGCGATTACGACTACGTGACGGCGCTCGTCCGGCGCGAGGGCGAGGTGCTGTTTGACCGCATCTCGATGCGTCCGGGCAAGGCCATCACGTTTGGCTTGCTCGGGGGTAAGCCCTACCTGGGGCTTTCAGGCAATCCGGCCGCGGCGTATGTGGGCTTTGAGATGCTCGCCCGTCCGGCGATCCGCAAGATGCGCGGCTTTGCCGAGGGCGTGCGTCCCGTGCAGCAGGCGACGCTCACGCACGGCGTGAAGAAGCGCCAGGATCGACGCTTCTTCGATCGCGCCACGGTTTTGCGCGACCCCGAGACCGGTGAGCTGTTGGTGACCGAGGCCAAGACGCAGAATTCGGCGCTGCTCGGCACGATGCAGCGGGCCAATTGCCTGCTGCGTATTGACGAAGGACCGTGCGAGCTCAAGGCGGGCGACGTCGTGGATGTCGTGCGTGTCGACCTGCCCGAGGGAACGGTGCTGTAGGAGGAAGACTATGGAGCTGAAGATTTCGATTGTGACGTGTTCGGACACGCGCGATCTTGCGCAGGACGAGGCGGGTGCCGCGCTCGAGGAGCTTATCGAGGCGCAGGGCTGGGCGGTCGCCTCGCATGTGGTCGTGCGCGACGACGTCAGCGAGATTGGTGATGCCATTGCGGAAGCCGCCGATGAGTGCCACGCCAATGTCGTGCTCACCTGCGGCGGCACGGGGCTTTCGATGCGCGACGTGACGCCCGAGGCGACGCGTGCCGTCTGCGACCGTGATGTGCCGGGTATTGCCGAGGCGATTCGCGCGTACTCGATGACCAAGACGCGCCGCGCAATGCTCTCGCGTGCTATTTGCATGCAACGAGGTCATACACTTGTCGTAAACTTTCCCGGTTCTACGAAGGCCGCCCGCGAAAGCTGGGAGGCCATAGCGGACCAGTTGGAGCATGCGGCTCAGATGACAGCGGGCGGCGGACATACCAACTAGGTGGTTTACCTGCGGCGGGGCGACCTGAACGGCTGCTCCGCTTTTGTTTTCCGCCGAAGCGACGCCGAGGTGCACGGTAACTCGAAACTATATTCTCTGACGAGAATAATTTCTCACTATCATTATTCTCGCAGAAGTATAATCTGATTGCAGATTAAAGCCCGCGGTGGGGTACCCGGGCAAAACGTCCGAAAGGGTTGAATATGTTCGATATGGTTTCTCGCCGCGGTTTTGTCTCGCTTTCTGCTGCCGCTGCCGCCGGCCTTGGCCTTGCTGGCTGCTCGGGCAACAAGACGTCCGAGCCCGCTGGTTCCGATACCGGCTCCGTCAAGTCTTCCTCTAAGAAGAAGGCTGTTGAGCTGCAGATCTTCGCTGCTAACTCGCTCGAGAAGGCTCTGCCCGAGGTTCAGGAGCTTTACACCGAGCAGACCGGCACCACGTTTGCCGACACGCAGTTTAAGGCGTCTGGCGACCTTGTCGAGCAGATGCGCGCCGGTGCCGCCGTCGACGTGCTCATCACGGCCTCCAAGGGCACCATGGACGACGCCGAGGCCGCCGAGCTCGTCGACGCCGATTCGCGTGAGGACATGTTCGTCAACGACCTCGTGATCATTCGCGCCGAGGGCTCCGACACCAAGGTCGAGGCCATCGCCGACGTCGCGAACCTGGACGGCAAGATCGCCATCGGCGACGCCAAGACCGTTCCCGCCGGCAAGTACGCCAACCAGGCCCTGGCCTCCGTGGGCCTCTACACCGGCACCGAGGGCGATGACGGCGAGTACGTGCCCGAGATCGCCGACAAGGTCGCGCTGGCCGACAAGGTCGGCACCGCTGCCGCCTACGTTTCTACGGGCGACTGCGTGGCTGGCTTTGTCTACAGCTCCGACATCTTCCGCTACGACGGTATCGAGGAGGCCTTTGTGTGTCCCGAGGACTCGCACAAGCCCATCGTGTATCCCGGTGCTGTCGCCGAGAGCTCCGAGCATGCCGACGAGGCCAAGGCGTTCATCGACTTCTGCCTGACCAACAAGAAGGCGCAGAAGATTTGGGCTAAGTACGGCTTTGAGCTTTCCGCGTAGTGCGGCTTGGCGCGATAATTCCATCGTTTTGTGTTTCACTCCGTCCTTGTATTCGCTTGGAGCTTTTCGTGCTTAATAGATTCCGCGTGCTTGTCGCCTGTGCTTTGACCTTCGCGCTTTGCTGGGTGCCGGGATTTGCGTTTGCTGGGGACGCTGAGGACGGGGCCCAGGTTACTGCGACCGCCCATGGGCTTTCCTATGGGATCGAGGGTTTTGAGCGGTTGGCCAAGGGGACCGCTCGTGCCATGGAGGGCCAGCCTGAGGGCTACCGGTTTCCCGTTGACGAGGACGTGGACCTTGTAGTGGCGCCTGCTGCCGATCGCGTTGTGGTGTGGATATCGCCCAAGGCGGTCGAGAAGTATGGATTGGATCCGCAGGATAACGAGTGCGTATCGGGTCTCAAAGCCCTCGTCTGTAAGCTCGACAGCGCAAACTGCATGGGAGGTGCGCAGCTAGGGGACGTGGATCTTCCTTGGTATGTCACGGCGGAAACAACGTTTGATGCCGGTGGGTATACCTATGGCTTTGACGAGCGCGGTGCGGATGGGGACCGCTATGTGGTGATTGCGTCAGCCTCGGGTGATGCCAAGGGCGGCGCGCGTTGGCTTGATAGCGCTCAAATGGTGGAGGCATCGTCTGTCGTGTTGCGGGATGAGCAGGGCC